>NZ_JBFRGY010000016.1:0-79389 GCF_052115565.1 Microbacterium sp. 2MCAF23 | reverse complement strand
GGTCGATACCGCCCTGTCAGCGAGACCCTCTTCAAACGACGCTACCGCCGCCAACCGCTGCGCCTCAGAAAGTGAACTCCTCGGATGCAAAGAACTGACCCCCAGGAGTCGAAACTGATTTCTCAGTCCAACTCCCGGGGGTCAGTTCAAAGCAGGGGCTCTCGGGTGCGACGGTGCGCGACGAAGTCAGGACTGACCGCGCCGCTCGCGCAGCTGTGCGAGGGCGTCGCCGAGAAGCTGCTCGGCCTCCTCGTCGGTTCGGCGTTCCTTCACGTACGCGAGGTGCGTCTTGTAGGGCTCCGCCTTCGCGATCTCCGGCGGGTTCTCCTTGTCCCGCCCGGCGGGAAGTCCGGAGTGCGGGTGATCGATGATGTCCGGGATCTCCTCCTCGGGCAGGCCCGCCGCGAAGTACCGCACGGTCTCGTTGCCGAGCCCGTCCCAGTACGAGATCGCGATGCGGTCGGCGTGATAGCCGTGGTCCTGCTCCCCCATGGGGCCCGATCCGACCCTCGTCCCGCGGATCGCGTTGCCGCCGGTCGCCATCAGATGGCCTCGAACTTCGTGATGAGGCCGAGTCCGACGACCGCCACGAACCAGACCAGAGCGAGAACGACCGTGAAGCGGTTGAGGTTCCGCTCGGCGAGACCGCTGGATCCGACCGCGGACGACATGCCGCCGCCGAACATGTCGGAGAGGCCTCCGCCGCGCCCCTTGTGGAGCAGGATCAGAAGGGTCAGCAGGACGCTGGTGATGCCCAGCAGTACCTGCAGGATGAACTGGAGAATATCCACGGATCGGCCTTTCGCTCGGGCCCGCACGGGCGCGCGGGATCCCGGGTAACGGTCAATTATACGTCGAGACGTCTCCGCCGCTCGGGGCGGAGACGCGTGTCACACCCCGACGTGCTTCTGATAGCGGACGATCGCAGCGAACTCGTCGACGACCAGGCTCGCTCCACCGACCAGTGCGCCGTCCACGTCGGGCTCGCGCATGAACCCGGCGATGTTCGCCGACTTCACCGAGCCGCCGTAGAGGATGCGAGTCCGCGCGGCCGCCTCGTCGCCGAGGACCTTCGCGATGACTCCACGCAGGACCGCGCAGACATCCTGCGCCTGCTGCGGAGTCGCGGCCTGACCCGAGCCGATGGCCCAGACGGGCTCGTACGCGACGACGATGTCCGCCTTCGCGTCGAGTCCCCGCAACGCCGCCTCGAGCTGACCTGCGGGCACGGCGCTCGCGCCGAATTTCTCCAGGTCCTCCGCCGTCTCACCGACGCAGATCACCGGAACCAGACCGTGCTTGAGTGCGGCCTTGGTCTTGGCCGCCACGATCTCATCGCTCTCCGCGTGGTACTCGCGTCGCTCCGAGTGGCCGATGATGACGTAGCTCGCATCGAGCTTGGCCAGGAACGCACCGGAGATCTCGCCGGTGTACGCCCCCGAATCGTGCTGCGACAGATCCTGCGCGCCGAAGGCGAAGGGGATCTTGTCAGCGTCGATCAGCGTCTGCACGCTGCGCAGGTCGGTGAACGGCGGGAAGACCGCCACCTCGACCGTGCCGTCTTCGTGCTTGGCGTCCTTGAGCGTCCAGTGCAGCTTCTGCACGAATGCGACCGCCTGCAGGTGATCGAGGTTCATCTTCCAGTTGCCCGCGATCAGCGGGGTTCTGCTGTTCATGCCCATCCGAGGACCTCCAGTCCGGGAAGCTTCTTGCCCTCGAGGAACTCGAGGCTCGCGCCGCCGCCCGTCGAGATGTGACCGAACTGATCATCCGCGAAACCGAGCTGACGCACGGCTGCGGCGGAATCGCCGCCACCGACCACGCTCAGGCCGTCGGTCTCGGTCAGCGCCTCCGCGACGGCTCTGGTGCCGGCGGCGAAGGCCGGGAACTCGAACACGCCCATGGGCCCGTTCCAGAAGACGGTCTTGGATCCGCGGATCGCATCCGCGAAGCGGGCGGCACTGTCCGGCCCGATGTCGAGTCCGATGCCCGAGGCCCCGAAGGACGTCGCCTCGATGGCATCGGCGGCGGCGACCTCGTGAGCGGCATCCGCGGAGAACGATGCCGCGACGACCACGTCGGTGGGGAGCACGAGCTCCACGCCGAGCTCGGCTGCTTCGGAGATGTAGCCGCGCACCGTTTCGAGCTGGTCCTTCTCCAGAAGGCTGGAGGCGACCGCGTGGCCCTGTGCCGCGAGGAAGGTGAACAGCATTCCGCCGCCGACCAGGAGGCGGTCGACCCGCGGCAGCAGGTGCGAGATCACGCCGAGCTTGTCGGAGACCTTGGACCCGCCGAGCACGACCGTGTAAGGGCGCTCGGGGTTCTCGGTGAGGCGGTCGAGGACCGTCAGCTCGGCTTCGATGAGCAGACCGGCCGCGGACGGCAGAATCTGCGCGAGGTCGTAGACGCTCGCCTGCTTGCGGTGTACGACTCCGAACCCGTCGGAGACGAGCGCATCGCCGAGGGCCGCGAGCTGCTCCGCGAAGGCGCGGCGCTCGGCGTCGTCCTTCGAGGTCTCGCCCGGGTTGAAGCGGAGGTTCTCGAGCACGACCACGCCACCGGGCTGGAGCGCCGCGACGGCGTCCTGCGCGGCGGCGCCGACCGTGTCGGCCGCGAATGCGACCGGCTGCCCGAGCAGCTCGCCCAGGCGCGCCGCGACGGGCGCCAGGCTGTACTGGGGGTCGGGGGCGCCCTCGGGACGACCGAGGTGGGAGCATACGATCACGCGCGCCCCCTGGTCGATGAGGGCTTTGAGAGTCGGCACCGACGCTCGAACACGGCCATCGTCCGTGATGACCCCGTCCCGCAGAGGGACGTTGAGGTCACAACGGACGATGACGCGCGTTCCGTCGAGCGAACCGACCGATTCCTTCAGGGATTCGAGGGTGCGCAGAGTCATGGATATGAGCTTAGAGCCGCTCGGCCACGTACTCGGTGAGGTCGACCAGACGGTTCGAGTAGCCCCACTCGTTGTCGTACCAGCTGGAGACCTTGACCAGGTTGCCGGAGACGTTGGTGAGCGTCGAGTCGAAGATCGACGAGAAGGGGTTGCCCTGGATGTCGCTCGAGACGATCTGGTCCTCGTTGTACTGCAGGTAGCCGTTGAGGCGACCCTCGGCGGCGGCCTTCGCGTACGCGGCGTTGACCTCGTCAGCCGTCAGGTCCTCGCGGTCCGTGATGAGCGTCAGGTCGACGATCGAGCCGGTGGGGACGGGCACACGGTACGAGGAACCGCTGAGCTTGCCGTTCAGCTCCGGCAGCACGAGGCCGATGGCCTTGGCCGCACCGGTCGAGGCCGGGACGATGTTGATCGCGGCGGCGCGGGCGCGGCGCAGGTCGCTGTGCGGGCCGTCCTGCAGGTTCTGGTCGGCGGTGTAGGCGTGCGCGGTCATCATGAAGCCGCGGACGATGCCGAACTCGTCGTTGAACACCTTGGCCAGCGGCGCGAGGCAGTTGGTCGTGCACGAGGCGTTGGAGATGATGTGGTCCGTCTCCGGGTTGTAGGTCTCCTCGTTGACGCCCATCACGATGGTCGCGTCGTCGCCGGTCGCGGGAGCGGAGATCAGCACCTTCTTGGCGCCGGCCTCGATGTGCTTCTTCGCGAGCTCGGCCTTGGTGAAGAACCCGGTCGACTCGATGACGATGTCGACGCCCAGCTCACCCCACGGCAGGTTCGCGGGGTCGCGCTCCGCGAACGCCTTGATGTGGTGCCCGTCGACGGTGATGCTCTCGTCGTCGTAGCTCACGTCCGCCTTGAGCACGCCGCCCACGGAGTCGTACTTCAGCAGGTGCGCGAGGGTCTTGTTGTCGGTGAGGTCGTTGACCGCGACGATCTCGAGGTCGGCGCCCTGCTCGAGGGCTGCGCGGAAGTAGTTGCGTCCGATTCGGCCGAAGCCGTTGATACCGATCTTGACAGACACGAAAGTCTCCTGGTTCTTACTCAAGGAAGTGCGTGATTCTTGCGGATTGCGCGGACAACGGCGTCCTGATGGGTTTTTCGCCCATCAGGACGCCCATCTTTTACGACAGTACCAGCAGTCCGTTGGTCTTCTCGCGCGCGGCAGCGAGGCGCTGGGTGACGTTCTCCCAGTTCGCGATGTTCCACGCGGCCTTGACGTAGTCGGCCTTGACGTTCAGGTAGTCCAGGTAGAACGCGTGCTCCCACATGTCCAGCTGGAACAGCGGCACCGTGCCCTGCGCGGTGTTGCCCTGCTGGTCGAACAGCTGCTGGATGATCAGGCGGGCGCCGATCGGGTCCCAGCTCAGCACGGCCCAGCCGGAGCCCTGGATGCCCATGGCCGCGGCGGTGAAGTGCGCCTGGAACTTCTCGAAGGATCCGAAGAACTCGTCGATGGCGGCCTTGAGCTCGCCCTCGGGCTGGCCGCCGCCGTTCGGCGACAGGTTGGTCCAGAAGATCGAGTGGTTGACGTGTCCGCCGAGGTTGAACGCGAGGTCCTTCTCAAGCTTGTTCACGTTCGCCAGGTTGCCGCTCTCGCGGGCCTCGGCGAGGGACTCGAGCGCCGCGTTCGCTCCGGCGACGTAGGCAGCGTGGTGCTTGTCATGGTGCAGCTCCATGATCTTGCCGCTGATGTGCGGCTCGAGGGCCGCGAAATCGTACGGAAGGTCGGGCAGCGTGTAGATCGCCATGTCGATGTCATCCAATCCGCGCCGCGCTCGCGGCGCTTGCCGGTCCCCCGAAACGCGGTGGTGCGCACGGGGCGGACGTCTTTCATCCTAATGACGGCAACGCGCGGATTGTCCGGATCCTTCCGGATGTGACGACGACGAGGGCCTGCGTCCGGGCGTGTTTCCACAGACCGGAACGCAGGCCCTCGATACGACGTGTCAGATGTCGAAACCGGCGGGTACGGCGGCTTCGGTGCCCGGGATCCCCTCGGTCTGAGCGCGCTTGTCGGCCATCGCGAGAAGGCGGCGGATGCGGCCCGCGACGGCGTCCTTCGTGAGGGGCGGATCGGCGTGGTGGCCGAGCTCGTCGAGGCTGGCGTCGCGGTGCGCGAGGCGCAGCGCACCTGCCGTCTGGAGGTGCTCCGGCACGTCGTCGCCGAGGATCTCGAGCGCGCGCTCGACGCGGGCGCAGGCGGCGACCGCGGCCTGGGCGGAACGGCGCAGATTCGCGTCGTCGAAGTTCACCAGCCGGTTGACGCCGGCGCGCACCTCGCGGCGCTGACGCATCTCCTCCCACGCGGCGGCGGTCTTGGACGCGCCCATCAAGGCGAGCACGGCGCGGATGCCCTCAGGTTCGCGGATGACGACGCGCGGCATGCCGCGTACCTCTCGCGCCTTCGCGGCGATGCCGATCCGGTGTGCGGCGCCGACGAGGGCCATCGCCGCCTCGGACGACGGGCACGCGACCTCGAGCACGGCCGAACGGCCGGGCTCGCTGAGCGACCCCGCTGCGAGGAAGGCCCCCCGCCACAGGCCGGCGAGCTCCTCGCGCGATCCGGTGGTGAGACGGTTGGGCAGGCCGCGCACCGGACGGCGGCGCTGGTCGAGCAGCCCCGTCTGCCGGGCGAGGGTCTCGCCCGCGGCGATCACCCGCACAGCGTATTTGGCGCCGTCGTGGCTGGAAGCGCCCTGGATCGGAGCGATCTCGGGACGGACGCCGAAAAGCTCGGCAAGGTCACGGGCGACACGCCGTGCGAGCAGCTCCGCATCCACCTCCGCCTCGACCGCGATGCGGTTAGCGATCTGGTGCAGCCCCCCGGCGAACCTCAGCACCGCCGTCACCTCCGCGACGCGCACCGAAGGGGGTGCGTTCCGGATGCTGACGAGCTCGGCCTTGACGTCGGTGGTGAGTGCCACGGGTCTCCTTCTCACGGGCGGCGCCGGATCTCGGCACAAGGGATCAGCTTACCTGGCCGCGGCGCTCATCACCGGCCGGGTCCGCCTCACTCTCGCCCGAGATCGCGGTGCCGGACGGTCACCGCGACCCCTGGGATCTGCCCCAGGCGCGCGGCGAGCTCCTCGACCATCGCGACCGAACGGTGCTTGCCGCCCGTGCAGCCGATGGCGACCATCGAGTGGCTCTTGTTCTCGCGCTGATACCCCTCCAGCACCGGACGCAGCGCCGCCGTGTAGGCGTCGAGGAACTCCTGTGCGCCATCACGGGTGAGCACGTAGTCGCGCACCTCGGAATCCAGACCCGTGGAGCCGCGCAGCTCGTCGATCCAGAACGGGTTGGGCAGGAAGCGCATGTCGGCCACGAGGTCCGCATCCGAAGGCAGCCCGTACTTGAAGCCGAAGCTCATGACGGTCAGCTTGTGGCGCGCGGCGCCCTCCTCGGCGAACACCTCGTTGACCTTGGTGGCCAGCTGATGCACGTTCAGGCTCGAGGTGTCGATGATGATGTCGGCGGCTTCGCGCAGAGGGGCGACCCTGGTCCGCTCGGTGCGGATGCCATCGAGCAGCGTCCCGTCGCCCTGCAGCGGGTGCGGACGCCGGACCGACTCGAAGCGGCGCACCAGCACATCATCGGAGGCGTCGAGGAACACCACCTGCACGGATCCGTGCTCGCGCAGCGCGCGAGCCACTCCGGGGAAGCCGTCGAAGAGATCGCGCCCGCGCACGTCCACGACCGCAGCAACCTTCGGCAGAGCCGCACCGCCGAGGTTGGCGAGATCGAGCAGGGGACGGAGCATCTGCGGCGGGAGGTTGTCGACCACGTACCAGCCGAGGTCCTCGAGAGCGTTCGCGACCGTCGAGCGCCCGGCGCCCGACATTCCGGTGACGATCAGGAACTCACCCTGGTCGGCGCTCATCTGCTCTCCTCCTCGCTCGTGTCCAGCCTAGCCAGAAGGCGGAGTCTGAGCGGCATCGGAATCGGATCCAGCGCCGACCAGGACGGATTCGACTCCCTCTCGGGATCCTGACACTGAGGCCGACCCGGCAAGATGCACGCGGATCGCCTCGGCGAGGGTCGGCCCGATCCCCTGCACCTCCTGGATCTCGGCGGCATCCGCGCGGCGCAATGCGGCGACGGATCCGAAGTGGCGAAGGAGCGTCTTGATCCGTGCCGCACCGAGCCCCGGGACCTCGGCGAGGATCGAGGCGATGTCGCGCCGGCGACGCTTGCGCTGATGGGTGATCGCGAAGCGGTGCGCCTCGTCGCGCAGGCGCTGCACGAGGTAGAGGGCCTCGCTCGTCCGCGGCAGGATCACGGGATAGTCCTCCCCCGGCAGCCACAGCTCCTCGAGGCGCTTGGCGATGCCGCACAGGCCGATGTCGCTACGGCCGGCATCGCGGAGCGCCCGCGCCGCCGCCTCGACCTGGGGCTTGCCGCCGTCGACGATGAGCAACTGCGGCGGGTAGGCGAACCGCGGCTTGCGGCGTTCGGTG
Source organism: Microbacterium sp. 2MCAF23 (assembly GCF_052115565.1). Lineage (NCBI taxonomy): Bacteria > Bacillati > Actinomycetota > Actinomycetes > Micrococcales > Microbacteriaceae > Microbacterium > Microbacterium sp. 2MCAF23. The sequence continues at coordinate 72,033 of NZ_JBFRGY010000016.1, read as the reverse complement.
ACGACGAGTTCTTCGCCGTTCTCGTCGAAAGCCGCGGTCTCCGCAGTCTCCTCGGGTGCGTCGATATGCGCGAGCCGGCGCGTGAGAACCTGGTACATCGAGTCGGTGTCGTCCGTGGTCTCGGCGATGTTGAACGAGCGGTACTGGTCCTTGCGCGGAAGGCCGTCCTCGAACACGACCATCGACGCCACCACGTTCGTGCCGCTCAGATGCGAGATGTCGTAGCACTCGATCCGCAATGGCGCCTCGTCGAGGCCGAGCGCGTCCTGCAGGTCGGTGAGCGCCTGGGTGCGCGTCGTGTAGTCGCTGGAGCGCCGGGTCTTGTGGCGGATGAGCGCCTGCTGCGCGTTGAGAGTGGCGTTGCGCATCAGCTCCGCGCGCTGCCCGCGCTGCGCGACGGCGATCTCCACCTTCTTGCCGCGCCGCTCCCGCAGCCACTCCTCGAGCTCTACGGTATCGTCCGGCAGCGACGGCACGAGCACACGCCGTGGCACCTGCTCGCCGCTCGCCTCTCCATACACGCGCTGCAGGATCTGGTCCACGAGTTCCGCGCCCGAGATGTCGATCTCCTTGTCGAGCGTGGACGCACGGACACCGCGCACACGCCCGCCGCGGATCACGAAGTGCTGGATCGCGGCGGACAGCTCGTCCTCGGCGATGCCGAACAGGTCGGCATCCTCGTCCTGCGGCAGCACCAAGGCGCTGCGACCCAGCACCGCCTCGATCGAGGAGAGCTGATCGCGATACTTCGCGGCGCTCTCGTAGTCCATCGCCGCCGACGCCTCGTGCATCCGCCGCGTCAGGTCGCGGGTGAAGCGCTCGTCGCCGCCCTCCATGAAGGCGATGAAGTCGTCGACCATCGCCCGGTGCTCGGCGATCGTGACCTTCATGGAGCACGGCCCGCCGCACTTGCCGATCTGGCCCGGGAAGCATGGTCGCCCGGTCTGCATCGCCTTGCGATAGCTGGCGTCGCTGCAGGTGCGGATCGGGAACACCTTGATCATCAGATCGATGGTGTCGTGCACCGCCCAGACCTTCGGATACGGCCCGAAGTACTTCGCGCCGGGGATCCGCCGGTTGCGGGTGACGATCACGCGCGGCGCCTCGTCGGCGAGCGTGATCGCCATGAACGGGTAGGACTTGTCGTCCTTGTAGCGCACGTTGAACGGCGGATCGAACTCCTTGATCCACATGTACTCGAGCTGCAGGGAGTCGACGTCGGTCGGCACCACGGTCCACTCCACCGACGCGGCCGTGGTGACCATGCGCCGCGTGCGCTCGTGCAGGGTGCGCAGCGGCGCGAAGTAGTTCGACAGCCGCTGCCGCAGGTTCTTCGCCTTGCCGACGTAGAGCACCCTGCCCTGCGCGTCGCGGAAGCGGTACACCCCGGGATCGGTCGGGATCTCCCCCTGCCTCGGCTTGTACGGGAGTTCTTCGGCCATCAACCCGCCTTGCGCTCGAGCACGCGCTGCGCGCCGGGGCGCGCTCCGGCCGGTGCCGTGCCGAGGACCTCGGCGAGGAACACGCCGGTGTGGCTGTCGGCGTTGCGCGCCACCTGCTCCGGCGTACCGGTCGCGATGATCTGACCGCCGCCGGATCCGCCTTCGGGACCGAGGTCGATCACCCAGTCCGCCGACTTGATGACGTCCAGGTTGTGCTCGATCACGATGACCGTGTTGCCCTTGTCCACGAGTCCGTTCAGCACTTCGAGGAGCTTGCGCACGTCCTCGAAGTGCAGGCCCGTGGTGGGCTCGTCGAGCACGTAGATCGAGCGGCCGTTGCTGCGACGCTGGAGCTCGGTGGCGAGCTTGACGCGCTGCGCCTCGCCGCCGGACAGGGTCGTCGCCGACTGGCCCAGCCGCACGTAGCCGAGCCCGACATCGACGAGCGTCTTCATGTAGCGGTGGATCGCCTGGATCGGCTCGAAGAACTCGGCGGCCTCCTCGATCGGCATCTCGAGCACCTCGGCGATGTTCTTGCCCTTGTAGTGCACGGCCAGGGTGTCGCGGTTGTACCGCTTGCCGTGACAGACCTCGCAGTCCACGTACACATCGGGCAGGAAGTTCATCTCGATCTTGATCGTGCCGTCGCCCGAGCACGCCTCGCAGCGCCCGCCCTTGACGTTGAAGCTGAACCGGCCCGGCTGGTAGCCGCGCACCTTCGCCTCGGGCGTCTCGCTGAACAGCGTGCGGATCCGGTCGAACACGCCCGTGTAGGTGGCCGGGTTCGAGCGCGGGGTGCGTCCGATCGGGGCCTGGTCGACGTGCACGACCTTGTCCAGGTTGTCGAGGCCGGTGACCCTGACGTGCTTGCCGGGCACCGTGCGCGCCCCGTTGAGCCGCGATGCGAGCACTCGATACAGGATGTCGTTGACGAGCGAGGACTTGCCGGATCCGCTCACGCCGGTGACAGCCGTGAGCACCCCGAGGGGGAAGTCCGCCGTCACGTTGCGGAGGTTGTTCTCCTTCGCCCCGACCACGCTGAGCATGCGCTTGCGATCGATCCGACGGCGCTTCTTCGGCGTGACGATCTCACGACGTCCCGCCAGGTAGTCGCTCGTCATCGAGGCCTTCTCACGCAGCAGCGCCTCGTAGGGACCGGAATGCACGACCAGGCCGCCGTTCACACCGGCGCCCGGGCCGATGTCCACCACCCAGTCCGCCGCCTCGATCGTCTCCTCGTCGTGCTCGACCACGATGAGGGTGTTGCCGAGGTCGCGGAGCGTCAGCAGCGTCTCGATGAGCCGCCGGTTGTCGCGCTGGTGCAGACCGATCGACGGCTCGTCGAGCACGTAGAGCACGCCGGTGAGCCCGGATCCGATCTGGGTCGCGAGGCGGATGCGCTGAGCCTCGCCGCCGGAGAGGGACCCGGCCGAACGGCTCAGGTTCAGGTAGGACAGGCCGACCTGCAGCAGGAAGTCGAGTCGAAGCCGGATCTCGCGCAGCACCTGCGCGGCGATCTTCGCCTCGCGCGGGCTCAGCTCGAGGCGCTGCATGAACTGCTGCGCCTCGGCGAGGCTCTTGTGAGACACCTCGGCGATCGAGTGCCCGTGCACCCGCACGGCCAGGACCTCCGGCTTGAGCCGGTCGCCGTTGCAGACGGGGCAGGGCACCTCGCGCAGGTACTCGCCCCAGCGGCTGCGCTGGGTGTCGCTCTCCGCCTGCTGGTACTGCCGCTCGATGTAGGGCACCACGCCCTCAAAGCCGGAGGAGTAGCGCATCTCACGGCCGTACCGGTTCTTCCACTTCACGGTGACCTTGTAGTTCTCACCGTGCAGCACCGCCTCCTTCACATCGGAGTGCAGCTTGTGCCAGGGCGTGTCGAGAGAGAAGTCGAGGTCGACCGCGAGGCCTTCGAGCAGGCGCTCGTAGTACTGGAACAGGCCCTTGCCCTGCGTCGTCCAGGGGATGATCGCGCCCTCGCGGATCGACAGGGTCTCGTCGCCGAGCATGAGCTCGGGATCCACCGACATCCGGGTGCCGAGACCGGAGCAGGCGGGGCATGCGCCGAACGGCGCGTTGAAGGAGAAGGTGCGCGGCTCGATCTCGGTGAGCGTGATCGGGTGCCCGTTGGGGCACGCCAGCTTCTCCGAGAACGACTGCCAGGCGTCGTCGCCCTCCTCGTCCACGAAGTTCACCTGGACGACACCGCTCGCGAGACCCAGCGCGGTCTCCACCGAGTCGGTGACCCGGCCGAGGATGTCGGGAGCCGCCACGAGGCGGTCCACGACCACGCCGATGTCGTGCTTGTAGCTCTTCTTCAGCACGGGGGGCTCGGCCAGCTGCACGAGCTCGCCATCGACGATCGCGCGCGCATAGCCCTTGGCCCCGAGCTCGCGGAACAGGTCGACGAACTCGCCCTTCTTCTGGCTCACCACGGGTGCGACGATCTGATACCGGGTGCGCTCGGGCAACTCCATCAGCTGATCCGCGATCTGCTGCACCGTCTGCCGCTGGATCCGCTCACCGCATTGGGGGCAGTGCGGGACGCCGATGCGCGCCCAGAGCAGGCGCATGTAGTCGTAGATCTCGGTGATCGTGCCGACCGTGGAGCGCGGGTTGCGGTTCGTCGACTTCTGGTCGATCGACACCGCCGGGCTCAGTCCCTCGATGAAGTCGACGTCGGGCCGGTCGACCTGGCCGAGGAACTGGCGGGCGTACGCGCTGAGGGACTCGACGTAACGGCGCTGCCCTTCGGCGAAGATCGTGTCGAACGCCAGGCTCGACTTCCCGGATCCGGAAAGACCGGTGAAGACCACCAGCGAGTCGCGCGGGATCTCGAGGTCGACGTTGCGGAGGTTGTGGACACGAGCGCCTCGGACGCTGAGTCTTCCGGGGCTGGTTACGGGTACGATCGGCACCCGTCAAGTCTAGGAGCGGCCGCCGACATTGGATCCGGAAGGCCCCTCAGCGCATCCGATCAGCGTCGGGCGGGGAGCTGGAAGGCGTCTTCGGCGCGGGATCGGGCCCCCACGAGACCCGCAGAACAGCGGCGCTCACCCCGGTGAGAACGGCGGCGCCGAGCGGCGCCAGCCAGGCGAATCCGGGTCCGTGCAACGGCGGCACGGCGAGCAGCATGAGCGTCGCGGCCGATTGCGCGATCGCCTGGATCAGAAGCAGACGGCGCACGCCGGGCAGCAGCACGGCGGGCCGGATGCGGGAGCGCCACGGCACGGCCCACGCCCAGGCGGCGAGGACGTGCGCGGCATGGATGAGCAGGACCGCCAGGGCCGTGCGGCCGGCCGACGGCTCGGTCAGGATCATGCCCACCGCCATGCACGCGATGCCGATCCAGGACCCCATCGATCGTGGGACGATCACCGAGAGGAGCGATGCGCCTCCCGCCACCCACCACCACAGCGGATACGGGTTCAGCAGCAGAACGCCGCCGGTGATGATCGCCGCTGTGCCGATGCGCAGCACCGGTGCCGGTAGCGAACCCGGCGCGATCAGCTCATGCGGACCCCTCATCTCCGCGCTCCGCGTCCGCGATCGCGTCGCGCGGTGCGGGCCGCGATCCGGAGGGCCGCCATCGGATCGTCCGCATCCCAGGAGATCACCTCGACTCCGGCGCCGCGGAGATCCTCGAGCACGCCGGCACGTTCGAGCAGCAGGGTGCGCATCGCGAGGTTCTGCGCCGGGGTCAGCCGCTGCGTCCGCGGCGCCGGCAGCACGTCGATCGCCACGACAGCCTGTCCTCCCGCGCTCCAGCGCAGCGCGAGATCCGCCGCGACCCCGTCGAAGAACGTCGAGAGCACGAACACGATGGACCCCGGCGGCACCGGTGGTGTGCGCCGGTACCGAGTGCCGTCGCCGTCCACGCCGGTGCCGGCGATCACGCCGCGCAGCCGCTCCAGATGCCGGGCGCCGGATCCGCTGCGCAGCGAACGGCCGCCCGGTGAGAGCGCATGGAATGCGACGCGGTCACCGGCCCCGATCGCCGCTGTCGCGACCGACAGCGCGGCTTCCCGCCCGAAGTCCATCGATGTGGGGCCGCTGTGCGCGGTCGCGCCGCTGCCCCAGGTCGCCACCACCGCACCCAGGTCGTCCGCGGTGTCCAGCGCGATGACCACGGCACTGTCGCTCAGCGCGTTCGTGCGCCGCACCAGCAGTTCGCCGGGACGCCGGGCCATTCGCGCCGTCGCACGCCAGTCCACGCGGCGCAGCTCATCGCCCGGCGCGTACGGATGAATATCGCGGAAGTCGCCGCCGGTGCCTCCGCGCTGCCCGTCGTGGGCGCCGTGCAGACCGATCAGACGCGATGAGAGCGGGAGCTCGGCGACCCGCCGCGTCCGCGGCGCTGCCGCCCACATGGCAGAGAGACGCGCCGTCGGCGCGCTCGCCCAGGCGCCGTCGTGCTGCAGCGCCCGGGCTGAGACGGCGAGCGCCTCGGACGGACCGGAATGCAGCGTCCGGGTGCGGGTGCGCGCCGCCTCCCCCTGGCACGTCTCGACCTCGCCCGTGCGCTCGCCGCCCTGATCGACGGCGAGCTGGATCCACTCCGCGTCCGTCACGAGCTCGATCCGGCCCTGCACGGATTCCCGGTCCGCCGCCGCGTCCACGCTCAACTCGATCTCCATCGACGTCGATCGAGGCGGTCGCGCCAGCGCCCACACCCCGGCGAGCGCGAGCGGGAGCCCTGCGGCGATCACGTCGGGACGGCCGAACACCAGGCCCGCGCCCGCGAGGAGAACCGCCCCGGCGAACGCCGCAGCCAGGATGGGCGTGCGCTGCCAGTCCAACCACGCGCGCAGCGTCGAGTGGCTCTCAGTCATGTGCGGATCGCACCCGCTTCCGCCACTGTCGGCGGCACGGGGGTCGCGTTGACGACCGCGGCGACGACGCCCGCCGGATCCACGCCCTGCGCCCACGCCTGAGGTGTGAGGGTCAGCCGGTGCGCGAGCACGGGGACCGCGATGCGCTTGACGTCGTCGGGGCGGACGTAGCCCCGTCCTTCGATGGCCGCGACGGCCCGTGCGAGCAGGATCAGCGCCTGCGATCCACGCGGCGAAGCCCCGACCGCGACGTTCTGAGCAGTACGGGTGGCACGGGCAAGGTGCACGGCATAGCGGATCAGGTCGTCCTCGACGTGGATCCGTTCGACTGCCGCCTGGAGCGCGAGCAGCTCCACGGCGTCGATCACGGCGTCCACCTCCTTGTGCTCCCGCTGCCGACGGATGCGCTGTTCGACGATGCCCGCCTCGTTCTCGGGCTCCGGGTACCCCACCGCGAGCCGCACCATGAACCGGTCCAGCTGCGCTTCGGGCAACGCGTACGTGCCCTCGTATTCGATCGGGTTCGATGTCGCAATCACATGGAACGGGTCGGGCAGGGGGTACCGCCGTCCCTCGACCGTCACCTGACGCTCCGCCATCGCCTCGAGCATCGCGGACTGGGTCTTCGGCGTGGTGCGGTTGATCTCGTCCGCGAGCAACAGGCCGGTGAAGATCGGACCGGGGCGGAATCGGAACTCCCCCGAGTCCGGGGCGTACACGAAGGATCCGGTGACGTCGCCCGGGAGCATGTCCGGCGTGCATTGCAGCCGTCGGAACTCCAACCCGAGCGCCGCCGCGAGGCTGCGGGCGGCGAGCGTCTTGCCCAGACCGGGGACGTCCTCGAACAGCACATGACCACCGGCGAGGATCGTGGCCAGAGCCAGCGTCAGCGGCTCGTCCATACCGACGACCGCGGTGCGCACGCCCGCGAGTACTCGCGCCGCCGCATCGGTGATGGCGGCGGCATCGCCGTCTCTGGTCTGATCGATGCTCATGCTCACTCCGTGGTCGTCGTGGCGGACAGGGGTCGGGTCGAGGGGACGGTCGGTTGCTCCAATGCGCGCAGGAGCCGTTCGAGATCGGGACGGCGCATCTCGGCGGCCACGAGCACGGCCTGCGAGCCCGGTCCGAGGATCGTGTCGACCGCGTCGGCGTCCGCGTCCTGCGCGGTCAGCCCGTGCTCGCGCAGACGCCGGTCGGCAAGCGCGGTGACGCGACGGCGCAGCGAGATCCCCACGACGCCGGTGCGGGCGTCCACGGCCCAGGCGAGGCGAGAGACATCGGACCCGCGCTGGAACTGTTCGGGTGGTGGCGGAGGCCACGGACCGGACTCATCGAGGAAGCTCTGCTGCGCGATCAGGAGCGCGGCGGCGAAGGCGAGGATCCATGCGATCCCGAACGGGAGCGGGACGCCGAGGAAGCTGAGCAGCAACGCGACGGGAACGCCGATGACGATCCACAGCACGACCAGCACGATCCACCGCTTCACCGCCAGGCCTCCTCGATGGTCGCGAGGCACCGACGCGCGGTGGCGCGCCCGGTCTCATCGGCCCGCGCGCCGCCGAAGCGCACGGATTCGTAGAGTCCGAGCAGGGTCTCCAGCTCGCCGTCCAGTCCCGGCCGCCGGCGCAGGATCCGCAGCGTGAACTCCCCCGGCGTCTCGGACGGCACTCGGGCCCGCCCGGCGCGAGCCGATGCCTCCTCGAGGCGCACCCAGGCAGCGACGATCGCATCACCGGGGTCACGGTGCCCGTCGATCTCCTCCTGCGCGTCCGCCGCCGCCGTGCGGATCGCCCCCGCATCCACCGGCTCTTCTCCGCCCCCCGAGATCTCACCGACCTCGACCGCGCTGCCGGTCTCGCGGCTCAGCGGGCGCCCGGCCCAGAGGGCACGAGCCATGCGCCAGAACAGCCAGGCGAGCAGCAGCAGGAAGCCGAGAGCGACCACGAGCTCGATCACGACGAGGACGACGCCCAGGATCGGGCTGTCGGGAAGCTCCGCTCCCCCGGCGCCGGGCGTCTGAGTGCCGGGCCCGGGGGTCGGCGCCGGGATCCGATGCTCGAAGGCGATGTCGCCGAACTGCGGAACTCCCTGCAGGGACGAGATGGCCATGAGCAGCGCGGCCAGAAACACCACACCGGCGAACATTCCCGAAAGCGGAAGGGTGCGAAGGCGCCGGTCGTCGCGGACCATTCCCTCACCCTACGTGCTGACACCCGCCACCGCGATCACCGAGAACCGTCCGTCGCGGGCCTGGCCGCGCAGAGACAGCGTCAGAGATCGACAGCGCCGGCGAACCGGTTCAGCGCGTCGCGCACGGCTTCCACTTCGGGCACCGTCATGCCGAGCCGCGCCATCACCTGCCGGGGAACGTCCAACGCTTGCGTTCGCAGTGCCGCGCCGCGCGACGTGAGAGCGATGTCGAGTCGGCGTTCGTCGGCGGCACTGCGCTGACGCTCTATCAGCCCGTCGGACTCGAGTCGCTTCACGAGGGGCGAGGCCGTCGCCGGATCCATGGCGAGGGCCGTCGCCAGTTCCCCCAGCGACCGCGGAGACTGCTCCCACAGCGCCAGCATCGCCAGGTACTGGGGATGCGTGAGACCGAGGGGCTCGAGGATCGGCCGGTAGACACCGACCACGTTGCGCGCGGCCGTCACGAGGGCGAAGCACAACTGGTTGTCCAAGCGGAGCAGGTCGTCGGGGGTGGGATCGATCACCCCGACATGTTACCAACCGCCCTAATCATTAGTACACTAATAATCATGACGAACAATCCCGTGGAACGACCGCCGCTCCGGCAGCGCATCCGTGAGGCGGGGGGCCTCTATGCATGGATCAACACCAACCTGATCCGCTTCGCCGGCCCGGCCTCGGTCGGCCCCTACGAGGCGACACCGCCGCCGTCAGCCGCGGAACGCGCGCAGCGCGGCTGCCCGCTGTGCGGCGCCCCGATGACGGCGCACGAGATCGACCGCAGCGGCCCGAAGCCGCTCGTGCACTGTCCCTGAGCCCGCCCGGCGAGGTCACCTCGGAATCGCGTCGCGATGCCGCGCCCCCGCGTCCCGAGCGAGCGCATCATGCCGCGCCGGCATCCTCCCACAAGCGCATCACCCCGCACCGGCGCCGCCCGAAACCGCCTCACGCGGCACCGGCGTCCTCCCGCGCGAGATCTATCCATTCCATGAGCGCCCTGTCGTCGGCGATCGCCTCGGGCGCCACGTCGAGCCAGTTCTCGCTCATGGTGCGGGCGCCCATGACCGCGCGAGCGACTCCTTGCCCGGTCAGCAGCACCGCGCCGCGCTCCGCGCCGACGCGCACCAGCAGCACCCCACCCTTGCGCGCGCCCACCAGGATCCGCCCTTCGCTGAGGAAGGCGCGACTGCCGAACATCGCGCGCTCCTCGACGTCATCCGTACCGCCGAGCAGCGCGCGGATCCGGTCGGCCAATTCAGCCACCGACGCGTCCACCATGTGGCCTCCTCCGCCATGGGCGCTCTGCACGATCGAGTCAGGCGTGTCCGGCCCGCTCCATGGCACGCAGCTCCTTCTTCAGGTCCTGCACCTCGTCGCGCAGGCGCGCGGCGAGCTCGAACTTCAGCTCTCCGGCCGCGGCCAGCATCTGCGCGGACAGATCCGCGATCGTCTCCTCGAGCTGCTCCGCACCCTCGGCCGCGATGCCCACGCGCCGCAGGTTCGGAGTCGGCGATTTGCCTCGCCCGGACTTGGTGCGCTTGGCGAGCATCTCGGCGGTGTCCGCCCCTTCGCGCGCGAGCACATCGGTGATGTCCGCGATGCGCTTGCGCAGCGGCTGAGGATCGATGCCGTTCGCCGTGTTGTACGCGATCTGCTTCTCACGTCGGCGCTCGGTCTCCTCGATCGCTTTGCTCATCGAGTCGGTCATGTTGTCGGCGTACATGTGCACCTGACCGGACACGTTGCGCGCCGCTCGGCCGATGGTCTGGATGAGTGACGTGCCGCTGCGGAGGAACCCCTCCTTGTCCGCATCGAGGATCGCGACCAGCGACACCTCCGGCAGGTCGAGGCCCTCGCGAAGCAGGTTGATGCCGACGAGCACATCGTAGACACCCGCCCGCAGCTCGGTGAGCAGCTCGACGCGGCGCAGAGTGTCGACGTCCGAGTGCAAGTAGCGGACCCTGACCCCGTGCTCCCCCAGGAAGTCGGTGAGTTCCTCCGCCATCTTCTTCGTGAGCGTGGTGACGAGCACGCGCTCATCACGTTCGACCCGCAGCCGGATCTCCTCGAGCAGGTCGTCGATCTGCCCCTTCGAGGGCTTCACGACGATCTCCGGATCCACGAGCCCGGTCGGCCGGATGATCTGCTCGACGACGCCGTCGGCGATGCCCATCTCGTACTTGCCGGGGGTCGCAGAGAGGTAGACGGTCTGCCCGATCCGGTTCTTGAACTCATCCCACCGCAGCGGGCGGTTGTCCAGCGCGCTGGGCAACCGGAAGCCGTGGTCGACGAGGGTGCGCTTGCGGGATGCATCGCCCTCATACATGGCTCCGATCTGGGGCACCGTCGCATGCGACTCATCGATGACGAGCAGGAAGTCGTCGGGGAAGAAGTCCAGCAGCGTGTGCGGGGGCTCGCCCGCCTCGCGGCCATCCATGTGCCGCGAGTAGTTCTCGATGCCGGAGCAGAAGCCGAGCTGCTGCAGCATCTCCAGGTCGAACGATGTCCGCATGCGCAGCCGTTGCGCCTCGAGCAGCTTGCCCTGGCGTTCGAGCTCGGCGAGCCGCTCTGTGAGCTCCTCCTCGATCTGGCCGATCGCCCGCTGGACGACGTCGGTGCCGGCCACATAGTGCGAGGCGGGGAAGATCGGCACGGAATCCAGCTTGGCGATCACCTCTCCGGTGAGCGGATGCAGCGAGTACAGCGCCTCGATCTCGTCACCGAACAGCTCGATGCGGATCGCGTGCTCCTCGTAGACGGGGATGATCTCGATCGTGTCGCCGCGCACGCGGAAGTTGCCGCGGGAGAAGTCGACATCGTTGCGGTTGTACTGCATGGCGATGAACTGCCGGATCAGCGCATCGCGGTCGTAGCGCTCCCCCACCTGCAGCGCGACCATCGCCCGCAGGTACTCCTCCGGCGCGCCGAGCCCGTAGATGCACGACACCGTGGAGACGACCACCACGTCGCGGCGGCTGAGCAGCGAGTTCGTCGTGGAGTGACGCAGCCGCTCCACCTCGGCGTTGACCGACGAGTCCTTCTCGATGAAGGTGTCCGTCTGCGGGACGTAGGCCTCGGGCTGGTAGTAGTCGTAGTACGAGACGAAGTACTCGACGGCATTGTTCGGCATCAGGTCGCGGAACTCGTTCGCCAGCTGCGCGGCCAGCGTCTTGTTGTGCGCGAGCACCAGCGTGGGGCGCTGCACCTGCTCGATGAGCCACGCCGTGGTCGCGGACTTGCCGGTTCCGGTCGCGCCGAGCAGCACCACGTCGGTCTCACCCGCGTTGATGCGCGCCGCGAGCTCGGAGATGGCCTGCGGCTGATCACCGGCGGGCACGTACTCCGAGACGACTTCGAACGGCCGGACCGAACGCGTGGGTTGCATCCCTTAACACTACGAGGAGCCTCCGACATTGGCGTCGGGGGCTCCTCGATGGATCCCAAGGGATCAGGCGTCGTGGACCTTGGGCCCCACGACCGGACCGTTGTCGAGGGCCGAGATCAGACCATCGATCTTTCGCGTCCCGTCCGTGCTCACCCCCGAGATGTTCAGAGTCAGCGAATTCAGCGGAGGCACGGCGGATCCGGCGTTGTACGCCAGGTCGAACCCAGTGATACCGGCGTAGCAGGTCACCGTCTGCGTCGCTGTGAGCGTCACCGACGTCGCCGTGCGACTGGCGACGGTCCAGACATTCCCGGCCGACGTGACAGTGGCCCCTGCGAGGGAGAATGCCGGGTCGCTGTTGTCGAAGGTGATCGTGGCGATCAGGTTGAACGGGGTCGAGAAGGTGTCGTTCGGGAAGCACGCCTCGACGCGCGACGAGGACGCAGACAGCACGCTGTCCTTCACGTTCGGCGAGGACTCGACGAGCGATCCGACACTCGTCGGGTTGGTGTTCGTGCTCGCGGCAGCCAACGGCGCGGCCGCCGCGACGGCGATGACGGGCACCGACCACGCGGCACCCTTGATTACGGTACGGCGCGAGAGGCCGCTCTTGACGTCGGTCATGATTCTGCACTCCAGATATCGGTTGAGCGAGAGGCTCAGAAACCGAGATCGCGCACGTCACAGGGTCGACGCGCACGACGGAGACGCCGCACGTCCAGCACCCAGATACTCCCCAGAGCTTTCCCCATTGTCCCCACAGCGCTTCCCCGCACTGCCCCGCGAGCGAACATATACGATCCAATCGAATATTGCAAACCATACGAACAAACCGCGCGATCGATCAGCGCTCCCCGCTGTCGCCCCCTTGTCATTCCGGCTCAGGGGGCAGCAGGCGGCAAACCCCGGTCGCTCACCTACAGTGGTGCCGTGCTCGAATTCGTGATCGGATCCAGCCTGGCTGCGGCGGCCGGCCTGAACGCCTGGATACCGCTGTTCCTGCTCGGCCTGGCGGCGAAGCTCCTGCCCGCCGTCGCCCTCCCCGCCGGCTGGTCCTGGTTGGGCAGCGACGTCGCCCTCTGGATCATCGGCGTCCTTCTGGTGCTGGAGGTCGTGGCGGACAAGATCCCCGCTCTGGATTCTCTGAACGACGTCGTGCACAGCATCATCCGACCCGCCGCCGGCGGCGTCGCCTTCGGCGCCGGCGCGAGCGCGCGGACCGTCGCCGTGGATGATCCCGGCGCGTTCTTCTCCGAGCACACCTGGATCCCCATCGTCGTCGGGATCGTCATCGCGCTCGCCGTGCACGCCGCCAAGGCCACTGGGCGGGTCGCGGCGAACGCAGCCACGGCGGGCGTCGCCGCCCCGGTGCTCAGCACGACGGAGGACATCGCCGCGTTCGTTCTGAGCGCGGCCGCGATCCTCGTCCCCGTCGTCGCGGCGATCCTGCTGGTCGTCCTGATCGTCGCAATCATCGTCGTCATGCGGCGACGGTCCCTGCGACGTCGCGCACGCACTCACGCGGAGTAGCCGTCAGCCTCCGCGCGTCCAGACGTACGGCGTGGTGGTCGTGACCTTGCGCATCCCGGAGCGCTCCAGGATCGGCCGGGAGAACTCGGTGGAGTCGGAATGCAGATATCGCAGCCCGCGATGCAGGGCTGCCTGCGCCCGCTTCGCCGTCAGCGCGCGGTACACGCCCCGCCCGCGCCACTCCGCAACGGTGGCGCCGCCCCAGATCCCGGCGAACTCGGTGCCGGCGACGGGTTCGAGGCGGCCTCCGCTGATCACGCGCCCTTCGGCCTCCGCGATCCACAGCACGACGTCGTCGCCGGCCGCGACACGCGCGATCGTGCGCTGCACCCTCTCGGCGCCATCGCCGTGCCCGAAGACGGCCGCCTGCATCCGCTCCATCTCCACGATGTCCGTCTCGTCCCGGATCTCGCGCAGCACCACGCCCTCGGGCACCGGCACTGCGCCGGCGAGGGCAGCCGCTTCGCCGAGCATCACCGACTCCGCCTCCTGCGGTACGAAACCCGCATCGCGCAACGCCTCCTCGAGGCCGGGAGCGACGTCGTGTCCGCGCGTCTTCCACTCCGCGGAGCGCACCTCCGGCAACACCTCGAAGTGAGCACGCGCTTCCCGCACGAGCGCTCGGATCCGCCGCTCGCCCAGGCCTGCGAGATCGACGTAGCTCGCGAATCCGGCACCGCCGGGAAAGAGACCGACCGAGACAGGGCCGATGCTCCGCACATCCGCGGCACCTGCCAACTCCGCCTCTCCGCGCAGCTGCAGATCATATGCCGCCAGCAGATCCGTCACGCCCGCGCCTCGGTCCGCAGCCGCTGCCACAGCTCGTCCGTCTGGCGGAGGGTGTCCGCGAGCGAGCTCGCCGTATCGACGAGCACGTCCGCGATCTCGCGACGGCGCTCGTCCGACACCTGCGAGGCGATCCGCTTGCGCGCCTCGTCTCGGTCGAGACCTCGTTCCGTCACCAGCCGGTCCTCGCGCACAGAGGCCGGGGCGTCGGCGACGACGATCAGATCCCAGGGATCGTCCACCCGCGCCTCCACCAGCAGCGGGACGTCGTAGACCACGACAGCGGCGGGATCCGCCGCCAGGGCCGCCGCGAACCGGCGCTGCGACTCGGCCTTCACGGCGGGATGCACGATGGCGTTCAGACGGCCGAGCGCCTCGGCGTCGCCGAAGACCCGTGCTCCGAGCCTCGCGCGATCCAACGCGCCGTCGGGCTGGATCATCTCGGCGCCGAATTCGGCCGCGATGCGCGCGAGCACTGGTGAGCCCGGTGCCTGCACGTCGCGGACGATCCGATCGGCGTCGATGACGACGGCGCCGTGCTCGGCGAGCCGTGCCGCGATCGTGGATTTGCCCGACGCGATACCGCCGGTGAGCGCGATGAGGGGCATGCTGCCAGTCTTGCACGGGGATCCGCTGCTCGCCGTCAGGGCCGACTGCTCCCTCCCTGGGAAGACGGATCCGCCGCACGCAACGCGACCTCGGCCGCCAGGGCAGCCAGAGCGCACATCCCGATCACGATCCCCCCGAACCACGCCCAACCCCATGAGCCGAAAGCGATCCCGAGTGCCCACCCGAACAGGCTCGATCCCGCGTAGTACGCGAAGTAATACAGCGACGACGCCTGCGCACGGCTCTCCGCGGAGGCAGCGACCGGCGTCCAGCCGGACGCCACCGCGTGCGCGCCGAAGAATCCCGCGGTGAAGAGCAGCAGGCCGACGAGCACGATGATCGTGAGCGGCGCGAGCATGAGGGCGGCTCCCCCAGCCATCACCGCGACCGAACCCAGCAGCACGGGGAAGCGTCCGGCCGTCGACGCGAGGACGCCGGCCCACGGCGAAGACGCGGTGCCCGCCAGATACGCGAGGAACAGCAGCGTCACGAACCAGACGGGCAGCGCGAACGGCGGCGAGGCGAGGTGGAACCCGAGGTAGTTGTACACCGCCACGAAGGCACCCATCAGCAGGAACGCCTGAGCGTAGAGTGCGAGCTGGCGGGGCGATCGCAGCAGGCCGAGGATCCGCGCCAGCACGCCGGAGCCGCGGCCGGCACGTCGCCGCAGCGGCACGAAGCCCTGCGACCGCGGCGCAAGCCAGAGGAACAACGCGGCGGCGACGGCGCAGAGTCCCGTCGCTGCCCACACGCCCGTCTGCCAGCCCGCGACCTCGGCGACCAGACCCGACACGATCCGGCCTGCGAGCCCGCCGACCGTGGTGCCGGCGATGTAGCTGCCCGCGGCAGCGGCCGCGTGGCGAGGGCCGACCTCCTCGGAGAGGTAGGCGAGGGCGACGGCGGGCACGGCGCCCAGTGCGACCCCCTCGGCGCACCGCAGGGCGAGCAGGACGCCGATGTCTCCGCTGAACGGCGCGAGCAGCCCCAGCGCGGTGGCCGTGATCACCCCGACCGCCATCGCCGGTACTCTCCCGATCCGGTCGGCGACGACCGACCAGCCGATCACCGAGGCCGCAAGACCCAGCGTGGCCGCGGAGACGCTCAGTGCGGCGGTCGCCGGGTCCACGGCGAGATCGCGGGCCAGTTGCGGCAGCACGGCCTGCGGCGCGTACAGCTGCGCAAACGTCGCGATGCCCGCAAAGAAAAGTCCGAGGATGAGCCTCCGGTACGCGGGGGATCTCGGGGCGTGACCGACGAACGTCACCGAACGCGGATCCGCCCGTGCGCATCGCGAGCACCCAGAGCGATCGCATCCATGGTCTCCATCCTCACACGTCCGTGCGGCCATGATTCACGGCGAACCACCGCTGCGGGCTCAGTCGCCCTTCCGGCATCCATCCGGGTACGCAGAACGGGCCGCCACCCCGCCCGAAGGCGAGGCGACGGCCCGTTCTGAAGGGTGATGCTGCTTACGCGTTGCCGCCCGAGAGCTTCTCGCGCAGAGCCGCGAGAGCCTCGTCGTCGGCCAGCGTGCCGGCACCGGCGGAGTCGCTCGAGAACGACTGCGCGGCCGCGCCGAAGTCGTCGCCCGCAGCAGCCTCGGCCTCGGCGGCCTTGATGACCTGAGCCTTGTGCGCCTCCCAGCGAGCCTGGGCAGCCGCGTACTCCTGCTCCCAAGCCTCGCGCTGAGCGTCGAAGCCGTCCTTCCAGGCACCGGTCTCGGCGTCGAAGCCCTCCGGGTACTTGTACTCGCCGTTCTCGTCGTACTCGGCGAGCATGCCGTACAGGGCCGGGTCGAACTCGGTGCCGTAGGGGTCGACCGACTCGTTGGCCTGCTTCAGCGACAGCGAGATGCGACGGCGCTCGAGGTCGATGTCGATGACCTTGACGAAGACCTCTTCGCCCACCGAGACGACCTGCTCAGCCAGCTCGACGTGCTTGCTGGACAGCTCGGAGATGTGCACGAGGCCCTCGATGCCGTCCGCGACGCGCACGAACGCACCGAACGGAACCAGCTTGGTGACCTTGCCCGGCGTGACCTGGCCGATGGCGTGGGTGCGGGCGAAGACCTGCCACGGGTCCTCCTGCGTCGCCTTCAGCGACAGGGAGACGCGCTCGCGGTCGAGGTCGACCTCGAGGATCTCGACGGTGACCTCCTGGCCCACCTCGACGACCTCGGAGGCGTGCTCGATGTGCTTCCAGGACAGCTCGGAGACGTGCACGAGGCCGTCCACACCGCCAAGGTCGACGAACGCACCGAAGTTCACGATCGACGACACGACGCCCTTGCGGACCTGGCCCTTGTGCAGGTTGTTGAGGAACGTGGTGCGCGACTCGGACTGCGTCTGCTCGAGCAAGGCGCGGCGCGAGAGCACGACGTTGTTGCGGTTCTTGTCCAGCTCGAGGATCTTGGCCTCGATCTCCTGGCCGAGGTACGGCGTGAGGTCGCGGACGCGGCGCAGCTCGATGAGCGAGGCCGGCAGGAAGCCACGGAGGCCGATGTCGACGATGAGTCCACCCTTGACGACCTCGATGACCGATCCGGTGACGACGCCGTCGTTCTCCTTGATCTTCTCCACATCGCCCCAGGCGCGCTCGTACTGGGCGCGCTTCTTGGACAGGATCAGACGGCCTTCCTTGTCCTCCTTCTGGAGAACGAGGGCCTCGACCTGGTCGCCGACGGAGACGACCTCGTTGGGGTCGACGTCGTGCTTGATGCTCAGCTCGCGCGAGGGGATGACGCCCTCGGTCTTGTAGCCGACGTCGAGGAGGACCTCGTCGCGGTCGATCTTGACGATCGTGCCCTCGATGATGTCGCCGTCGTTGAAGAACTTCAGGGTCTTCTCGACCGCGGCCAGGAAGTCCTCGGCAGATCCGATGTCGTTGATCGCGACCTGCTTGGTGGCCGGGGCGGCCGTTGCGGTAGTCATGTAGTGGGTTGTCCTTGTTGATGGATACTCGGGCTGCGGCGCGCGCTCATCAGAGCATGGGATTGCCCCGCGGCGAATGAATGTGTCTTGGTCGTCACGCACGCGAGAGGATGCCCCCACGGGTGACACTTCATGCTATCAGGTCGCTGAGGGTTCCGCTGCCCGCGTTCCTGCGGCCCCTAGCCGCCGAGCGTCCTGCACAGCAGATGTTCAACGCCACGGGATCTCGCGATGTTCCCGCGGATCCGCGTGGGTGCTCCCCGCGGTTTCGACGGCCGCCCTTTCGACGAAGGCACTGGCAGACTGTGGGCATGACCGACGCCGCTCCCAAGCTGCTCCTCCTGGACACCGCCAGCCTCTACTTCCGCGCGTTCTACGGCGTGCCCGACGCGGTCAAGGCGCCGGACGGCACCTCGGTGAACGCGGCCCGCGGGCTGCTCGACATGATCGCGAAGCTCGTGTCCGCGTATCGCCCGACGCACCTCGTCGCCTGCTGGGACGATGATTGGCGTCCGCAGTGGCGCGTCGACCTCATCCCGAGCTACAAGGCGCACCGCGTCGTCGAGGTGGTCCCGGGCGGCGCGGATGTCGAGGAGGTTCCGGACCCGCTCGAGGCGCAGATCCCGATCATCCGCGAGGCGCTCGGCGTACTGCGGATCCCGATCATCGGCGTCGCGGAGCACGAGGCCGACGATGTGATCGGCACCTTGGCGACCGTGTCCGACATGCCCGTCGACATCATCACCGGAGACCGCGACCTGTTCCAGCTCGTCGACGACGGCCGTGGTGTCCGCGTGATCTACACCGCCCGCGGGATGAGCAATCTCGAGGACGTCACCGAGGAGACCGTGGTGCGCAAGTACGGCGTGCTGCCCAGCCAGTACGCCGACTTCGCCACGATGCGCGGCGACGCCTCCGACGGGTTGCCCGGAGTCGCGGGCGTCGGGGAGAAGACCGCGGCGAACCTCCTCGCCGTGCACGGCGACCTCGCGGCGATCCGCACCGCCGCCGAGGGGGCGGAGGGGATGTCGGCGAGCGTGGCGAAGAAGATCCTCGCCGCATCGGACTATCTCGACGTCGCCCCCACCGTGGTGCGCGTCGCGACCGCGCTGCCGATCGCCGTTCCTGCCGAGGCCCTGCGGCCGCTCGACGCCGCCGAGACCGCCACCGCGGTCGGGGTCGCGGAACGCTGGAACCTCGGCACGTCGATGGCACGTGCGTTGGAGGCGCTCAGCCGCACGGCCTGAGCCGTCGCCCGTCCCTCCCAGGGCTCGAACGGCCCGTCTTCGGTGCGACTCAACCGGCCCAGCGCAGCAGCCGGTCGAGCCCCCAGGTCGTCACGATCCGCTCTGCGGGGACGCCGGCGCGCTCGGCACGCTGGGCTCCGTGGTCCAGCAGCGACAGCTGCCCTGGCGCGTGCGCGTCGGAGTCGATCGAGAACAGGCAGCCGATCTCGAGCGCGAGTGCGAGGAGCCCGTCCGGCGGATCGTTCCGCTCCGGTCTCGAGTTGATCTCGAGGGCGACGCCGTTCTCGGCGCACGCCTCGAACACCGCCCTGGCATCGAACCTCGAGGGCGGGCGAGTGCCCCGCTCCCCCTGCACGAGTTGACCTGTGACATGTCCGAGCACGCTGACACGCGGGTTCGAGACCGCCGCGACCATGCGCCGGGTCATCGGCCCCGGCTCCATCGCGAGCTTGGAATGCACCGAGGCGACCACGACGTCCAGTTCGCCGAGCAGCCGGTCCTCCTGGTCCAGGCGCCCGTCGTCGAGGATGTCGACCTCGATCCCGGTGAGCATCGTGAACCCCTCACCACTGAGCGCACGCACCTGCGGCAGCTGCAGACGCAGCCGCTCAGCGGTCAGGCCGCGCGCCACGCGCAACCGCGGCGAATGGTCGGTGATGGCGAGGTACTCGTGCCCCAGGGCGCGGGCGGCGTCCGCCATCGCCTCGATCGAGGTCGTCCCGTCCGACCATTCGGTGTGCGCGTGCAGATCTCCGCGCAGCCGGGAACGCAGCTCCGAGACGATCTCCGGTTCGACCTCGCCGCGAAGCTCGACGAGGTAGGACGGCGTCTGCCCGTCGAGTGCCTGCCGGATGACCTCGAACGTCGAGGATCCGATCCCTTTCGCCTGCTGGATCCGATTCAGATCCGACCGTGCGTCCTCGGGGAGCTCGGCATAGGTCGCCGCGGCGGCGCGGAACGCCTTGGCCCGATAGCGCGACGCCCGCTCGCGCTCGAGCAGCCTGGCGATCTCGAGCAGCGCCTCTTGCGGATCCATGCCGACAGTCCCCTGCGCCGCTCAGCTCGCGGCGAGCTCCTTGGATGTCGCGACCCACGCGTCCAGCTTCGCGAGCGCGCGCCCGTCGTCGACGGCTGCTTCAGCCAGGCCCAGGGCCGCGCGCAGCCGCTGCACGATCGGCACCTGCGCCTGGGACGCGTCGTGGGACAGCTCGTAGGCGACGATGCCGGCCGCCGCGTTCAGCAGCACGATGTCGCGCACGGCGCCGCGCTCGCCTTCCAGCGTGCGGCGCAGCACGCCCGCGTTGTGCTCCGGGGAACCGCCGATGAGGTCGGCGAGATCGGCGAGCGGGATGCCCAGGTCGCGCGGATCCAGGTCGTGCTCGTGGATGTCTCCGCGGGTGACCTCCCAGATACGGCTGTGGCCCGTCGTCGTGAGCTCGTCCAGTCCGTCGTCACCGCGGAACACGAGAGCCGTGGCGCCGCGGGTGCGGAACACGCCGGTGATGAGCGGCACCCGGTCGAGCTGGGCGACGCCCACCGCATTCGCTTCGGCGCGCGCCGGGTTGCACAGCGGGCCGAGCATGTTGAACACGGTCGGCACACCGAGCTCTGCGCGGACGGCGCCCGCGTTCTTGAACCCGGGGTGGAACGCCCCCGCCCAGGCGAACGTGATGCCGGTGCGGTCCAGGATCTCGGCGACGGCCTGCGGGTCGAGGGTGAGCTGGAGGCCGAGCGCACCGAGCACGTCGGAGGATCCGGACGCCGAGCTGGCCGCGCGATTTCCGTGCTTGACGACGGGGATGCCGGTCGCCCCGATGATGATGGCGGCGGTGGTGGACACGTTCACGGTCCCGATCCGGTCTCCCCCGGTTCCCACGATGTCCAGCACATCCGAGGACACGGGCAGCGGCACGGCCGCTTCCAGGATCGCGTCACGGAAGCCGACCACCTCGTCGATCGTCTCCCCCTTGGCGCGCAGCCCGACGAGGAAGCCGGCCAGCTGCGCCTGAGTGGCCTGCCCGCGCATCACCTGACGCATCGCCCAGGTCGACTCGTAGACGCTCAGGTCACGCCCGGCGAGGAGCGTGGAGAGGACATCGGGCCAGGTCAGAACATCCGCCATGCCAGCGATCCTAGCGATGTGATGCAGTCGTGATCCCCGCTCCGGCACCCGGCGACCCGCCCGCAAGCCCGCGTCTCTCAGGGGATTCGCGGCTGGTTCCGAGGCCACACCGAGGCCCTGACGGGCTGAACCGCCGCCGCCGGTGCGACAATCGGCGTCTCGGATCGGCCATAATGGACGGGTGACGACCTCAGCGACGTATGCCCCGGCGGCGAGAACGATCAAGCGCCCCAACCCGGTGGCTGTGGGAACCATTGTCTGGCTCGGCAGTGAGGTGATGTTCTTCGCGGGACTCTTCGCGATCTACTTCACCCTGCGCAGCACCTCTCCGGAGCTCTGGGCATCGCGCACAGAGAGCCTGAACGTGCCGTTCGCCGCGATCAACACCCTGGTCCTGGTGGCGTCCTCGTTCACCTGCCAGATGGGTGTCTTCGCCGCGGAGCGCATGCAGCCCTACACGTCGGTGAACGACAAGGGACGCAAGCGCTGGGGCATGGTGCCGTGGTTCTGGCTGACCTTCGCGATGGGCGCGTTCTTCGTGTCCGGCCAGGTCTGGGAGTACTCGCAGCTGGTCGCGGAGGGCATGCCGATCTCGGCCGACTCCTACGCCTCCGCGTTCTACATCACCACGGGCTTCCACGCTCTGCACGTCACCGGCGGTCTGGTCGCGTTCCTGCTGACCCTCGGCCGCGCCTTCGCCGTCAAGAACTTCACGCACAAGGAGGCGACGACCGCGATCGTGGTGTCCTACTACTGGCACTTCGTCGACGTCGTCTGGATCGTGCTGTTCTTCGTCATCTATTTCCTCAAGTAAGAAGCGGAGCGGATTCCCGACATGGCACGTGAGAAGAAGCGCCGTACTGGCCGTCGCAGCCCCCTGGCCGCTGCGGCTCTGATCGGCGCAGGCCTGATGATCACCGGCGGCATCTACGCCGGTGCGAGTGCGGCGTTCGCCGCGACCGAGCCGGCGTCCGTCACCGCCGCGGTCTCGACCGAGGACGGGCAGAAGCTGTTCCAGGCGAACTGCGCCACCTGCCACGGCATGAACCTGCAGGGCACCGCCACCGGACCGAGCCTGTACGGCGTCGGCGAGCTCGCGGTCGAGTTCCAGATGTCCACCGGGCGCATGCCGCTGCAGATGCAGGGCCCGCAGGCTCCGCAGAAGCACCCGCAGTTCTCCGAGGAGCAGATCAAGAACGTCGCCGCCTGGGTCCAGTCCGTGGCGCCCGGCCCGACCTACCCCGAGGAGAAGATCCTCGACGGCAAGGGCGATGTCGCGCACGGTGCCGAGCTGTTCCGCATCAACTGCGCGATGTGCCACAACGTCGCGGGCGCCGGTGGCGCTCTGACGGAGGGCAAGTACGCCCCGGGCCTGATGAAGACCAGCGCACTGCACATGTACGCCGCCATGGTCACCGGTCCGCAGAACATGCCGGTCTTCGGCAACATGAACCTTTCGGCCGAAGACAAGCGCGACATCATCTCTGCGCTGCTCTTCCAGCAGAACGCGCCCCAGGTCGGCGGTATGGACCTCGGATCGCTCGGACCCGTCTCGGAGGGTCTGTTCATCTGGATCTTCGGCATCGGCGCATTGGTCGCCATCACCGTGTGGATCACGGCGAAGTCCAACTGACGCCGGCATATCGAAGAACGTACGAGGAGAACCATGGCACACGACGACCCGCACGCTCTTGACCGGACCTATCAGGCACCGGCCGGGCTGAGCGTCGACGTCAGCGACCCCGCGCACAACCCGGGGCTGCCCGCGCACCGCGAGCGCGTCACCGACCAGGACCCGAAGGCGATGAACGCCGCTGTCCGCACGGTCTACACGCTCTTCTACCTCTCGCTCGCAGGCAGCATCTGGGCGGTCGCCGCCTACATGCTGTTCCCGATCGAGAGCGGCTCGCTCATCGACGTGCGCTACAACAACCTGTTCATCGGCCTCGGAATCGCCCTCGCTCTGCTCGCGCTGGGTATCGGTGCGATCCACTGGTCGAAGGCGATCATGGCGGACCACGAGCACATCGAGTACCGCCACCCCACCCGTGGCCGCGACTCGACCCGCGAGGCCGCGATCAAGGCCTTCGCAGACGCGAACGAGGAGTCCGGGTTCGGGCGCCGTGTGATGATCCGCAACTCGCTCATCGCCGCAGTGGTCGCCTCCGTCGTCCCCGGTCTCGCGCTTTTCCGCGGGCTGGCCCCGCACAGCACCCCGGAGAACCCGATCGCGGGCGACCCGGTGCAGCTGCTCAAGCACACGATGTGGGAGAAGGGGATGCGCCTTGCGCACGACCCCGACGGCACGCCGATCCGCGCCGCGGACATCGTGCTGGGCTCCGCCGTGCACGTGATCCCGGAGCCGCTCAGCAAGGTCGGCCACGAGGACGGCTACCTCGAGGAGAAGGCCAAGGCGATCGTGCTGCTCGTCCGCCTGCTTCCCGAGCAGCTCCATCCCTCCGAAGCGCGCAAGGACTGGGCGTACAACGGCATCGTCGCGTACTCCAAGGTCTGCACCCACGTCGGCTGCCCCGTCGCGCTGTACGAGCAGCAAACGCACCACCTGCTCTGCCCCTGCCACCAGTCGCAGTTCGACATCACCGAAGAGGCCAAGGTCATCTTCGGTCCGGCGGCCCGCCCGCTGCCGCAGCTGCCGATCACGGTCGACGATGAGGGCTACCTCGTCGCGCAGAGCGATTTCCACGAACCCGTCGGTCCGAGCTTCTGGGAGCGTCATTGAGCACCGCAACTGTTACCGAACAGAAGTCCTCGGAGAAGCCTTCGGAGGCGCCCCTGGGCGGCCGATTCGTCGGCGGTCTCTCCAACTACATCGATGAGCGGACGAGCCTCTCCGGTTTCGTCAAGGAGCTGGGCCGGAAGATCTTCCCGGATCACTGGTCCTTCATGCTCGGCGAGATCGCACTGTGGAGCTTCGTCGTGGTGCTGCTGTCCGGCACCTTCCTGACGTTCTTCTTCCAGGCGTCGATGGTGCCCACCCACTACGCCGGCGCTTACGCGCCCATGCGCGGTGTGGAGATGTCCGCGGCCCTCGACTCGACGCTGCGCATCTCGTTCGATCTGCGCGGCGGCCTGCTGGTCCGCCAGATCCACCACTGGGCGGCGCTGACCTTCGTGGCCGGCATCGGCGTGCACATGCTGCGCGTGTTCTTCACGGGCGCGTTCCGCAAGCCCCGTGAGCTGAACTGGGTGATCGGCTTCGTGCTGTTCGTCCTCGCCATGGCCGAGGGCTTCACCGGCTACTCGCTCCCCGACGACCTGCTCTCGGGCAACGGTCTGCGCATCATCGACGGCATGATCAAGGGCCTCCCGCTGATCGGCACCTGGACCTCGTTCATGCTGTTCGGCGGCGAGTTCCCGGGCGACCAGATCGTGGGGCGCCTCTACACGCTGCACATCCTGATCCTGCCGCTCCTGGTGATCGGCCTGGTCGTGCTGCACCTCATGCTGATGGTGATCAACAAGCACACGCAGTTCGCCGGCCCCGGCCGCACGGACGAGAACGTCGTGGGCTACCCGATGATGCCGATCTACATGTCGAAGATGGGCGGCTTCCTGTTCATCACGTTCGGCGTGATCGTCTTGATCGCCTCGCTGTTCCAGATCAACCCGATCTGGAACTACGGTCCGTACGACCCCTCCCCCGTGTCGGCGGGTACGCAGCCGGACTGGTACATCGGCTTCGCAGACGGCGCGCTGCGTCTGGCGCCGTCGAACCTCGATGTCGTGTTCCTCGACCACACCTGGTCGTTCGGGATCATCATCCCGGTGCTGGTGCTGGGCCTGTTCATCGTGCTCGTCGCCGTCTACCCCTTCATCGAGGCGTGGATCACGGGCGACAAGCGCGAGCACCACATCGCGCAGCGTCCCCGCACCTCCGCCACGCGCACCGCGATCGGCGTGGCCGGTGTGATCTTCTACGCGACGCTGTGGGCGGCCGCCTCGTCCGACCTGATCGCGACGCACTTCTCGCTGACGATGGAGGGCGTGATCCACACGCTCCAGGCATTGCTGTTCATCGGCCCGGTGCTCAGCTACTTCGTCACGAAGCGCATCTGCATCGCCCTGCAGAAGAAGGACCGCGAGATCGTCCTGCACGGCTACGAGTCCGGCAGGATCGTGCGCCTTCCGGGCGGCGAGTTCATCGAGGTCCACAAGCCCGTCGACGTGTACGACCGCTGGAAGCTCATCGACATCGAGACGTACGAGCCGCTCGTGGTCCGCCCGAACGCCAAGGGCCGCATCCCGTGGACGCAGAACCTGCGCTCCTCGATGTCCCGCTGGTTCTTCGAGGACCGCCTGTCCCCGCTCACGCAGGCCGAGGTCGCCGCAGCCGATGCGCACCAGCGTCATGCACTGCACGACACGAACGAGGCCGCTCACGAGGAGATCGTGGCGTCCCACACCCGTGCCGGTGTGAGCGAGGACCAGATCGCTCCGGTCGACACCGCTCACGTCAGCGAGACTCCGAACACGCCGAGCTCGGCGCTCGCTCCGGAATCCCTGCAGGCGAAGGAGGGCGGCGAGTAGGCCGCTCCCCCAGCTCGATCGAAGGCCCCGTCACAAGACGGGGCCTTCGTCGTTCCCCGGTGCCTCACCGGAGTAGCCTGGCGGCATGACCTCCGCCACGGATCACTTCACCGCAAAGCTCTCCCACGAGACCGATGCGAGCGACGTGCACGCCGCCCGCAAGGCCGGCGAACAGCTCGCCGTCGTCGACGTCCGCAGCGACGAGGCCTGGGCCCAGGGGCGCATCGTCGATGCGATCCACATGCATTACAGCGAGATCGCAGCAAGGGCGCCGCAGGAGATCCCCCAGGGCACCCCCGTGGTCGTCTACTGCTGGAGCCCTGGCTGCAACGCAGGTGACAAGGGCGCCCTGGAGTTCGCCAAGCTCGGATACGACGTGAAGCTCATGATCGGCGGCTTCGAATACTGGGTACGTGAGGGCTACCCCGTCGAAGACGCCGACGGCGTGCATCGGCGCCCCGTGGACCCCCTCACGGGCATCGCCCGTATCCGCACTCACGCCTGACCGCGTCCGAGGTTGTCACGGCCTTACGCGGCGGGCAGAGGCGTGCACCTCCCCTCCGACCGCTGGACCGTGGACGCCACTCTGGTCAGCGCGCCCCCATCGCGATCGCGCCACCCAAGGTCCCGATCCCTCGCTGAGCTCTTCGACGCCGTCACCCCTGATGAGGGTGGCGAACCCACAAAGAAGAAGGCCCTGGAGCGTTGCTCCAGGGCCTTCTCGCGGGGATCTCCGCTCAGCGGGCGAAGTGACCGCGGTAGTACTCGTACACCCAGCCGACGATCGCGACCACGAAGATTGCCAGCGCGACCGGGAAGAGGAACACACCCACGGCGAGAGCGATCATGCCGACCGCCGCAGCGCCCGCGAGGACAATCGGCCACCAGGACCACGGGCTGAACTCGCCGAGCTCCGGATCGCCGTCATCGATGTCGCTGGTGAGGATGTCCTCGGGCAGCGTGCCGCCCTGTGCCTTGTGGGTGCGGTCGAGGTAGAACGCGATCATCGCGCCCATGAACGTTGCGAAGAACAGGGCGACGGTGCCGACCCACTCGATCGCATTCACGGGGGGCTCACCGGCGTGCGCGACCAGGTTCCAGACCGTGTAGGTCACGCCCATGAGGGCGAAGAATGCGGTGAGGATCCACCACAGAACGATGTTGTCGCGCATGGGTCAGCGGGCCTTTCCGTCAGCGGCCGCAGCAACCGGGTGCTCGGCGGCCTCCGGGTGGTTGAGGTCGAACGCCGGACGCTCGCTGCGGATACGCGGGATCGAGGTGAAGTTGTGCCGCGGCGGCGGGCAGGACGTCGCCCACTCGAGCGAGGCGCCATAGCCCCACGGGTCGTTCACGGTTACCTTCGGCGCCTTGCGGGCGGTCAGCCACACGTTCAGGAAGAACGGCAGCATCGACGCGCCCAGGATGATGGCGCCGATGGTCGAGACCTGGTTCTCCCACGTCCAGTTGTCGTAGGCCGAGTAGTCGGCGTAGCGACGCGGCATGCCGTCGACACCCAGCCAGTGCTGGATGAGGAAGGTCATGTGGAAGCCGATGAACAGCATCCAGAAGTGCACGTAGCCGAGGCGCTCGTTGAGCATCCGGCCGGTCCACTTCGGCCACCAGAAGTAGAAACCGGCGAACATCGCGAACACGACCGTTCCGAACACCACGTAGTGGAAGTGCGCGACCACGAAGTACGAGTCGGAGAGGAAGAAGTCCAGCGGCGGAGACGCCAGGATGACGCCGGTCAGTCCGCCGAAGACGAACGACACCAGGAAGCCGAGGGCGAACACCATCGGCGTCTCGAAGGTCACGGACCCTCGCCACAACGTGCCGATCCAGTTGAAGATCTTCACACCCGTGGGGACGGCGATGAGCATCGTCATCAGGGCGAAGAACGGCAGCAGCACCCCGCCGGTCACATACATGTGGTGCGCCCACACGGCCACAGACAGCGCCGCGATCGCGATCGTCGCGTAGACCAGGGTCTTGTACCCGAAGATCGGCTTGCGGCTGAACACCGGGAAGATCTCCGACACGATGCCGAAGAACGGCAGCGCGATGATGTAGACCTCGGGGTGGCCGAAGAACCAGAACAGGTGCTGCCAGAGGAGCACGCCACCGTTGGCCGGGTCGTAGATGTGCGCGCCGAGCACGCGGTCGGCGGCAGCGGCCAGGATGGCGGCGGCCAGCACCGGGAACGCCATCAGCACCAGCAGGCTGGTGATCAGCGTGTTCCACGAGAAGATCGGCATGCGCCACATCGTCATTCCGGGCGCACGCATGGTGATGATCGTGGTGATGAAGTTCACGGCGCCGAGGATCGTGCCGAAACCGGACATGCCGAGCCCCAGCATCCAGAGGTTGCCGCCGGCACCCGGAGTGAACGACGCACTCGCGAGTGGCTGATAGGCGAACCACCCGAACGAGGCCGCGCCCTGCGGCGTGAGGAAGCCCGCGACCGCGATGGTCGAACCGAACAGGAACAGCCAGAACGCGAAGGCGTTCAGACGCGGGAACGCCACGTCGGGGGCGCCGATCTGCAGCGGGAGGATCGCGTTCGCGAAGCCCGCGAACAGCGGGGTCGCGAACATCAGCAGCATGATCGTGCCGTGCATCGTGAACAGCTGGTTGTACTGCTCCTTCGTCGGCACGATCTGCATGCCCGGCGAGAACAGCTCAGCGCGGATGATGAGGGCCATCACGCCGCCGAGGAGGAAGAACAGCACCGAGGCGATCAGATACATGTATCCGATCGTCTTGTGGTCGGTGGAGGTGATCCACTTGACGACGATGTTGCCCTTCTGCTCGACGCGGGTCGAGCTGAGCAGAGCCGCCTGACGCGGCGGGATCGTCGTCGGACGCGCGCCGGCCTCGGAGGTGTCGGGAAGAGTGCTCGTCATTCTGCTTACTTCGCTTCCGAGTCAGTCGCGGGCTTCCCGGTGCCGGGGAAGTTGGTGAGGCGGTCGTAGGCGTCGGTGATGTCGCCCGTGTTGCCCTCGTCCTTGAGCTTGGTCAAGTACGACTGGTACTCCGCATCGCTGACGACCTTCACGTTGAAGAGCATCATCGAGTGGTACTCGCCGCAGAGCTCGGCGCACTTGCCCTGGTAGGTGCCCTCACGGGTCGGCGTGAACGACCAGGAGTTGTCCTTGCCGATGTACATGTCCTTCTTGTACAGGAAGTCGATGATCCAGAAGGAGTGGATCACGTCGCGCGACTGCAGGGTGATCTTCACCTTCTTGTCGACCGGCAGGTACAGCGTGGGCAGGGCGGCCTGATCGATGTTGCCGGCCTTGTCGGGCTGGGCCTGGACACCCATGGTCCAGACGGCGTCGGAGTTGTCCTTCTCCGTGCCGTCGTACTGGAAGTCCCACGCCCACTGCTTGCCGATCGCGGTGATCGAGACATCGGGCTCATTGCCCGGGCCGTACTGGGTCTCGATGATCGTCTGATCGCGCGCCGTGAAGGCGAACATGCCGAAGATCAGGATCAGCGGAACGAGCGTGTAGAAGATCTCGATCGGCATGTTGTAGCGCAGCTGCACCGGCAGGCCGGTCTGTCCCTTACGACGCCGGTAGGCGATCGCAGCCCAGCCCATGAGACCCCAGGTGATGAGGCCGACGATGAGGAGGACGATCCACGAGTTGACCCAGAGCGACGTGACGCGCTCGGTCTGATTCGTCGCGTGAGTGCCGTCGTCGAAGCCGGGCAGGAAGCCGCGCTCCATGAGCGGGGCACATCCCGAGAGGGCCACGGCTGCCGCTACTCCCAGGGGGAGTGCGGCCCAACGAAGGCGGCGTTTCGAGGGCACGATGCACCTTTCAGATCACGGACGTGGGCTACCCCAGTCTAGGGCAAGCTCACACCCGATTCACGCCATCCACGCAGGTTCGGCGTGGATGGCGCAGGGGTGGGAGAAGGGATTTCGCGGCTCAGTGGAAGCTGTCGCCGCAGGCGCAGGAACCCTGCGCGTTGGGGTTGTCGATCGTGAATCCCTGCTCCGAGATGGTGTCCTTGAAGTCGATCGCCGCGCCGTCGAGATACGGCACGCTCATGTTGTCGACGATCACCTCGACGCCATCGAAATCGACGGTCTCGTCGCCTTCGAGATAGCGCTCGTCGAAGTACAGCTGGTAGATCAGGCCGGAGCAGCCGCCGGGCTGCACGGCGACGCGCAGGCGGAGGTCGTCGCGACCCTCCTGCTCCAGCAGGCTCTTCACCTTCGCCGCGGCGGCGTCGGTGAGCTTCACGCCGTGGGCGGTGGTCTCGGGGGTGAGGGTGATGTCGCTCATGTCGCTCCTTGGATCGGCCGTGCACCGGCACGGTTCCCGTGCTTCGAGTCTACCGCCGCGCACGAGGGCGGCATCGAGCGCGGCCGGTCATGACCGCGATCGATGCGCCCTTCCTCGTCAGAGGGTGATCTCGTTCATCCGGGTGAGCAGCAGCGCCTCCGTCGCCACGGCGTGGCGGAAGGTGTCCAGGTGCAGCGACTCGTTGGGGCTGTGCGCCCGCGCGTGCGGGTCCTCCACGCCGGTCACGAGGATCTCCGCGCCGGGGAAGCGCTCCACCAGGTCGGCGATGAACGGGATGGATCCGCCGATACCGAGGTCGACGGGTGCGGTGCCGTAGCCGTCCTTCATGGCGCCGCGCGTCAGCCCGACCGCCCAGCCGCTCGTGTCGACCAGGAACGGGTTGCCGAGGTCGACGTCGGAGAAGGAGAGCTCCGCGCCGAAGGGCGCATGAGCACGCAGGTGCGCCTGCAGCGCGGCGTACGCGTCGTCCGCGCTCTGCCCCGGCGCGATGCGGCAGCTCAGCACGACCGTCGTCTCCGGCGAGAGCGTGTTGGATGCGGCCGCAACGGAAGTGGCGTCCACCCCGATCACGGTGACCGAGGGCTTGTTCCAGATGCGGCTGAGGATCGTGCCGTCGCCGATGGGCGTGACGCCGGGCAGCAGCCCGGTCTCCTCGCGCAGCGTCCCCTCGCTGTACTCGGGCGTCTCCGCATCGCGCACGGTCAGTCCCTCGACCGCGACGGATCCGTTCTCGTCCCAGAGCGTGTTCAGCAGGCGGATGGTCGCAAGCATGGCGTCGGGCACCGCTCCCCCGAACATGCCGGAGTGCGAGGCGTGGTCGAGAGTCCGCACGGTGAGGGTGAAGCGCACCGCGCCACGCAGAGACACCGTGAGACCCGGTGTGACGGAGTCCCAGTTGCCGGAGTCGGCCACGACGATCGCGTCGGCGCGCAGGGCGTCCTCGTTGTCGCTGAGGAACTGCCCGAACGAGCGGGATCCGTACTCCTCCTCGCCCTCGATGAACATCGCGATCCCGAGGTCGAGGTCATCGCCGAGCGCCTCCGCGACCGCACGGATGGACGCGATGTGCGCCATGATCCCGGCCTTGTCGTCGGCGGCCCCTCGACCGTAGAGACGCCCGTCCCGGACGGTGGGCTCGAACGGCGGCGTGTCCCACAGCTCGTCGTCCCCGGGGGGCTGGACGTCGTGGTGCGCGTAGAGCAGAATCGTGGGCTTGCCGTTGCGTGCGGCCCGACGCGCCAGGATCGCGGGCTGGCCGACCTCGTCGGTGCCGGGGATCGCCGCACGCAGCACGCGCACGCTGTCGAACACGCCTGTACCCTCGGCGAGCTCGGCGACGGCGGCGGCGCTGCGCACGAGCTGGGTCTGATCGAACGCCGGCCACGCGACCCCGGGAATGCGCACGAGAGCACCGAGATCGCTGAGCGCAGCGGGGATCCCGGTGCTCACGGCGGCGGTGACGGCGGCTTCGACGTCACCGGGTGCGGTGACCGAGGAGGAGGGAGAAGTCATACAGGTAATCTTAGAGAACACCCGTTTCCCGCTCTCTCGACATCAGGAGCCTTCGTGCCCAGCACTCCCACCCCCGCACCAGAGGACTCAGCCGACGCGAACGGCAAGGGGCGCCGCACGCCGACGCGCGCGGAGCAGGAGGCCGCTCGACGCCGACCGCTCGTGCCGGACACCAAAGAGGCCAAGGCGCAGGCTCGCGCCGACTTGCGCCTCCGTCAGGAGCGGCAGCGCGTCGGCATGGCGAACGGCGAGGAGAAGTACCTCCCTGTCCGCGACCGCGGGCCGCAGCGGCGCTGGGTGCGCGACTACGTCGACGCCGGCTGGCATGTCAGCGAGTGGATCATGGCTCTCATGGTCGTCGTGATCGTGGTCTCGCTGATCCCGAACACCCTGGTCGCCTACTGGGCGTTCATCGGCCTGTGGGGCTTCATCGCGATCGCGATCATCGATATGGTCTTCCTCGGCATCCGCGTGAACCGCCGGATCGCGGACAAGTTCGGCAAGGACAAGCGCGAGCGCGGACTGGCCTGGTACGCCGCGATGCGATCTCTGCAGATGCGCTTCATGCGTCTGCCGAAGCCGCAGGTCAAGCGCGGGCAGTACCCGGACTGATCCGGATCCCCTGACGAGAAGAAGGATCCCGTGCGCAAGGCGCCGGGATCCTTTTTCGTGTACGGCCTGATGCGCCGCTCCTCCGCGTCGGCTCAGCGGCGACGCAGCCCCGCGCGGATCTGGCGCGCCCAGAGCGGCCCGCGATAGAGGAACGCGGTGTAGCCCTGCACCAGCGTGGCACCGGCGTCGAGCCGTTCCCGCACCTCGGCCCCCGTCTCGACCCCGCCCACCGAGATGACGCAGAAGTCGGCGGGCACGGCGTCGCGCACGAGGCGGAGGACGGCGAGCGAGCGCTCCTTGAGCGGGGCGCCGGAGAGGCCGCCCTCCCCCGCCGCGGCGACCTTCTCCGGATCCGTGACGAGACCGTCGCGGGTGATCGTGGTGTTGGTGGCGATGAGTCCGTCCAGCCCCTCGGCGACGGCGAGCTCAGCGATCGCCGTGACCTCGTCGTCGGGAAGGTCCGGGGCGATCTTCACCAGCAGCGGGGTCGCACCGGCCGCGGCCTTCACAGCGCGCAGCAGCGGTGCGAGGGTCTCCACGGCCTGCAGCCCCCGAAGGCCCGGCGTGTTCGGCGACGAGACGTTGATCGCGAGGTAGTCCGCGAGCGGCGCGAGGCGCACGGCCGATGCGACGTAGTCGGCGGTCGCGTCCTCGACGGCGACCACGCGGCTCTTACCGATGTTGACCCCGATGACGGCGACCGGCCTGCGGCGGCGGAGCTTCCAGAGTCGCTTCTCCGCGGCCTCGGCACCAGCGTTGTTGAAGCCCATGCGGTTCACCACGGCGCGATCCGGGATGAGCCGGAACAGGCGCGGCTTGGGGTTGCCCGGTTGCGGGATGGCCGTGATCGTACCGACCTCGACATGTCCGAAGCCGAGCGCGGACAACCCGCGCACGCCGACCGCGTTCTTGTCGAACCCCGCCGCGATACCGAACGGAGTCGGAAATGTGAGCCCCAGTGCCCGCACCTCATCGCCCGCCGCCGGCCGGGTCAGCGCACGCGCGACCCAGGAGAACGGAGGCACTCCGAGAATCCGCACCACGACCATGCCGGCATGGTGGGCGAATTCGGGATCGAAGCGCGCGAGGACGAGGCGGAAGAGCAGGGCATACATTCCTGCCAGGCTACCGGGGTCAGGCCCCTGATACCGACCCGTCGCTCAGAGCGCCGTCTGCTCGGCCGCCCTCTGATGGTCGGCGCGCAGTTCGGCGATGGACGCCTCGAAGTCCTCAAGTGAGTCGAACGCCTGGTACACACTCGCGAAGCGGAGGTAGGCAACCTCGTCCAGATCCCGCAGCGGGCCCAGGATGGCCAGGCCGATCTCGTTGGTGTCCAGCTGCGAGACGCCGGTCTGCCGTACCGCTTCCTCGACGCGCTGCGCGAGGATCGCCAGATCCGCCTCGGTGACAGGGCGCCCCTGGCAGGCCTTGCGGACGCCCGAGATGACCTTCTCGCGACTGAACGGCTCCATCACACCGGATCGCTTGATGACGTTCAGGCTCGCGGTCTCGGTGGTCGTGAACCGCCCGCCGCACTCCGGGCACTGACGGCGTCGACGGATCGAAAGGCCGTCATCGCTCGTGCGCGAGTCGATGACGCGGGAGTCCGGGTGGCGGCAGAACGGGCAGTGCATTCGTGAAAGCCTACGCCCCGGTCGCCGCGGCGGGCTCCGGCGCTCCTGCGAACCGGGCTTGGACGGCCTCGCCGTGCGCCGGCAGGATCTCCGCGTCGGCGAGTGCCACGACGCCCTTGCGGGCGCGCGCCAGCGCATCGCGGTCGTACGAGATCACCTGCTGCGGGCGGAGGAACGTGTAGGCGCCGAGGCCGGAGGCGTAGCGCGCCTGTCCCCCGGTCGGAAGCACGTGGTTGCTGCCCGCCATGTAATCGCCCAGGCTCACCGGCGTCTGATCTCCGACGAACACGGCACCGGCGCTCGTGAAGACCGCGGCCGCCTCCTCGGCGTCCACGAGATGCAGTTCGAGGTGCTCGGGGGCATAGGCATTGCTGAACGCCACGGCGGCGGCACGGTCGTCGACCAGCACGATCGCCGACTGCGGACCGTCCAGCGCGGTCTGCACACGCGCGCTGTGTCGTGTGGCGGCTGCGGCCGTCGCGACCTCGACCGCCACACGGTCCGCGAGTTCGGGCGAGTCCGTGACGAGCACAGCGGAGGCCTGCTCATCGTGCTCGGCCTGGCTGATCAGATCTGCGGCGACAAGACGAGCGTCAGCTGCGGCATCGGCGACGATGAGGATCTCGGTCGCCCCTGCCTCGGAGTCCGTCCCGACGACGCCGGCAACGGCGCGCTTCGCGGAGGCGACGTAGTTGTTGCCCGGTCCGGAGATGACGTCGACCGGGTCGAGTCCGATCGCCGCGACACCGTGCGCGAGAGCGCCGATCGCACCTGCACCGCCGATCGCGTAGACCTCGTCCACGCCGAGCAGGGCGGCCGCGGCGAGGATGGTCGGGTGGATCCGGCCGTCTTCTGCCGACTGCGGCGGGGAGGCGAGGGCGATGCTCTCGACGCCCGCGACCTGAGCGGGCACGACGTTCATCACGACGCTCGAGGCGAGGGGAGCCTTCCCGCCGGGGATGTAGACGCCGACCCGTCCGACCGGCTGCCAGCGCTGCACGATACGGGCGCCCGGTTCGATCTCGGTGACCTGCGGCGCGGGCACCTGCGCGGCGGAGCCCCGGCGCACCCGCTCGATCGCCGCCTCCAGCGCGTCCCGCACCTGCGGGTCGACACCGGCGAGAGCGTCGTCGAGGTGCTCGCGAGGAACCCGGATCGCGTGCCCGCTGACCTTGTCGAAACGCTCGGCCTGCTCACGCAGTGCCTCCTCACCGCGGACGCGGACGTCCTCCACGATCGCGGTCGCGGTCGCCAGCGCCTCGGCGCGGGCGGCGGTCGCGCGTGGCACGACGGCCAGCATGTCAGCGGTGGAGAGGGAGCGTCCCCTCAGGTCGATCGTCTGCATGCGTCTTCAGCCTCGTGTCATGTTCTCGGTGTCGTGCAGGTAACCCACGCGACCGTCGTCGTGGCGCACCACGAAGGCGCCGCCGCGGTCCTCGAGAACAAGGATCCATGCTTCGGGTCCGATTGTGAAAATCGTGTCACCGCGTGCGTCATGCACGGCCCGGGTGTCGGGCGCGAGCGCCCAGAACGGCTGGGGCTGCTCATCCCGCGCCGCTGATGCTGCGGCAGCGCCCCGGTTGCGCTCCTGCGGCACGACGTCGACGGCGTGCGTGGCCACTTCGTCCGCAGGCGAGGGCTCGAGCAGATCGCCGAGGACCTGGGTCATGGTGTCGGACAGGTCGTGCGGCGCGGCCGCTGCATCCTGCTCATCGGCGGATCCGTGCCCGGCGTCCGCGTCGGGCCCCGATGCCGGCGACGCTTCTGCATCGGCGGCACGGCGGGCGTCCGTGCGAGTGGCGGGTTCGCCTTCTTCATCCGGCGAGTCCGTGGTCGAGGTCCGTGTCTCGGCGTCCTGCCGGGTCTCGGGGACCGCGTCCTGGCGGGTCTCGGACGGCGCCTCCAGGATCGCCTCGGTCGGCGCATCCTCCGCAGGCACGACGTCGAAGGGGGCGTCGTCTGCGACCCTCGGCATCCCCGCGCCAGAGGGGTTCTCCGCCGATGCGGGCGCGGATCCGTCGTACTCCTCCGATGCGAGGAAGGACTCCCGGTGATGCTCGGGTACGTAGCCCGCCTCGCCCTGCACCACTGCACCGGTGACCCCGGTGGCGGAGAGATGTCCTGCGGCTCCGACCTCGTTCTCGTGCAGCAGTCCCGGATCCACATCGTCCTCGTTCTGCGGGTCGGAGATGCTCCCCCGCGCACGCACGGGACGCGGCCGGGAGAACACCGGTCGCACGGGGTTCGCGTTGCGGTGCGCGAGCGTCTCGATGCGGTCCTCGAAGTCCTCGCGGATCCCGGGGATGAGGGCTGCGAACACCGTGACGGCGACGAGGACCAGCGCCAGCAGGATCTCCAGCCACAGCGGCCAGGTGACCAGCGCGGACCGTTGTGTCGCGGCGACCAGATCCAGCTGCTGCCACAGCAGCACGACCCAACTGACCAGGGCGACGGAGAAGGCGACCGAAGCGAACTGGTCGATGCCGAGGGATCCGACCCGGCGGATCCCCTCGGGAGAAAGCCGTCGCAGTACGACGAGGAACACGGCCGCGGTGGGCACGCCGATCGCCAGTGCCCAGGCGCCGTTCATCGTCCAGACCGTTGCGGAGGCGTCCAGGACGCTCCCGGCACCCGGCACGAAGGACAGCGCGAACGCGATCACCCATGCCGCGATGACGATCAGCTCGCGCAGCGTGAAGCCGAACCAGCCCTGCTGCGGGGCGGCA
This sequence comes from Microbacterium sp. 2MCAF23, assembly GCF_052115565.1. Classification (NCBI taxonomy): domain Bacteria; kingdom Bacillati; phylum Actinomycetota; class Actinomycetes; order Micrococcales; family Microbacteriaceae; genus Microbacterium; species Microbacterium sp. 2MCAF23. The sequence continues at coordinate 35,609 of NZ_JBFRGY010000016.1, read as the reverse complement.
GCGGGCAGCGGTCCGTCGTCGACTTCCGTGTCAGACGAGGCGAGGGGGCTCGATGTCGGATCCTGTTCGTCCTGCGCCATCTCAGCGGAGGGGACGTCGCCGGTCATCAGTACTTCCTTTCGTCGTGCGGCCGCTGGGGACTTCGGCCGTCGAACGGGACCAGATACTACCTGGCGGCGGTGGGGAGCCCCTGTGCGGTACTCGCGTACCCGAGGGAAGCGCGGGCAGGGAAGAGAGGAAAGCGGCGCCCTGCTCAGCCCAGACACTGCGGGCCGAGCAGCGACTTCAGGTCGCCGAACAGGTCCGCGGTGACGGTCACCGGCATGGGCACTTCGAAGACCTTGGCACGGCCGCCGCGATGCATCTTCAGCATGACCTCGGTCTCGCCCGCATGCCGGCGCAGAACGTCCGCGAGATCCTCGATCACCCGCTCCGTAGCGCGCTGCTCGGGCACCAATAGCGACAGCGGACCCGCGGCGTCGAAGGATCCGACGTCGGGCGTGAACGCCGACTGCGCGTGCAGGTTCATTCCGTCGTCGCGACGGGAGACGCGACCGCGCACCGCGAGGATCGTGTCCTGTTGCAGCGTGCTCTGGAACTCCAGATACGTCTTGCCCATGAACATGATGGTGATCTCGCCGCCGAAGTCCTCCACGGTGATCATGCCGTAGGGGTTGCCGCTGGCCTTGGCGACGCGGTGCTGCACGCTCGTGACGAGCCCGGCGACGGTCACCTGGTCGCCGTCCTGCAGGTCTTCGGACTCCAGCAGGCTGTTGATCCCGATCGAGGCATGCTTCGCCAGTGGCACCTCGAGACCGGCGAGCGGATGGTCGGACACGTACAGGCCGAGCATCTCTCTCTCGAATGCGAGCTTGTCCTTCTTCGTCCATTCCGGACGGACCGGCACCTTGGGCGGAGCGACCTCCTCGATCTCGTCGTACAGGCTGTCGAAATCGAAGCCGATCGCGCCCTGCGCCTCGTTGCGCTTCTGACCCACCGACGCCTCGACGGCGTCCTCGTGGATCTCCACGAGCGCACGCCGGGTGTCGCCCATCGAATCGAAGGCTCCGGCCTTGATCAGCGACTCGACCGTGCGCTTGTTCGCCACGTGCAGCGGCACCTTCTTCAGGAAATCGTGGAAGGAGGTGAAGTTCTCCTCCTGACGCCCCTGGACGATGCCCTCGACGACGTTGGATCCGACGTTGCGCACGGCGCCGAGGCCGAAGCGGATGTCCTCGCCGACGGCGGCGAAGAAGTTGATCGACTCGCGCACGTCGGGCGGCAGCACCTTGATGCCCATGCGGCGGCACTCGTTCAGGTAGAGCGCCATCTTGTCCTTGGAGTCGCCGACGCTCGTGAGCAGCGCGGCCATGTACTCCGCGGGGTAATGCGCCTTGAGGTACGCCGTCCAGTACGAGATGACACCGTAGGCGGCGGAGTGCGCTTTGTTGAAGGCGTAGTCGGAGAACGGCAGCAGGATCTCCCAGAGCGCATTGACGGCGCCGTCCGAGTATCCGTTCGCGTGCATGCCGGCCTGGAAGCCCTCGAACTGCTTGTCCAGCTCTGACTTCTTCTTCTTGCCCATCGCGCGGCGCAGGATGTCGGCTTGGCCGAGAGAGAATCCGGCCACCCGCTGCGCGATCGCCATCACCTGCTCCTGGTAGATGATGAGGCCGTAGCTCTCGTCCAGGATGTCCTTCAGCGACTCGGCGAACTCCGGGTGGATCGGGGTGATCTCCTGGAGGCCGTTCTTGCGCAGCGCATAGTTCGTGTGCGAGTTCGCGCCCATGGGACCGGGGCGGTACAGCGCGATGAGGGCCGAGATGTCGCCGAAGTTGTCCGGCTTCATCAGCCGCATGAGCGCGCGCATCGGCCCTCCGTCGAGCTGGAACACGCCGAGCGAGTCGCCGCGGCCGAGCAGGTCGTAGGAGGGGCGGTCGTCGAGCGCGAGTTCCTCGAGCACGAGTTCCTCGCCCCGGTTCATCCGGATGTTGGCGAGCGCGTCGGAGATGATCGTGAGGTTGCGCAACCCCAGGAAGTCCATCTTGATCAGGCCGAGCGACTCGCAGGACGGGTAGTCGAACTGCGTGACGATCTGACCGTCCTGCTCGCGCTTCATGATCGGGATGATGTCGATCAGCGGATGCGAGGACATGATCACGCCGGCGGCGTGCACGCCCCACTGGCGCTTCAGATTCTCCAGACCCAGGGCCGTGTCGAACACGGTCTTCGCCTCGGGATCGGACTCGATCACGACGCGGAACTCGCTGGCTTCCTTGTAGCGCGGGTGTTCGGGGTTGAACATGCCGTCCAGCGGCATGTCCTTGCCCATCACGGCGGGCGGCATGGCCTTGGTGAGCTTCTCCCCCATGCTGAACGGGAAGCCGAGCACGCGGCCGGCGTCCTTGAGGGCCTGCTTGGCCTTGATCGTGCCGTACGTGACGATCTGCGCGACGCGCTCGTCGCCGTACTTCTCGGTCACGTACTGGATCACCTCGCCACGACGACGGTCGTCGAAGTCGACGTCGAAGTCGGGCATGGAGACGCGATCGGGGTTGAGGAACCGCTCGAAGATCAGGCCGTGCTCGAGCGGGTCGAGGTCTGTGATCCTCATCGCGTAGGCCGCCATGGATCCCGCACCGGACCCACGTCCTGGGCCCACGCGCACGCCGTTGTCCTTCGCCCAGTTGATGAAGTCGGCGACGACGAGGAAGTAGCCCGGGAACCCCATGGACGAGATGACCTCGACCTCGTAGTTCGCCTGCTTGCGCACCGCGTCCGGGATCCCGCCCGGGTAGCGGTACTGCAGGCCCTTCTCGACTTCCTTGATGAACCAGCTCTCCTCCGTCTCTCCCTGCGGGACGGGGAAGCGCGGCATGAAGTTGGCACCGGTGTTGAAAGAGACGTCGCAGCGCTCGGCGATGAGCAGCGTGTTGTCGCACGCCTCGGGGTGATCGCGGAACACCTGGCGCATCTCCGCTGCGGACTTCACGTAGTAGCCGTCGCCGTCGAACTTGAACCGGTTCGGGTCGTCGAGGGTGGAGCCCGACTGCACGCAGAGCAGAGCCGCGTGACTGGTCGAGTCGTGCTGGTGCGTATAGTGCAGGTCGTTCGTGCCGACCAGCGGGATCCCGAGGTCCTTCGCGATCTTGAGCAGGTCGCCGGTGACGCGGCGCTCGATCTCGAGACCGTGGTCCATGATCTCGGCGAAGTAGTTCTCCTTGCCGAAGATGTCCTGGAACTCCGCGGCCGCCGCGCGGGCCGCGTCGTACTGGCCCAGGCGCAGCCGGGTCTGGATCTCACCCGAGGGGCATCCGGTCGTCGCGATCAGACCTTTGGAGTACTTCTGCAGGATCTCGCGGTCCATGCGCGGCTTGAAGTAGTAGCCCTCCAGGCTCGAGGTGGACGAGAGCCGGAAGAGGTTGTGCATGCCCTCGGTGGTCTCGGAGAGCAGGGTCATGTGCGTGTAGGCGCCGGATCCGGAGACGTCGTCACGGCGCTGCTCGGGTGAGCCCCACTGCACGCGGGACTTGTCGCTGCGGTGCGTACCGGGCGTGACGTACGCCTCGATGCCGATGATCGGCTTGACCCCGGCCGCCTGCGCCGCTTTGTAGAACTCGAACGCCGCGAACGTGTTGCCGTGGTCGGTGACCGCGACCGCCGGCATGCCCTGCGCGACGGCCTCCTGCACCAGCGGCCCGATGCGCGCAGCCCCGTCCAGCATCGAGTACTCGCTGTGCACGTGCAGGTGGACGAAGGAGTCGGATGCCATGCCTCGAGTCTACGTTTCGGGGTGGGACATCGAGGCCCCGCGCGCCCGCCGAGGGCGTCACCATCGCTCCTCTTGGACCCCCATCCATTTGGCTGGCGAGATACCGTTCGGCGGGCGATTCCGCCTGATTCCGCCAGCCGAACGGTATTTCTCCAGCCAGACGGTCATCGGGATGCCGGATAGCCTGGATCCATGACCACTCCGGACTTCGTCGTCGCCCTTCGTGAGCACGTCGGCCATGCCCCGCTGAACCTCGTCGGCGTCACCGCGATCGTGTTCCGCGACGAGAAGGTGCTGCTCGGCAAGCGAGCCGATAACGGCGCGTGGCAGGCGGTCTCCGGGATCGTCGAGCCGGGCGAGGAACCGGCGGATGCGGCCGCGCGCGAGTGCCTCGAGGAGGCCGGCATCGTCGTGAAGGTGGAGCGGCTCGCGCTCGTGCAGCAGCTCCCCCGCGTGACATACGCGAACGGCGATGAGGTCGACTACCTCGATCTGGTGTTCCGCTGCACGTGGGTCTCGGGCGACCCCCACCCGGCCGACGGCGAGCTTACGGAGGTCGGCTTCTACGACCTCGCCGCGATGGGCGACGTCGACGACGCGCACGTGCGCAAGATCGCCCTCGCGATGGCCGAGGACGATCCTGCGCACTTCCGGGGTGGGCGACCGCCGCGGGCCTGAGAGCCCGCTGCTGCTCGGATGCTCAGCGCAGATCCCGACGCATCAGCACCCGGGGGAACCCGTTGATCACGGATCCGGTGTCCGAGGCCTTTGTGAAGCCGGCCGACTCGAACAGTGCACGGGTGCCGACGTAGGCCATCGTCAGGTCGACTTTCGCCCCCTGGTTGTCTACTGGATACGCCTCGATGGCCGGGGCGCCCTGCTCTCGCGCAAAGGCGACCGCACCGTCGATGAGCGTATGCGTGACGCCCTGCTTCCGATACCCCGGCCGCACGCGCAGACACCACAGCGACCATACGTCGAGATCGTCGACGTGCGGGATCAGCTGGTTGCGGGCGAAGCTCGTATCCTGCCGCGGGTGCACCGCGGCCCACGCCACCGGCTCGTCGTCGAGGTAGGCGATCACTCCCGGCGCCGGATCCTGCTCGCACAGCTCGCGAACCCTCGCCGCTCTGGCCTCGCCGCGCAGCGCCTGGCTCTCCTTGCTGGGGATCCGATAGCTCAGGCAGAAGCACGACTGCGATGTCGGGTTCTTCGGCCCGACAAGCGTCGCGACATCGTCGAAGACGGTTGCGGGGCGCACTTCGATGCTCATGTCCCCAGTCTGCCCCGGAGGGCGGACATCACGGCTCGACGATGCGCTGGTCCGTGTTCGTGTAGCTGATCGAATCGGCGATCGTGCCGACGAGACCCATGGTCACCCGCAACAGGCCCGGCTTCACGTCGTCCAGGGGCGGCGGGGTGTCCGTTCCCAGGGTCAGCGCGCGGCCGTCCTGCGTGGTCGCGGTGACCGAGCCCAGGTACACGCTCACGTGACCGGTGAGGGTCATGGTGTCGGCGTTCGTCACGAGCCCCGCCCTGTCCGGCGGGCGGACGGTGAGCGAGAAGCCCGAGATCGTGATCGAATCGGCGGAGATCTTCAGAGCCCGGATGGTGCTGCCGTCGACGGTCGGCACGTCGACGATCGCAATGCCGCTGAGGCCCGTGAACGACAGACCCTGCGACCCCATCGAGGCCGGGGTCTTCGTGAAGACGGGCGCACTCTCGTCCCTCGTCGCGGCGACCGGTGTCGGCGCAGGCGTCGGCACCGAGCTTCCCGGAGCGCTCGGGGACGCCGCACCCGGCGTCGACGGAGAGCTCGGAACCGCCGGCAGCCCCGGCACAGGCGTTCCGGGGGTTCCGGTCGTGGGCGGCGGTGTCGTCGGTGTCGGGCTCGGTGACGGACACCAGAGCAGCGGAATGCACAGCCCCATCGGCGCCGACGCCGGAGCTGCGGCGGCCCCCAGCGTCATCGGCGCGATCAGGGCGAGCGCTGCCAGGATCGCCGCACTGTGGCGGCGTCGCAGCGTCATGACGCGGCCTCCTCGGCCCCGTCCTCGGGCGCCGGATCGCGTGGTCCCATCCAGGCGACGACGAGCACCGCACCGGTGCCGGCGAGGAGCATCCCCACGATGAATCCGCCGAGGTTCACTCCGATCAGCGAATAGATCGCGACGACCAGGGCGATGATGCCGTAGAACACGTGGTGCGCGGGCATCGTGACCGCGAGGATCCCGAGCAGCAGCAGCACGATCGGGATGATCGTGGCCTGCAGGCCCTCGATCCCCAGTTGCACGTGCAGGTGCCCGATGTCGAGCTGGCCGGAGAAGAACATCTCGATACCGCCGAGCGCGACGAGCAGCCCGCCGATGAACGGCCGCTGCCGCCGCCAGTACCGGAATCCTCGTGCCGGCGCCTCGGCTGCGGTGACATCGCCCGAGACGGCGCGATCGTCGACAGCAGGTGCTGCCGACTCGTCTCCGGAGCGGACGGGCCGCAGCGGATGTGCGGACGTGTCGCGGCGAATGCGCCGAGCGGATCCCCGGGCGTTCGCATCCTCTGTCATCGCGGCCCCGTCGTTCAGAAGCATCCCTGCGAACCGTCCGTCAGCTCCAGCGTCATGCCCGTGAGGGTGAACACCGAGGCCTGAGTGCTCCAGGCCGTCTGCTGCAGGTTCTTGATCGAGACGGTGTCGGCGTCCTGAGCGAAGTCTCCGGCGGAGCCCTTCGCCTCGGTGTTGACGCTGGAGGCGTCCACGCCGATGCGGATCGCACCGAAGGATGCGTCGCCCTTGAGGCCGGTCATGCCGATCTGCAGATCACTGGCGGACGCAGGGTTGCCGTTGCCACCCGCCTTGATGAGCACGCCGACCTTGCCCAGCGGCGTGTCGGTGATCACCGACTGGCAGAGGTCGTTGAGCGTGGCGCTCTTGATGTTCGCGATGGCGACGGTGTGCTCCTTGCCCTCCGTGTCCTTCGCGACGCCGGCGTACTGCGAGAAGCCGGTGCCCTCCAGCTGGGAGGCGCCGATCTGGAACTGGCTCCCCGATACGGCGAACGACACGGGTACCGCGCCCTGGGCGACGCCGCCCATCAGCGCTGCGGCGACCACGCCGGCCGGAATGGCGACAAGGGCGATACGGCCGGCGTGGGATGACCCGAACTTGCGGACACGGTCGGACTTCGGGAACTTCATCGATCCTCCTCCAGTGCGCCGGCTGCGATGGCGGCGTTCACCTGGTCGAGTATATTGCCCGTTGACTCAGAGTCAATACCGGACACGGTCATCGCTCCGCATCCCACTAGGCTCGGGGCATGCCCGACCTGCGACGCGCCAGACTCACTCCCGAGGAGCGTCGTGCGCAGCTCGTCGCGACCGGGGTGAATTTCCTCGCCGAGCATTCCCTGGACGAGCTCACGATGGACGTGCTGGCCCAGCGCGCCGGAGTGTCACGGCCTCTCCTGTTCCACTACTTCGAGACGAGGCAGGGCATGCATCTCGCGGTGGTGACCATGGCGAGGGACAGTCTGCTGCTCGCCTCCGAGCCGCGCGATGACCTGGAGCCGCGGGCGCGAGTGCGCGACACTCTCCTGCGCATCACGGAGTTCGTGCGCCAGCATCAGGGCACGTTCCACTCTCTGGTGCGCGGGATCGCGAGCGGCGACCCCGCCGTCCGGCGCGTGGTCGACGAGTCGCGTGACCTCAACGCCGCGCGTCTTCTCGACGCGTTCACCGAACTCGGCACGCCGGACACCCCGGGGCTCCGCGTCGCCCTGCGCGCCTGGGTCTCCTTCACCGAGGAGACACTGATCAGCCTCGTCATCGATCGCGACGAGGACCCAGAGGTGGTCGTCCGGTTCCTGGAGGCGACCCTTGAAGGCGTGGTGTCGGCGACAGGCGAGCTGCCACTCTGATCTCGGATCCGAACGCGGATGCCGAAGACTCAGTCCTCGCCGCGGAGCACGTCCAGCGCGTGCCGGAAATCGGCGGGGTACGGAGACTCCGTCTGGACCCACTCCCCGGTGGTGGGGTGCGCGAAACCGAGCCGGTGCGCGTGCAGCCACTGCCTCGTCAGGCCCAGCCGCGCCGACAGGGTCGGGTCGGCACCGTACAGCGGGTCCCCCACGCACGGGTGCCTGTGCGCGGCCATGTGCACGCGGATCTGGTGCGTCCGGCCGGTCTCGAGGTGGATCTCCAGCAGCGATGCGCCGGGGAACGCCTCGAGCGTCTCGTAATGGGTGACCGACGGCTTGCCGTCAGGGATCACCGCGAACTTCCAGGAGTGGTTCGGATGCCGCCCGATCGGGGCGTCGATCGTGCCTGCGAGCGGATCCGGGTGCCCCTGCACGACCGCGTGGTAGATCTTCTCGACCGTGCGCTCCTTGAAGGCCCGCTTGAGTGCGGAGTAGGCCGCCTCGGTCTTCGCAACCACCATGAGGCCGCTGGTTCCGACGTCGAGGCGATGTACGACGCCCTGACGCTCGGGCGCCCCGCTGGTGGCGATCCGGAAGCCTGCTGCGGCGAGAGCGCCGACGACCGTCGGGCCCTCCCAGCCCACGGACGGGTGCGCAGCGACCCCGGTGGGCTTGTCGACCACCACGATGTCGTCGTCGTCATAGACGATGCCGAGCTCCGGCACCGCGATGGGTTCGATCCGGAGCTCCTGTTTGGGCGCCCATTCCACGTCGAGCCAGCCGCCGGCGCGCAGTTTGTCCGACTTGCCCAGGACGACACCATCGAGCGCCACTCCCCCGGCCTCGGCGACCTCTGCCGCGAACGTGCGGGAGAACCCGAGCATCTTCGCCAGCGCCGCATCGACACGGACACCGTCCAGTCCGTCCGGGACCGGAAGAGAGCGCGATTCCACGATCAGGCCTCGGATCCTGCACCGTCGCGCCGAGCGGGGCTCTGCGGATCGGCACTCGTCGCCACGTCCTGGGCAGCGATGTCGGCAGATGCGCCTTCGGTCCCGGCGGAGTCATCGTCGATGCGGTCGGATCCCGATGTGTCATGGTCGGACGGTTCAGCGGCCGACTCAGCCTTGTGATCCCGCTCACGGGTGCCGTCGAGGCGGAGGCCTGTGATGATCAGCAAGGCGATCGAGATCATGCCGCTGACGATGAAGATGTCCGCGACGTTGAAGATCGCCGGCAGCATCCACGGCATCGAGATCATGTCGACGACGTGTCCGACGCCGAAGCCCGGTTCACGGAAGACGCGGTCGGTGAGGTTCCCGAGCACACCGCCGAGGAGTGCCCCGAGCACGACGGCCCACAGGCGTGCGCGCACCGCGAACGCCTTCCACACGATCACGCACGCGACGACGGCGAGGGCGATGGTGAAGATCCACGTGTAACCGGCGCCGATGGAGAACGCGGCCCCGGAATTGCGGACGTAGAAGAGCTGCAGGAAGCCGCCGAGAACGGGGACCGTCTGCTCCAGGGGGAGGTTCGTGATGGTGAGATGCTTCACAAACTGATCGGCGGCCAGCACGAACACTGCGAGAATCGCAATGATCGCGCCGGCCGCCGAACCGTGAAGCGGTTGACGCCGGGTCAACGGGGCTCCTTACTGCGCGGAGGAGGCGTCCCCGTTGGGGCCGCCCTTCTCGTCGAGGTCGCGGAGCTGACCCTCGATGTAGCTGCGAAGCTGCGTGCGGTAATCCCGCTCGAACGTGTGCAGTTCGCTGATCTTGCTCTCGAGCACGTTGCGCTCGCGCTCGAGACGGGCGGTCTCTTCGCGCTGCTTCTGCTCGGCGTCCGCGAGGATCTTCGACGCCTGTGCCTTGGCGTCCGCGATGAGCTGGTCGCGCTGGGACTTGCCCTCGGCGACGTGCTCGTCGTGCAGGCGCTGCGCCAGCTCGATGATGCCGGCGGTCGCGGCCGCAGGAGCACCGGTCTCCGCGACCGGCGCGGCGACGGGAGCGGGTGCCGCAGCGACCGGCGCCTCGGCCGCGGGTGCAGCCTTCTCGCCGGACTCGTAGGCGGCCAGCTTGGCCTTCAGCTCCGCGTTCTCGTCGAGGGCCTTACGCCACTCGAGTACGACCTCGTCGAGGAAGTCGTCGACCTCGTCCGGGTCGAAGCCGTCCTTGAAACGGACGTGCTGGAACTGCTTGGTGACGACGTCATCCGGGGTCAGTGCCATGGGTGGCTCCTCTTTCGATGAGTTCTCGGTGGCCGGGTGGAAATGGCGCCTGCCCCTCGGCGTGCACCTTCAGAAAAGCATAGCCGTCCGATCCCTGTGCAGCGACGGCACGCGGCAACAGACGATCAGATGGGGGGCAAGGAACAATCAGATGAACAGCGACAGACGATCAGATGAAGGATCGCGTGATCGACATCAGGATCAGCACGATGATCATCGTGAGCGTGAAGCCCAGGTCCAGCGAGACGGGTCCGATCCTCAGCGGAGGAATGAGGCGTCGGAACATCCTGATCGGCGGGTCGGTGAGCGTGTAGACGATCTCAGCCGCGATCAGTCCGGCACCACGGGGGCGCCATGAGCGGTTGAAGATGGGGATGTAGTCCAGGATCAGCCGAGCGAACAGCGTGAGCAGGTACAGCAGCAGCAGTATGTTCAGAATCGCTGCGATCACGGAGACCGCGGGCGGCACCACCACGTGTCAGGAGTGCGCGAGCGCGGGCTCGTCGCCCCCGGCCATCCCGCCCTGCCCCGACACCGCGATGCTCTCCGGCGACAGCAGGAAGACCTTGCTCGTCACGCGCTCGATGCGGCCGTAGAGGCCGAGAGACAGCCCGCTTGCGAAGTCGATCAGACGGCGCGCGTCGGCGTCGCTCATCTGCGAGAGGTTGATGATCACCGGGATCCCGTCACGGAAGCTCTCCGCGATGACCTGGGCGTCGCGGTACTGCTTCGGGTGCACGGTGAGGATCTCGTTCACGACGCCCGCAGCGGGCTGACGCACCGCGGTCGGGCGACGCAGCGGCGTGACCGGAGCCGGCTTGGCCTCATCACGCTCGCGACGCACCTCGTCCCGACGGACGGGCTCGTGCCGGACCTGCTCCTGGCGAGCGCTGTGCGCGGCCGGAGCAGTCTCCTCGTAGACCTCTTCCTCATCGGCGAGGCCGAGGTACACCATGGTCTTCTTCAGCGGGTTCCCCATCGTGTCCTCCGAACGTGTAGGGGTGGTTCTGTGTCGAGGCTAACCCTGTGCGGGTCGTGCCCCCGTGATTGCGGTGCCGATGCGTAGGTGTGTCGCGCCTGCCGCGATCGCCTCGACGAAATCGCCGGTCATGCCGGCCGAGATCCAATCGGCTCCCGGCGCGACCGTGCGCAGGCGCTGCGCGGACTCATGCACTCGGGCGAACGCCGCAGCCGGGTCCTCGTCGAGCGGCGCGACGGCCATCACGCCGCGCAAACGCAGCGTCGGCAGCGCGAGCACCTGCTCGGCGAGCCGCTCGATCTCCGCCGGCGGGACTCCCCCGCGGCCCGGGTCGTCGGTGAGGTTGATCTGCAGCAGGACATCGAGCCGCACGTCGTCGGTCGCCGCTCGATCGAGTGCCTCCGCGAGTCGCAGGCGGTCCACCGAGTGCACGACCTGCGCCGCCCGGCGGATCGCACCGGCCTTGTTCGTCTGCGCCTGCCCGATGAAATGCCAGCGCAGATCATCCAGCCCGGCAAGGGCCTCCGTCTTCGCGGAGAGCTCCTGCTGGCGGTTCTCCCCCACCTCTCGGACGCCGAGGCCGTAGAGCTCGCTCACGAGCGACGCGGGGTGGAACTTCGTCACGACGATGCGCGTGATCTCCGCGGGATCCCGTCCCGCGAGCCGTGCGGCGTCCGCGATCGCTGCATCGATCGCGGACAGCCGCTCGGCGACCGAGCTCACTTCAGGAACTCGGGGATGTCGAGGTCGCTCTCGTCGAAGGCCGGCTCGATGCTCGTGTGCACTGGAGGGATCGACGGCGCGGACACCGAAACGGTCTCGCGCGGCGCCTCCTCGGCCTGTGCCGAATCCTCGCGCTCCTCGACGGCAGGCTTCTCGGCGACCGCAGGAGTGGTCGTGCGCGAGAAGATCTGCGGGTCTAGGCGCAGCGTGGGCTCACCGCTGTCGAAGCCGGCGGCGATCACCGTGACGCGCACCTCGTCGCCGAGGGTGTCGTCGATGACCGTTCCGAAGATGATGTTGGCTTCGGGGTGCGCGGCCTCCTTGACCAGATCCGCGGCGTCGTGGATCTCGAAGATGCCGAGGTTCGATCCACCCTGGATCGACAGCAGCACGCCGTGCGCGCCCTCGATCGACGCCTCCAGCAGAGGCGATTCGACCGCGAGCTCGGCGGCCTTGATCGCGCGGTCCGCGCCGCGCGCCGAGCCGATGCCCATGAGCGCGGATCCCGCTCCCTGCATGACCGACTTGACGTCGTTGAAGTCGAGGTTGATGAGACCGGGAGTGGTGATCAGATCGGTGATGCCCTGCACACCGGCGAGCAGCACCTGGTCCGCCGTGGCGAACGCCTCGATCATCGAGATCCCGCGGTCGCTGATCTCGAGCAGACGGTCGTTCGGCACCACGATGAGGGTGTCGACCTCTTCCTTCAGCTTGGCGACGCCCGCGTCGGCCTGCGACTGGCGCCGGCGGCCCTCGAAGGAGAACGGCTTGGTGACGACGCCGATCGTCAGCGCGCCGATCGACTTCGCGATGCGCGCGACGATCGGGGCGCCGCCCGTTCCGGTGCCGCCGCCCTCTCCCGCCGTCACGAAGACCATGTCGGCGCCGGTCAGCGCCTGCTCGATCTCCTCAGCGTGGTCCTCCGCGGCCCGACGTCCGACCTCGGGATCGGCGCCGGCGCCGAGACCGCGGGTCAGATCACGACCGACGTCGAGCTTGACGTCCGCGTCGCTCATGAGCAACGCCTGCGCGTCGGTGTTGATCGCGATGAACTCGACGCCGCGCAGGCCGAGATCGATCATGCGATTGACGGCGTTGACGCCACCACCGCCGACACCGACGACCTTGATCACGGCAAGGTAGTTCTGGTTCTGGCTCATCCCGTCCTCCGATGTATGTCGAGCCCCGGGCCGGAAACCTTAAACCTCAAGCAGAAGGTTAAAGTATTTCCCGGTATTGCTTTCTCTTTGATCGAAGGTAAGCGGCACACGGCGCGCAGGAGCCAAGCGACACGCGCCTGCGCGCGATCGTTTCGGATATTCGTGCTCAGCCGACGATGCCGACGCCCGGAGAGGACACGTCGTACGACGCCGCGTCCGGATTCGCCTTCATCAGCGCCTGCAGGGACCGAGTCTTGAGCGCGGACTGCTCCGCACTCCCCCACACCACCTTGGCGCCGCCGTTCAGCTGCAGCACGATGTCATCCGGAGTGGACGCGGCGGCGCCGGCGACCTGGCCGCGCAGCTCGGCGGGCAGTGTTCGCAGTGCCGTGCCGACCGCCGCGAACGCCTTGGACGCCGTGCCGCCGCTGACGTCGATCAACGCGTATCCGGCAGGCTGCTCCTCGCTGGTCGAGAGCACGACCCCTGCGACATCGACGACCGTGAACCGCCCGTCACTCTGCTGGATCACGCCGACAGGCGTGCGCTCAACGATCCGAACCACGAGGTCGTGCGGAGGGTGCGCCTCCAGACGGTAGGTCTCGATCAGCGGGAATCTGACCAGAGCGGCCTTGACGGCGCTGGCGTCGACGAGCGCGAGCGGCCGGCCGACCTGCCCCGACAGTGCCTTCTGCACGTCTCCCGCCTTGAGTGAACTCGTCCCCTCGACGGTGATCGTCTGCACCGCGAACAGCGGACTGTACGCCGCGCCGACGCTTCCGCCCACGATGAGGAGTGCGAGGGCGGCGCCGATGATCCAGCCGATGCGGCGTCGCCGGGAACGCTGGGTGAAGCGGCGGATCTCCGTGCGCAGCGCCTTCCGGCGTGCCCGGGTCGCCTGCCAGAGGTCGCGCGCGGTCAGCGGCGCCTCGTCCTGCATCGCCGACCGGTCGGCTTCCACCGCGCGGTCCTGCACCGTCGAGGATTCGGCGGCCCCTCCCCGCTCGAGAGGGATCAACGACGTCGCGTTCCGGTCGGCCGACGTCGTCGACGTCGCCTCAGGCTCCGCCGCGGCGATCCCGACTTCCGTCTGCCGCCCCCACGCACGCGCCGACGGGCCGTCTGACGGCTCTGCCGAAACGGGACGCTCCGGCTCGACCGGAGGCGCCGAAGCGGGGATCGCGGACGGCCGGCGCACGGTCAGCCCTCGGCGGTGGCGCGCAGCGCGTCCAGCACCTGCGGGATGATCTGATACACGTTGCCGCAGCCGAGCGTGATCACGTAGTCGCCCTCGCGCGCGACGGACGCCGTGTAGTCGGCGGCCTGCTGCCAGTCCGCGACGTAGTGCACGTGATCCGGGTCCGCGAAGGCGCCGCTGACCAATTCACCGGTGACTCCCGGAACCGGATCCTCCCGGGCTCCGTACACGTCGAGCATGACGGTGTGGTCGGCACCGGTCTCGAGCACTTCGGCGAACTCACGGTACATGTGCTGAGTACGCGAATAGGTGTGCGGCTGCTGGATCGCGATGATGCGGCCGTCGCCGACGATCGTGCGCATGGCATCCAGTGCAGCGCGCACCTCGGTCGGGTGGTGCGAGTAGTCGTCGTAGACGCTCACGCCCCGGGCGACGCCGTGCAGCTCGAGCCGGCGCACGGTCCCCGCGAAGCCCTCGACGGCGCGAGCGGCGTCGGCCAGCTCGTACCCCAGCGTCGTGAGCACGGCGACGGCACCCGCGGCGTTGATCGCGTTGTGCACGCCGGGCACCGCGAGCTGCATGCGGGCGGAGGCGCCGCGCAAGGTCAGGGTCGCGGCGACCGGACCGTCGGTCACGATGTCGGTGACCCGCAGGTCCGCGTCCTCCGCGAGCCCGAACGAGATGACATTCGGATGCGTGATCCCCGCTCGCACGCGGAGGGCGCCGGCGTCATCGCTCGAGATCACGACGGCCTCGCCCGCCGCGTTCGCGAAGGTCACGAACGCCTCGTGGAAGGCCTCGTCGGATCCGTAGTGGTCCAGGTGATCCGGGTCGACGTTCGTGATCAGGGCGACCGAGGTGTCGTAGAGCAGGAACGTGCCGTCGGACTCGTCGGCCTCGATCACGAACAGATCGTCGGCGCCGGAGGAGCTGGAGGTGCCCAGCTGCTCGATCACGCCGCCGTTGACGAAGTTCGGATCGGCGCCGAGCTCGCGCAGCGCGGTGACGATCATGCCCGTCGAGCTGGTCTTGCCGTGCGCGCCCGCCACGGAGACGAGGCGGCGCCCGCGGATCAGCCAGTGCAGCGCCTGCGACCGGTGGATCACATGCAGTCCCCGCTCCTTGGCGAGAACGAACTCCGGGTTCTCCGGCCAGATCGCGCCGGTGTGCACGACGGTGTCGGCGTCGCCCAGGTTCGCCGCGTCATGACCCACGTGCACCTCGGCACCGAGGTCGGCGAGCGCCCGCAGGTTGGCGCTGTCCGCGCGATCGCTGCCGGAGACGCGGATGCCCGCATCGAGGAACATCCGGGCGAGTCCGGACATGCCGGAGCCGCCGATGCCGATGAAGTGCGCGGCGGTGATGTCGTCCGGAATCGGCAGGGAGAGGTCGGGTCTGATCATGACTGAATAATCCTAAGTCGGGGCGAGCGGGGCGGCGCCCGGCTCGCCGGGTCAGGGCTGGAGGGGCTCAGCGCGCCAGCGCGCGGTCGGCGAGGGCGATGAGGTCCTCGGTCCCGGTGCGCGATCCCACGCTCTCGGCCGCCCGCCTCATCTCCGCACGGCGATCCGTGTCCCGAAGCAGCGGGACCACCTCCCTCCGCACGCGCTCGGGAGTGAGCTGCCCGTCCTCGATCAGCACGGCGGCGCCCGCATCGATCGCGGCTGCGGCGTTCAGCCGCTGTTCGCCGTTGCCGACGGCGTAGGGCACGTAGATCGCGGGGATGCCGAGGGCGCTGATCTCGCTCACGGTCGCCGAGCCGGAGCGGGAGAGGACCAGATCCGCCAGGGCGAACGCGAGATCCATCCGGTCCAGGTAGCGGCGCATGGTGTACCCGGGAGCACCCGGATCCGACATCTCGGAACGATCGCCGGTCGCGTGCAGGATCTGCCACCCCGTGTCGAGGACGTCCTGCCAGGATCCTGCGATCGCCTCGTTCAGGCGCTGTGCGCCGAGCGAGCCGCCGAACACGAGCAGCACAGGGCGATCGGGATCCAGCCCGAACTCCGCCGCGGCCTCGGTGCGGAGGGCGGAGCGGTTCAGGTCGACGATCTCCCGGCGCAGTGGCATGCCGACGAACTCGCCGCGGCGCAGGGGCGTGCCGGGGAAGGCGACGCCGACGGCCGCCGCGGTGCGGGCGCCCAGCACGTTCGCCATGCCGGGGCGGGCGTTGGCCTCGTGCACGACGAAGGGGACGCGCTCGCGCCGCGCCGCGACGTACGCGGGTGCCGAGGCGTATCCGCCGAAGCCGATCACCGCGTCCACCCCGTGCTCGCGGATATAGGAGCGCACCTGTTTCACGGCGCGCGAGAACCGCACCGGGAAGGCCAGCGCTGCGCCGTTCGGGCGGCGCGGGAACGGCACCTTGTCGATCGTGAGCAGGTCGTAACCGCGCTGCGGCACCAGCCGCGATTCCAGGCCCTCACGGGTGCCGAGCACCAGCACGGACGACTCGGGATCACGAGCGTGCAGGCCGTCGGCGACGGCGAGCAGCGGATTGACGTGGCCCGCGGTCCCGCCGCCGGCCAGAAGATACGTGGTCACTTCAGGAGCGTACCGGACCGGCCTGCGGCCGGCCTCTGCGCGGGCGCCGGCAGCGTGCGGGCGAAGGAGAGGAGCACGCCGCAGGCGAGCAGCACGGACAGCAGCGAGGTGCCGCCCTGCGACATGAACGGCAGCGGAACGCCCAGCACGGGGAAGATGCGCAGCACGACGCCGACGTTGATGAGTGCCTGCGAGAGGATCCACACCACGATGCCGCCGGAGGTGACGCGGACGAACAGGTCGTCGGTCTTGCGCACCATGCGGAACACGGCGACGGCGAACAGGACGAACAGGGCGAGCACGAGCCCGCAGCCGATCAGGCCCAGCTCCTCGCCCACGATCGCGAAGATGTAGTCGTTCGAGGCGGCAGGGAGCCATCCGTACTTCTCGCGCGAGTTGCCGAGCCCCAGGCCGAAGATGCCGCCGTTCGCCATGCCCCAGATCGCATGCACCTGCTGATAGCAGGTGCTCAGATAGCAGCTCGTGTCGTTCGAAGCATCGAAGACGCCGAGGATCAGGGCGCGCCGCCGCTCGTCGGCCAAGGCGAATCCGAGCACCGCGGCCAGGGAGATCAGCAGCGGCAGGATGAAGAGCCGCAGCCGCACCCCTGAGAAGAACAGTGCTCCGAGGATGATCAGGAAGAGGATCATCGAGGTGCCGAGGTCCTTGCCGCCGAGCACGGCGGCGATGGCGAGGAAGCCGACCGGGATCAGCGGGATGAACACATGCTTCCAGCGTCCGAGCAGGTCCTGCTTGCGCCACAGGATGAAGCCGGCCCACACGGCGAGGGCGAGCTTGATGAACTCGGAGGGCTGCACCACCTGGCCCGCGATCCTCAGCCAGTTCGTGTTGCCGTCGTTCGCATACCCGAGCGGCGTGTAGACGAGCATCTGCAGCCCTACAGCACCGATCAGGATGAGCCAGGCCGTGCGCTTCCAGAACGTGATGGGGAACCGGCTCATCAGGAACATGAGCGGGACGCCGATGGCGGCGACGAGAGCCTGCGTCATGACGATCGCGAAGGGATCCTGGCCGCCCTCGACCGCGTTCGCGCTCGAGGCCGAGAGGATCATCACCAGGCCGAACACCGTCAGCAGCAGCGACGTCGAGGCGATCAGCGCGAACTCGGTGGACACGGGGCGGAAGACCCGCCCCAGACGGACGCGCGCGGCGAGTCCGTCGACGCGAGGCTCAGGAGCCGGCGTCGGGCGTGGTGCCACCTGCGTCATCGGCGCTCCCCTGCTCGCTCGACCGTCCCTGATCGATCCACTGCCGCACCGCCTCGGCGAAGCGGTGGCCGCGATCCGCATAGCTCGCGAACTGGTCGAAGGACGCCGCCGCCGGAGCGAGGAGCACGGTGTCCCCCTCCCGGGCGATGCCCGCAGCCAATTCGACGACGCGGGTCATGACCTCTTCAGTGTCGCCGGGGACGACCTCCAGCACCTGCACCGCGGGCGCGTGTCGCGCGAACACCTCGAGCAGGTGCGTCCGGTCGACGCCGATCACGAGGGCCGCCCGAGCGGTCGCGCCCGCGCCGGCCACCAGCTCCGACAGGTCGACGCCCTTCAGATCCCCGCCCACGACCCAGATCGCCCCGGGGAACGCCCGCAGCGACGACTGGGCGGCGTGCGGGTTCGTAGCCTTGGAATCATCCACCCAGGTGATCCCCGCGGAACGCGCGACGACCTCGATGCGATGCGCATCGAGGCGGAATCCGTCCAGCGCCGTTCTGATCGCGGTGGGCTCGACCCCGAGCGACCGGCTGAGCGCCGCCGCGGCGAGGATGTTCTGCACGATGTGCGGGGCGTTCAATCCGTGCGCGGCGAGATCCGCCACGGTCGTGAGCTCGAGGGCGCTGTGATGGCGGTCGTCGAGGAACGCGCGATCGGCGAGGATGCCCTCGACAACGCCCAGGTCGCTGGGCCCCGGGATCCCCAGCCCGAATCCGATCGCGCGGGCGCCGTCGATGACGTCGGCGTCCTCGACCATGCGCTGCGTGGCCGCGTCGGCCTTGTTGTACACGCAGGCGACGCGCGTGTTGCGGTACACGACCGCCTTGGCATCGCGGTACGCCTCGGCGCTGCCGTGCCACACGAGGTGGTCGTCCGCGAGGTTGAGGCACGTGGCCGCCCACGGCACCGGCTGCCCTGCGGGGTCGGAGCGCCCGAGGTACCAGAGCTGGTGGCTGGACAGTTCGACCACGAGCACGTCGAAGCCGCCGGGGTCGCGCACCGCGTCGAGGACGGGCACGCCGATGTTGCCGCACGGGGCGGCGCGCAGACCGCCGGCGACGAGCATCGTCGCAGTGAGCTGGGTCGTGGTGGTCTTGCCGTTGGTCCCTGTGATCAGCACCCACTCCGCGGGTGTGCCGTCGTCGCGGAGGACCTTGTCCCGCACGCGCCAGGCGAGCTCGATGTCGCCCCACAGAGCGATCGGCTGCGTGCGGATCCACGCGATCACGGGATGTGCGGGCGCGAAGCCCGGCGAGGCGATGACGACCTCCGGCGCGAACTCGACGAGCTGTTCCGGAACGGATCCGAGATCGCCGATCCACAGCTGGGCGCCGATCAGCGGCACCAGGCGCTCGTACTCCTCGGTGGCGCTCTCGGAAAGCACCAGGACCTCCGCGCCGAGCTCGGTCAGGGTGTCGGCGACCGAGAACCCGGTCACGGACAGGCCGAGCACGGCGACCCGCAGGCCCCGCCAGTCGGCGTGCCAGCTGGTCAGGACATCGAGATCACGGGTCATGAGCTGGTCAGCCGCAGCCACTCGACGTAGAACAGGCCGAACGCCGACACGGAGAGCAGACCGGCGATGATCCACATCCGCACCACGATCGTGGCCTCGGGCCAGCCGCGCATCTCGAGGTGATGGTGGAACGGGCTCTGCAAGAACAGGCGCTTGCCGCGGGTGAGCTTGAAGTAGGCCAGCTGCACGATCACCGAACCGGAGGCGATGATGAAGACGCCCGCCAGGAGCAGGAGAAGCAGCTCGGTGCGGGTGAGGATCGCGAGCGCCGCGATCACGCCGCCGATGGACATGGATCCGACATCGCCCATGAAGACCTTCGCCTTGGGCGCGTTCCACCACAGGAAACCGATCAGCGCGCCGACGAACGATGCCGAGATCACGGCGAGGTCGAACGGATGTGCGACGTCGTAGCAGCCTGCCAGTGACGACGGCGACAGCGACTCAGCGGCACAGGACTGCTTGAACTGCCAGAACGAGATCAGGCTGTAAGCGCCGATCACGAACACGGCGCAGCCGGCCGCCAGGCCGTCCAGGCCGTCGGTGAGGTTGACGCTGTTGGAGGTCGCGATGCCGATCAGCGAGATCCAGAGCAAGTACAGCAACCAGCCGACGATGGGGCCCAGCGCGAACAACCACAGCACGGGGATGTCGCGGAAGAGCGAGACGAAACCGCTCGCGGGGGTGTTGCCGGAGGGGCTGCGCACCGTGAGCGCGACGATGCCGAACGGCACCATGACCAGCACCTGCCCGACGATCTTGCGCCAGCCCGAGAGTCCGAGGCTGTTGCGCCGGCGCAGCTTCATGTAGTCGTCGATGAAGCCGACCGCGCCGAAGCCCAGCATGAGCCAGATCACGAGCAGCCCGGAGGCCGTCGGATAGCTCCCGCCGGTGAAGGTGCCGACGCCGTAGCCGACGACGGTGCCGAGGATGAAGATGACGCCGCCCATGGTCGGCGTGCCCCGCTTGGCCTGGTGGCTGGGGTTGCTGATCGACTCCGGCGTGCGGATGACCTGTCCCCAGCCCCACTTCCGGAACAGCCGGAGGAACACCGGCGTCAGCAGGAGCGTGAACGCGAGGGAGATCGCGGCGGAGGTAAGCAGGGATCTCACGAGAACGATTCTCCCAGACGATCGCCGAGGAACCGGAGTCCGGCGGAGTTGGACGACTTCACGAGCACGCGATCGCCGGGGCGCAGCTCACCCCGGAGGTACTCGAAGGCGGCGTCGGCGTCGGCGAGATGTACGGCCTCACCGTCCCACGAGCCCTCGCCCACGGCCGCGAGGTAGAGCCGGCGCGCCTCCGCGCCGACCACGACGATGCGCTGGATGTTCAGGCGCACGGCGAGCAGCCCGATCCGGTCGTGCTCGTCGCCGGCCGTCTCGCCGAGCTCGCTCATCGCGCCCAGCACGGCGACGGTGCGCTCGTCCGGACCGGTGATCTGCGCGAGGGTGCGCAGCGCGGCCGCCATGGAGTCGGGGCTCGCGTTGTACGCGTCGTTGATGATGCGCACGTCGGCGCCGCCCATGGGCTGCATGCGCCACCGCTCGGCGAGCTGCACGGTCTCCAGGCGCGCGATGGCGTCGGCAGGCGCGACGCCGAGTGCGCCGGTCGCAGCGATCGCCGCGATCGCGTTGTTCACGTGGTGCGCGCCGAGCACCTGCAGACGCAGCGGCAGCGCCTGCCCGTCCACGTGCACGATGCAGGACGTCCCGGATGCGGTGACGTCGATCTCGGCCGCGCGCACGTCTGCCGCGGGGGTCTGGCCGAAGCCGACGATCCGCAGGCCGCGCTCCTCGGCGAGCGGCGCCATGCCCGCTACGCGCGGGTCGTCGAGGTTCAGCACGGCGGTGCCACCGTGGGCCGCAGCCTCGACCAGTTCGGCCTTGGCCCGTGCCGTCTCCTCGATGCCGCCGAAACCGCCCGCGTGCGCGAGTCCGACCATGAGCTCGATCACGACGTCGGGAGTCACGAGCCCGGCCAGGCGCGCGATCTCGCCCGGCGCGCTGGCGCCGAACTCGCACACCAGGAAGCGGGTGGTGGGGGTGATCCGCAGCATGGTGAGCGGCGCGCCGACTTCGTTGTTGTAGGAGGCGATCGGCGCGATGGTCTCGCCCTCGTCCTGCAGGATCCGCGCGAGGAAGTTCTTCGTGGTGGTCTTGCCGTTGGATCCGGTGACGCCGACGATGCGCAGGTCGCCTGCCGCCCGCACCTTGGCGACGACCGCACGGGCCAGCTCCGCGATGGCGTCGACGACATCGGGCACGACGATCTGCGAGATCGCCTCGTCGACGGCGTGCTCGACGAGCGCCAGCACGGCGCCGTTCTCGATCGCGGCGCCCACGAACCGGTGGCCGTCGGTCTGCTCACCGGGCTTGGCGACGAAGATGCCGCCGGGCGACATCTGACGAGAGTCGGTGTCGACGACGCCGGAGACGATCGATGCGGGATCGTGACCTGCGGCGGGGCGCAAGTCGCCGCCGACGATCTCGGCGATCTCCGCGAGAGACAGAGCGATCATGGGGATGGGATCCTCCGAGGGCGACGCCATCGCTCCGAAGCGACGGCGGCCATCATTAGTACTTGGGCAGCAGCGGTTCCATGGGTGTGGTGGAGGGCTGCACGCGATAGGTCTTCAGCACCTGCGTCATCGCCTTCTGGAAGGCGGGCGCGGTGGCCGCAGACGAGGTTACCCTAGTGGGCTCGTCGAGGGTGACCACGACGACGTACTCCGGGTGGTCGGCAGGGGCGTATCCCACCATGCTGGTGAAGTAGATCCCCTCCTTGTAAGCGCCGGTCTCCGGATCGGGCTTCTGGGCGGTTCCGGTCTTGGCGGCGATGCGGTAGCCGGGGACCTTGATCAGGTCCGAGACGCTGCCCTGCTCGGCCACGTTCTCGATCATGCGGCTGAGCTCGGCGTCCTTGGCCGCATCGAAGACGCGCTGCGGCTTCGGGGCGGGCGCTTCGGTGACCTTGCCCGACGCGTCGGTGCAGGATTCCACCAGGGACAGCGGGACCTTCACCCCGCCGTTCGCGATGGCCTGGTATGCGCTCGCGACCTGCGGAGCGGTGACGGTGTAGTACTGGCCGAACGTGGTCGTGTAGTGCGACTGGTAGTCCCAGTCCTTGACCGGGTGGATGACTCCGGAAGTCTCGCCGGGGAAGTCGATCGCAGTCTTGCTGCCCACTCCGAACTTGACCAGCTCGTCGTAGCGCTGCTGGTCGGTGACCATGTCGCCGAACTTCGACAGCGCCACGTTCGAGGAGTCGATGAGGGCACCCGCGAGCGTGTAGTCGTAGGCCGGGTGCTCGAACGCGTCGTTGATCACCGCGCCGTTCGGGAACTCCTCGTGGCTGGAGGCGCCCGTGATCCTGGTCGAGGCGTTCGCGTTCGCGTACTCCATGACAGAAGCCGCCGTGATGGCCTTGAATGTGGATCCGGGCTCGAAGCTCGTCGAGAAGATCCGCGATCCGCGGTCTTCGGGGTTCGCGGCGCCGGGGTCGTTGGGGTCGACGGTCGGGAACTCGGCGGCGGCGCGGATCTTGCCCGTGCCGACCTCGACGACCGTCACGGTGCCGGCCTTCGCCGCCTGCGCCTTGACCTCCTCGGAGATCATCTGCTGCAGATACCACTGCAGCTCGGTGTTGATCGTGAGCTGCACGGTCCCGCCGTCGACCGCCGGCGTTTCGCTCTGGCTACCGGGGATGACGACGCCGTCCTTGCCCTGCAGGTAGGTCTCCTGGCCCTTCGTCGCGCTCAGGCACTGGTTCTGGGCCTCCTCGAGACCCTCCTTGTCGCCATTGCCTGCGATGAAGCCGATCAGGTTGCCCGCGACGGCGCCGTTCGGATACACCCGCACGGACCGCGGCATCGGCCAGAGATAGGCCAGGTCGAGGGCACGAAGCTTGAGGAACTGGTCCGTGCTGAGTCCCCGCTTCAGCATCACGTACTGCGATTCCGGGTTCGCCTTCAGTGCATCCGCTACTTCTTTGCGGATCGCGTCACCGCTCTCGCCGATGATGGCAGCGATCTTGTCGGAAGCCTTGGCCCAGGGCAGCTTGGGCTTGGTCTTCGCTTCCTGAAGCTGCGTCATCGTGTAGGGATCCATTTGAAGGTCGTAGACGAGCTGACTCTCAGCGAGCACGGTGCCGTTGGAGTCGACGATCTTCCCCCGGGCCCCGTCGATCTCTCGCGTACTGCCGAGGCTCCATTTCACCGACTGCTTGACCGTGGCGGACGCGCTGACCACCTGGATGTCGACGAGGCGCACCAGGAAGCCGCACATGACCGCGAGGATCACAGCGAGGGCGAGGACGGTCCGCCGGCGCGGGGTCCGGCTGGCTCGGGGTGTCATCGGATCTCCGTCCGGGGCTCGCGGTCTGTCATCGTCTGGGCTGAGAGCCGGCGGCTCGGTCAGCGGATGGTCGGGCTCGGCAGGCCTTCGGCCGTCGGCGGAGCCTCCGCCTGCACGGGAGCGGTCTCCTGTGCCTTCGGTTCTACGCCTGCACCCCCGGGCTTGGTCGCGGTGGCGGGCGGCGTGTCGTGGACCAGGGCGTTCGGCACCGCGTTCGAGCCGGTGGGGTTGACCGTGGAGGCCCACGGCGCAGCCCCGGCGGCGCCGATGACTCCGCCGTCGCTCAGCCGCAGATAGCTTGCGCTGCCGCCGACCACGAGCCCGAGCTTGCTCGCCTCCGCGGCGAGGGACTGCGGCGAGCTGATCCCGTCGAGGTCCTGCGCGGCGGCCTGCGCCTGCCAGGTGAGCTGCTTGTTCTGCTGGGTCAGCTTCGCGACCGCGAACGAATCCTGCGTGGTCGCGATGGTCAGGGCGATCTGCGCGCCGGCGATGAGGGCCGCTCCGACGAGGGCGACGATGGCGTACGCCAGACGTGGACGTCGGCGTCGGGAGGGGCGTTCGATCGCTTGGAGGTGCCGCGAGCGCTGCGGCTCGTCGAACTCGGGCTGCAGCAGGGCGTTCTCGGCCAGGCTCATCGCGCGGCCCTCCTCTGATCGTCTCTCACACGTTCTGCAGCGCGCAGGCGCACCGGGATGGCACGGGGGTTGGCGGCGCGCTCCTCCTCGTCGGCGAGTTCCGCACCCTTGGTCAAGGTCTTGAACCGCGGTGCGTGCTCCGGCAGCTCCACCGGCAGTCCGGCGGGAGCCGTCGAGGCGGAGGCGGCGGCGAACGCGTGCTTGACAAGCCGGTCCTCCAGGGACTGATACGACATCACGACGATGCGCCCGCCCAGGACGAGGGCGTCCATGGCGGCGGGGATCGCGTCCGCGAGCACGTTCAGTTCGCGGTTCACCTCGATGCGCAGCGCCTGGAACACGCGCTTCGCCGGGTGCCCTGCGCGCGCCACCGCAGCAGGGGTCGCGTCCTGCAGCACCTCGACCAGGCGTCCCGAGCGCTCCAGCGGCGCAGTCTGGCGTGCCTGCACGATCGCCCGGGCGTAGCGTCCGGCGAGCTTCTCCTCGCCGTAGCGCTCGAAGATCCGGCGCAGCTGGCCCTCGCTGTAGGTGGCGAGCACCTCGGCGGCGGTGACGCCGCTCGACTGATCCATCCGCATGTCCAGCGGCGCGTCCTTGGCATAGGCGAAGCCGCGCTCGGCCTCATCCAGCTGCAGCGAGGAGACACCGAGGTCGAACAGGATCCCCGACGCACCCTGGGCGTGAGTGCCGATCGCGTCGTAGACGGTGTGCACGAGAGTCACGCGATCACCGAAGCGGGCCAGCCGCTCCCCTGCGATGCGCAGCGCGTCGGTGTCGCGGTCGAGGCCGACCAGCCGGATGTTGGGCAGGCGCTCGAGGAACGCCTCGGAGTGCCCGCCCATGCCGAGCGTGGCGTCGACGAGGACCGCCCCGTCGTGCTGCAGCGCAGGAGCAAGCAGCTCGACGCAGCGCTCGAGCATCACCGGGGTGTGTATGCGACGGATGTCCATGGTTCCTTCGGCCTTCCGGTCCCTGACCCTGATCCCCATCCGCTCGACCCGGCACCGGGGAAGGTGCGCCGGGGCGGGAGCGGCTGGGAGTCACAGTCAGGGGTCGGCTCAGAACAGGCCGGGGATCACCTCCTCCTCGAGTTCGGCGAAGGCGTCCTCGTGCCCCTCGGCGTACGCGTTCCACGCGGCCGCGTCCCAGATCTCGGCGTGCGCGCCGACGCCGGTGACCACCAGCTCCTTGCCGAGGCCTGCGTAGGTGCGCAGGTGGGCGGGGATGGTGATGCGGTTCTGGCTGTCCGGCATCTCGGCGCTCGCTCCCGAGAGGAACATGCGCAGGAAGGCGCGTGCCTCCTTGTTCGCGAGCGGCGCCTGACGGATGCGCTCGTGCACGCTCTCGAACTCGGCGGTGCTGAACACGTACAGGCAGCGGTCCTGTCCGCGGGTGACGACGATGCCGCCGGCCAGATCCTCGCGGAATTTGGCGGGGAGGATGACGCGGCCCTTGTCGTCGAGCTTGGGGGAATGCGTGCCGAGCAACATGCGCCTATCCCCCTTTCGCCGCCGTTTCCTCCACTTTACTCCACTTCCCTCCATTCCGATACCTATTCCTGTCTCGGAAAGCAAGGGGCAGAGCACGAAGAAGGCCCCCGATCCGCGAGATCATGCGGAACGAGGGCCTGTGGAGTGAAGTGGAGGGGATGGTGGAGGACAGAGGAGGACTCCGGGCGAATGGACAGCCGGGGGACGACAGAGGGTCCGGACGCCGAGGCGTCCGGACCCTCACAAGGTCATGGTGACGAGGTCAGCGCTCCTCGTGCCGACGGTCCCACCGATCGTTCATGCGATCCATGAACGACGGGGACGGTTCTTTGCTCTTGGTGCCGGGCGCCCCGTCGTCTCCGACGCTGTGGTGGACCGGCGTCAGGGCGAGCATCAGTCCGCCGAGCATGGCGGCGAACGCCACCACGCCGATGATGATCCCGCCGATGTTGCCCACCACGACGCCCACGATCAGGCCGCCGACGCCGGCGAGCAGCAGCACGGCTCCGTAGATGAGATTGCGATAGCTGAGCGCGCGGTCTCCTGCATGCGCGGAAACGACGTCGGCGTCGTTCTGCATGAGATGGCGCTCCATCTCATCGAGCAGGCGCTGCTCCTGTTCGGAGAGTGGCATTTCATCCCCCTCGGGTGGTCTTCCACCCAGTCTACGCGTGCCGGGATGCCCCAGGGTAGGGATTCGCCTGGGAGTTGGGCATCACCCTGCAGAAAGCGGTCCGGTTCCGTACGGTGGCGCTGAGTAGGCTGATCCAGTGGCATCCTCAACCGCTGTGATCGACCAGGTCTCCGCTCGTCTCGACGCCTTCGTCGCCCGGGTGCGCGAGGAGACCGCGACGTACGGCCCCGATGCCGCAGCCTTCGTCTCATCCGCCGAGGCGACGCTGCGCGGGGGCAAGCGCCTGCGTGCGCGATTCTGCCATGCCGGATGGGCCTCGGTCGCCGGCCTCAACGGGATCGACGCTGCGCCGACCGCGCTCTGGGACGCCTGCGCGGCACTCGAGGTGTTCCAGTCGGCCGCGCTCGTGCACGACGACCTGATCGACAACTCCGACACCCGCCGGGGCCGGCCGTCCGCACATCGAGCGCTGGAGGCCGCGCACGTCGGACAGGGGTGGAGCGGCAGCGCCGTGGAATTCGGCCGCGCCGCCGCCGTGCTGCTCGGCGATCTGCTCGTGGCGTGGAGCGACGACCTGCTGGAAGCGGGGATCTCGGCGAATCCGCACGCCGACGCCGTCCGCACGGAATACGCCCGGATGCGCCGCGACGTCACGATCGGGCAGTTCCTGGACATCGCCGAGGAGTCGGCATGGAGCGTGAACGCCGACGACGGCCATTCCGAACGCGCCCTGCGCGTCGTCTCGCTGAAGGCGGCGCGATACAGCGTGGAGCAGCCGCTGCTGATCGGGGCGGTGATCGCTGGTGCCGATCGGGCGCAGCAGGCCGCGCTGCGCGCGTTCGGGCATCCGCTCGGTATGGCGTTCCAGCTGCGCGACGACGTGCTCGGCGTCTTCGGCGACGAGCAGGTCACCGGCAAACCGGCCGGCGACGACCTGCGCGAGGGCAAGCGCACCCTGCTCATCGCATGGACCCGCCAGGCTCTGGCGCCGGAAGGGCGGCGTCTCGTCGACGAGCTGCTGGGAGACCCGCAGCTCACCGCGGATCAGATCGCGAGCCTGCAGGCCATCATCATGGAATCCGGAGCGCTCGCTCGCATGGAGCAGCTCATCGTGGAGTACGCCGAGGCGGGCGAAGCGGCGCTGCAGGAAGCGCCACTGGATGCCGGAGCGCTCGAGCTGCTGCGCGGACTCGCCCGCGACGCCACCCAGCGCACGGCCTGATTCCGGCGGGGTGCTGCCCGACGATCCCGCCGACCACCGCGTCGACCGAGATCAGTACGCGGGCGGCCGAACGCGAGCCCGTGGGATCAGGCCAGACCGCGTGCGACCCGGCGCACCTCGCTCTTGTGGCCGTCGCGCAGAGCGGCGATCGGGGCGCGACCGATCGACTCCTCCTCGGCGAGCAGCCAGTCGATCACCTCGTCGTCGCTGAACCCGGCGTCCCTGAGCACGATGATCGTGCCGCGCAGCGATCCGATCGGCTGGTCATCCTTCAGGAACACGGCCGGAACCGCGAGCGGTCCGTTGCGCCGCGATCCGACGAGATGCTGCTCGTCGAAGAGCCGGTGCACACGCCCGAGCGGCTCACCGAGGATCTCGACGAGTTCGGGGAGGGTCAGCCATTCGGCCGTGGAGGCCGCCGTTTCCGTTTCAGACACTCAGCAATGTTCTCATCCCCGCGGCCGGACGGAGGTCACGGGCTTCGATTCACCGTTTGATCTCACCTTTAACATTCATCACTTCAGTTGACTTGGATATGCATCCGTGACACCGTCGTAGGGCCGATGCGCGACGTGGCGCACCGGCACCAGACGTCAGAATCGGGGGATCCATGACGACCACATCCAGTCCGCGCCGCGCTCTCGGCCTCACTGTGCCGACGGTGCTGCTGACCACCGTGGCGACCGCACTCGTGGCGACGCCGGCCCAGGCTCACACACCCGCCCGCATCCCTCTGCCTCCCCTGACCGCGCTGCCGACCGGCGCGGTCGCGGCTGCCCTCGCCGCGAGGACTGCGCCGGCCGAACTCGTGCCTGTCACCTCCTACACCGTGCAGGACGGGGACACCCTGTGGGACATCGCTCAGGCCCACGGAACCACTGTCGCCGCCCTGTACGCGGCCAACGGGCTCGGATCCGATTCGATCATCTACCCCGGCCAAGTGCTCTCCCTCGGCGGAACGGCGCCGGCGCCTGCCCCTGCCGTGGCCGAGTCGGCGACGCCCGCTCCCGCGGCGGACACCACCGGCCCCGGTTACGACGTGGTCGCCGGCGACACGCTGTGGTCGATCGCGCACGAGCACGGGATCACGCTCGCCGAGCTCTACGCGGCGAACGGCCTCTCCCCCGACTCGATCATCTACCCGGGTCAGACGCTGCGCTTCTCCGCCCCCGCGCCGGCTCCCGCTGCGGTCGATCCCGCACCCCAGCCCGCAGCGGACACCTACACCGCCCCGCAGGTCGTGCTCGACGACGTGCAGACGGCCAACGCGCAGCACATCATCCGCGTCGGTCGTGAGCTGGGCGTGAGCGACCGCGGCATCGCCATCGCCCTGGCCACGGCGATGGTCGAGTCCGGCCTGGTGAACACGCCGTCCGGGGATCGCGACTCGATCGGCTTGTTCCAGCAGCGCCCGAGCACGGGCTGGGGCACGCCGGAGCAGATCGCCGATGCGGACTACGCGATCAGGGCCTTCTACCTGGGCACCCCGCACACGAACGGGCTGCTGGACATCCCGGGCTGGGAGGGCCTCGGCTTCAGCGAAGCCGCACAGGACGTGCAGATCTCCGCGTTCCCCGCCCGCTATGGGCTGTGGGAGCCCCAGGCGGACGGCTGGCTCGCCGCACTCGGCTGAGTCACCGCGGGATCCGCTCCCGACGAATGGAAAAGCACGCGCACGCGAGCCGTTCCCCGGGCTCTCAGCGAGTTCTCCATAGACTCTTGTCGTGACGACCAGCCAACAAGCCGACCCCCTCATCGGGCGGCTCGTCGACGGTCGCTACCGGGTCCGCGCACGGATCGCGCGTGGCGGCATGGCCACCGTGTACGTCGCCACCGACCTGCGGCTCGAACGGCGCATCGCGCTCAAGGTCATGCACGGTCACCTCAGCGACGACTCCGTGTTCCAGAGCCGCTTCATCCAGGAGGCGCGCGCGGCCGCGCGCCTCGCCGACCCGCACGTCGTCAACGTCTTCGACCAGGGCCAGGACGGCGAACTCGCCTACCTGGTGATGGAGTACCTGCCCGGGATCACGCTGCGCGAACTCATGCGGGAGCAGCGCCGGCTCACCGTCCCGCAGACCATCACGATCATGGACGCGGTGCTCTCGGGCCTCGCCGCCGCGCACCGCGCCGGAATCGTACACCGCGACGTCAAGCCCGAGAACGTGCTGCTCGCAGAGGACGGCCGCATCAAGATCGGCGATTTCGGCCTGGCCCGCGCGACAACGGCGAACACCGCCTCCGGCGCGCAGCTGATGGGCACGATCGCCTACCTCGCACCCGAACTCGTCACGCGCGGCACAGCGGACGCCCGCAGCGACATCTACGCGCTCGGCATCATGCTGTACGAGATGCTCGTCGGCGAGCAGCCCTACAAGGGCGAACAGCCCATGCAGATCGCGTTCCAGCACGCGACCGACTCGGTACCGCGCCCCAGCGTGCGCAATCCCGGTGTGCCGGAGCAGCTCGACGAACTCGTGCTGTGGGCGACCGAGAAGACGCCGGACGAGCGCCCGGACGACGCACAGGCGATGCTCGACCGATTGCGCGTGATCGAGCGGGAACTGGGCGTCGCCCCCGCCCCGACGACGGCGAAGACCACGGTCGTGCCGATGCGCGACACCGGGGATCAGACCCTGGTGCTGCCGGGCATCCCCACCACGACGGCTGCGGTTCCCGCCGCGGAGGCGCCGCTGGACAATGCCACGCTGCTCCGTCGCCGCACCGCACACCGGCGCTCGCGCGGTGCGTTGCTGCTGGTGCTCGTGCTGCTGCTGGCGGTCCTCGCCGGCGGCACCGGCTGGTGGTTCGGATCCGGTCCCGGCTCGAAGATCTCGGTGCCGGAGGTCGCAGGCAAGACCTGGGAGGTCGCCGCGGCGGCGATCACCAAGGAGGGGCTCACCCCTGTCCAGGGCAGTGAGAACTCTCTCGATGTGCCGCAGGGGCAGGCGATCCGCACGGATCCGGCGGCAGGCTCCCGCGTGGACAAGAAGGCCCACGTCAGCGTACTGATCTCCGCCGGGCCCGCCAAGCACGACCTCCCGAAGCTCGACGCGATGACCGAGGATCAGGCGAAGAAGGCGCTCGCGCCGTTCCACCTGAAGATGCAGGACTCCGTGGCGCTGTTCTCCGGCGCCGACAGCGGCCTGGTGATCAACGCCGAGGTCACGCCTCGTTCGGGCGCTGCAGGATACGAGTGCGGCGAGGGCTGCAGCATCTTCGAGGGCGATCAGATCCGCCTCCTGACGTCCCTGGGCCCGGTTCCGGACGTGTCGGGCCTGACGGTGGACGATGCCACCAGCAAGCTCAAGGCCGTAGGGCTCGGCGTCGACTCGGGCTCGGTCTCCTCGTACAGCGACAGCGTGCCGAAGGGCCGAGTGATCGGCATCGGCGACCGCGACGGCGGCGGCAACTGGCGGCCCGGAGACACGATCGTCCTGAACGTGTCGAAGGGACCGGAGCCCGTCACCGTGCCCGACGTGGTGGGGGCGAACCTCGCCGATGCCATGAAGACGCTCACCGATGCGGGACTGAACCCGCAGACGAGCGTGCCGGAGGTCGTGTGGAGCCTGTTCCAGGTGACCGGGACGGATCCGAAGGCCGGCGTCAGCGTCGATAAGAACTCGACGATCCGGGTGAAGGTCTCCGGCTGACCCGGACGACACCCGTGAGGCACGCGGTCCGCGGGACCGTCCGCCGGCACGGCGAAGGCCCGGCACCGCTGCGCGGTGGCCGGGCCTTCGAACGAGCGTCAGCGCTTCTCGAGCTCCTCCGCGACGAGGAAGGCCAGCTCGAGCGACTGCATGTGGTTCAGGCGCGGGTCGCAGAGCGACTCGTACCGGGTCGCGAGGGCGGCCTCGTCGATCTGCTCGGATCCGCCCAGGCACTCGGTGACATCATCGCCGGTGAGCTCCACGTGGATGCCGCCGGGGAAGGTGCCGACGGCGCGGTGCGCCTCGAAGAACCCGCGGACCTCGTCGACCACGTCGTCGAAGCGACGGGTCTTGTACCCGGTCGGCGTGGTGATGCCGTTGCCGTGCATCGGATCCGTGACCCACAGCGGCTGCGCACCGGAATCCTTCACGGCCTGCAGCAGCGGCGGCAGCGCCTCACGGATCTTGCCGGCGCCCATGCGGGTGATGAACGTGAGCCGGCCGGGCTCGCGGTTCGGGTCGAGCTTGTCGATGAGGGCCAGCGCCGTGTCGGTCGTCGTGGTGGGACCGAGCTTCACCCCGATGGGGTTGCGGACCTTGGAGAAGTAGTCGACGTGCGCGCCATCCAGCTCGCGGGTGCGCTCACCGATCCAGAGGAAGTGCGCGGAGGTGTTGTACGGCGTCAGGGTCCGCGAGTCGATGCGCGTCATCGGCCGCTCGTAGTCCATCAGCAGGCCCTCGTGGCCGGTGAAGAACTCGACGCGCTTCAGCTCGTCGAAGTCGGCGCCCGCCGCCTCCATGAACTTGATCGCGCGGTCGATCTCGGCCGCCATGCGCTCGTAGCGCTGGTTGGCCGGGTTCTTCGCGAAACCCTGGTTCCAGGAGTGCACCTCGCGGAGATCCGCGAAGCCGCCCTGGGTGAACGCGCGGATCAGGTTCAGCGTCGACGCCGCGGTGTGGTACCCCTGCAGCAGTCGCGCCGGGTTCGCCTCGCGGGAGCCTTCGGTGAAGTCGTACCCGTTGACGATGTCGCCGCGGTATGCGGGCAGCGTCACGTCGCCGCGGGTCTCCGTGTCGCTCGAGCGCGGCTTGGCGAACTGCCCGGCCATGCGCCCCATCTTCACCACGGGCATGGACGCACCGTACGTCAGCACGACCGCCATCTGCAGCACGGTCTTGATGCGGTTGCGGATCTGGTCGGCGGTGGCGCCGGCGAAGGTCTCGGCGCAGTCGCCGCCCTGCAGCAGGAACGCCTGCCCGGACGCCGCGCGGGCGAGGCGCTCGCGGAGGTTGTCCACCTCGCCGGCGAACACGAGCGGCGGGAGCGCCGCGATCTGCGAGGAGACCTCGGCGACGCGCTCGGCGTCAGGCCACTGCGGCTGCTGCTTGATCGGGAGGGCGCGCCACGAGTCGAGGTCGAGAGGCTGAGGCATCCCCCCATCCTAGGGTGCGGGGACGGGTGCGGATCGCTCTATGAAGCCCGCGCGGATGACGCCTGTGCGGCGAGGCGGTCCTTGACGGTCGAGGCGTAGACGTCCTCGTAGTGCTGTTCGCCCAGCCGCTGCAGGGCGATCATGATCTCGTCCGTCACCGAGCGCAAGATGTAGCGGTCGTTCTCCATGCCCGCGTACCGGGAGAAGTCCAGCGGCTCCCCGATGACGATGCCCACGCGCATGATCTTTGGGATGCGCTGCCCGGTCGGCATCGCGATGTCGGTGTCGACCATCACCACGGGGATCACCGGGACCTTCGCCTCCAGCGCCATCCGCGCGATGCCGGTACGGCCGCGGTACAGCTTTCCGTCGGGGCTGCGGGTGCCCTCGGGATAGATCCCCAGCAGGTCGCCGCGCCCGAGCACCCCCAGCCCGGTGTTCAGTGAGGCCTCGGAGGCCTTGCCTCCCGAGCGGTCGATGGGCAGCTGCCCCGTGCCCTTCATGAACATCCGCGTCGCCCAGCCCTTGAGCCCGCGGCCTGTGAAGTAGTCGCTCTTGGCGAGGAAGGACATCTTCCGATCCAGCATCAGCGGCAGGAAGATCGAGTCGGAGAAGGACAGATGGTTGCTCGCCATGATCGCGGCACCCGTCACCGGCACATGCGCTCTGCCGACGATCCACGGACGGAAGATCGCCTTCACCAGGGGGCCGATGGCGATGTACTTCATGAACCAGTAGATCATCGCCCGCAGTCTATCCCGCTACCGGGATGAGGACGAGAGGCGGGTTCTTTGCTTGCGACGCAGTTTCACCGATCGTGCGACTGAATCTCACGCATGATGCCCAGACCCCAGGCGCCGCATGGCATAGACTCCTGGGAAGCATGTACGCGTCCGGCCCCGAAGGAGTTGCCGTGGTCCAGTTCGAAGTCCCCGCGATCGTGAAAGCCGCACCCGAGGACAACATCACCGACCTCCTCGAGCAGCGGGTGCAGAAGACCCCGAACCTCGCTCTGTTCTCGGTGCCGGACGGCGCCGGATGGCGCGACATCACCGCGGCCGAGTTCCGCACCGCCGTGATCGCCCTCGCGAAGGGATTCGTCGCCGCCGGAATCCAGCCCGGCGAGAAGGTGGGCTTCCTCGCCCGCACGACGTACGAGTGGACGCTGGTGGACTTCGCGCTGTTCTACGCCGGTGCCGTCATGGTTCCGATCTACGAGACCAGCTCCCCGTCGCAGATCCAGTGGATCATGGAGGACTCGGCAGCGATCTCGCTCATGGTCGAGTCGCCCGAGCACTTCACCCGCTTCGACGAGGTGCGCGGCGACCTGCCGCTGGTCCGCGAGGTGTGGCAGATACACCTCGGCGCGATCGCCCAGCTCACCGCCAAGGGGACCGAGGTGCCCGACGAGGAGATCGAACGCCGCCGCGTCATCGCGAACGGCGCGGACATCGCCACCCTCATCTACACCTCGGGTTCGACCGGGCGGCCCAAGGGCTGCGTGCTCACGCACAGCAACTTCGTGGAGCTGTCCCGCAACGCCGCGAAGTCGCTCGATGACGTCGTCTCGATCCAGGGCGCATCGACCGTGCTGTTCATCACCACGGCGCACGTGTTCGCCCGGTTCATCTCGATCCTCGACATCCACGCCGGCGTGCGCACGGGGCATCAGCCCGACACCAAGCAGCTGCTCCCGGCGCTCGGGTCCTTCAAGCCCACCTTCCTGCTCGCCGTGCCGCGCGTGTTCGAGAAGGTGTACAACTCCGCCGAGCAGAAGGCAGAGGCCGGCGGCAAGGGCAAGATCTTCCGCGCCGCTGCGGCGACCGCGATCGAGCACTCCCGCCTCGTCGAGGAAGGGGCGAAGATCCCGCTCGGCATGAAGATCAAGTTCGCGCTGTTCGACAAGCTCGTCTACGCGAAGCTGCGCGAGGCGATGGGCGGCAACATCCAGTATGCGATCTCCGGATCCGCGCCGCTCGGCGCACGCCTGGGCCACTTCTTCCACAGCCTCGGCGTGGTGATCCTGGAAGGTTACGGCCTCACCGAGACCACCGCCCCCGCCACGGTCAACCTGGCGGACAAGTCGAAGATCGGCACTGTCGGTCCCGCGCTGCCCGGAGTCGGCATCCGCCTCGCTGACGACGGCGAGATCGAGGTGCGCGGCGTCAACGTCTTCAAGGAGTACTGGAACAACCCCGAGGCCACCGAGGCCGCGTTCCACGACGGCTGGTTCCGCACCGGCGACCTCGGTTCCTTCGACGACGAGGGGTTCCTGACGATCACCGGCCGCAAGAAGGAGATCATCGTCACCGCGGGCGGCAAGAACGTCTCCCCCGCCGCGCTCGAGGATCCGATCCGCGCCAACCCGATCGTCGGCCAGGTGGTCGTCGTCGGCGACCAGAAGCCGTTCATCGCGGCACTGGTCACGCTCGATCCCGAGATGCTGCCGACCTGGCTGGCGAACAACGGGCTCCCCGCGGACATGTCGCTCGCCGACGCCGCCGCGAACGACGCGGTCCGCGCCGAGGTGCAGCGCGCGATCGACGTCGCCAACACCCGCGTGTCCCGTGCCGAGTCGATCCGCAAGTTCACGATCCTGCCCTCGGAGTGGACCGAGGCGAGCGGGCACCTCACGCCCAAGCTCTCGATCAAGCGCAACGTCATCATGAAGGACTTCGCCCCGCAGGTCGCCGCGATCTACAACGAGACCACCGCGACCACGACGGTGCCGCTGGGCTGACGGCAGGCGCATGAGGAAGGGCCCCGGGGCTTCTGAACTGGTCCCCAGTAGTTGGACTGGCCGATTGAGAGCTTAGGGTTAAGCGGCGAGGGCCTGGGTCCGGTATTGCACCGGGCTCAGGCCCTTGAGCGTTGAGTGGGCCCGTTCGGCGTTGAACCAGTCGATGTAGGTGTCGATCGCGG
>NZ_JBFRGY010000015.1:0-300840 GCF_052115565.1 Microbacterium sp. 2MCAF23 | reverse complement strand
TCGATACCGCCCTGTCAGCGAGACCCTCTTCAAACGACGCTACCGCCGCCAACCGCTGCGCCTCAGAAAGTGAACTCCTCGGATGCAAAGAACTGACCCCCAGGAGTCGAAACTGATTTCTCAGTCCAACTCCCGGGGGTCAGTTCAGATTCGACCGGAGGGGGCCCTTTCGCGCCTGCTCAGACTCTGGCCGTCTCGGGCGAGGCGGGGTGAGCGGAAGCCGGAGCCGGGTGCGCGGAAGCCGGAGCGGGATGAGCGGATCCGATGCCCGGGTGTGCGGGCACCGGCCACGAGGGCGCACCGGACGAAACGGGCGGGGTCGGCGCGGGGTGTGCCGGCGGAGCAGTCTCGACGGCGACCGTGGGCGCGGCGACGGCGGGCGCGGTCGCACCCGCGAAAGTGGGCGCGGCGGGTGCCGGCTCCGTCTCGCTCGCGGACGTCCGACCCGAGTCGGCCGGGTTGGTCGTCTCGGCCTCGTGCGCGTCGGCGAAGGCGCGATGCTGCGCCTCCTCCGCGATGATGGCGGCGCGATCGCGGTAGCCCCTCGACGTGACACGGTCGAGCTCGACCTGCTTCGCGATCGCTTCGGCCTTCTCGTAGAGCGACGGGTCGCCCCAGCTGGTCAGCACCTTCACGATGACCGGCAGCAGCTCGATCATGAAGAACAGGGCGGCGATCAGCCAGTGCGCGAAGCCCAGCACGGGCTCCTTCGCGGAGAGCCGGTCCAGCGCCGAGATCTGGCTGAGCAGGCCCACCGCACCGGCGTTCGTGCCGGCCACGGATGCCGCCCGTGCGTTGTACGCGTCGAGTGCGGTCTTGTACGCCTGCTCGGCGGCGGGGATCTGATCCTTCGCCTGCTGACGGTTCTGCGTCTCGGAGGCCGAGGTCGCCGACTTCGACGAGCTGTCCGCCGACTCCAGGTCGGTGTTGGCCTGGCGCAACTGCGCGGCGAGCGCGTCGTAGGTCTGCTGGGCCTGATCGAGCTGCGACTTCGCCGCGTCCGAACTCGCGCCGTCGCCCTGCACGCCGGTGCAGCCGGGCACCGTTCCGGCGCCCTGCCCGGTCAGCTCGCACTGGTACAGCGCACGGGCCTGGTCGATGACCTTCTGCTGGTCGGTCATCTGGCCGGTGATCTTGGTGACGGTGTCCTGGGCGGCCTTCTGCGAGGCGGAGTCGCTGGACGTGCCCTTCACGATGCCGGTCGAGGCCTGGTTCTGCAGGTCGGCGAGGCGGGTCGAGGCGGCGTCGAGCGCCTTCTTCTCGGGACCGCTGGTCACGGCCTTCTGGTCGGACTGCGCCTGCACCAGGTTGGTCGCGGTGACCTCGCGGGCGATGTCGTTGTGGAACGCCTGCAGCACGATCGGTTCGGCGACGACGAACCCGATGATCGCGGCCATCAACACACGCGGGATCGCGAGCCCGAGCAGGCGCCAGAAGTTGCGCGTGGAGCGCATGGTCGAGGTGAGGAAGCGGTCGAGATTGAAGATCAGCAGCGCCCAGACGATTGCGAGCGGCACCGCCAGCCAGACCAGCACCTGCACGCCCGTGGTGAGGGCGAACAGCATCGACAGCGCGGAGACCAGCGCGGTGCCCGCCAGCACGAAGAACATCTGCACGAAGCGCGGCTGCTCGCTGGGCACGCGGTCGAGGATCGTGCCGTCGGCGCCGCCGAGGATCGCGAGGCGACGCCAGAACCAGCCCTGCGGACGGGGCTCGCGCGGCGGCTTCGGAGGCCTGGAGGCGGCCGGTGCGGGCGCCGCCATGACGGGGGCGGGCTCGACGACGGCCGCCGGCTCCGCAGCCGGCGCGGCGGCCGTGGGGAACAGGTCCTCGATCCGCGGCGCGGGCTCGGGGAGCGGCTCCGGCCCGACAGCGCGCGGGGTCACGACGGGCTCGATCGGGGCGGTCACGGCCTCCGCGGCGGGATCGGATCCCGTCGGCGTGTAGTCCCGCACGAAGATGAACGGGTCCTCCGCGGTCGGGTCGGAAGGGTTCGAGGGGTCGGTCTGTCCGTCGACGTCGAAGGCGATCCGGCCCTGGGAATCCATGCGGCCAGGGCGGTGGGCGGAATAGGACATCCCTCAACCGTACGAAAACCCGCCTGGGCAACCGATGGGCGAAGCCTGTACGCACGCCGGGCAGAGCGTTGGCGCCGGCTATGGAGGACTCCCCCCGCACACCGAGCCGTCACCGTCACCGCGCGCTCCAGCCGCCGTCCATCGTGTACGAGGCGCCGGTGACCGAGCCCGCCATCGGACCGCACAGCCATCGAGCCAGATCCGCGACCTCGTCGGGCTCGAGCAGGCGCTTGATCGCCGACTCGACGAGCATGACCTTCTCGATCACGTCGGCCTCGGGGATGCCGTGCGTGCGGGCCTGATCCGCGATCTGCTTCTGCACGAGGGGCGTGTTCACATACCCGGGGTTGATGCAGTTGCTCGTGACACCGTGCGGGCCACCCTCGAGCGCGGTCACCTTGGAGAGCCCCTCCAGCGCGTGCTTGGCGGTCACGTAGGCCGACTTGTACTCGCTCGCCCGCAGCCCGTGCACGGAGCCGATGTTGACGATCCGCCCCCACCCGCGGGCGTACATGCCCGGGAGCACCGCCCGGATGAGCAGGAACGGCGCGGTGACCATGATGTCGAGCATCCGGCGGAACATCAGCGGGTCGAAGTCGACGATGGGCGCGACGGTCTGCAGCCCGGCGTTGTTCACGAGGATGTCCGCGTCGAAGCTGCGCTCCGCGAGCGCATCGAGGTCGCCGAGGTCGATCCCAAGAGCCTCGCCGGCGATCTCGGCGGCCACTGCGGCGGCCGCCTCGGCGTCGCGGTCGAGCACGAGCACGTGCGCGCCGTCGCGTGCGAGCGCCCGGGCGCACGCCGCACCGATGCCGCTCCCCGCGCCGGTGACGAGGGCGGTGCGCCCCCGGAGGTCGGTGTCGGGGCCTGGGGATCGCTGCGCTGCCATGCTTGCACGGTAGTTCACTGTCGCGCACGGCGGAAGTGACCCGGCTATGCAAAACTGCACAGATGGACGCGCACTTCCCCGCACCGCCGCTCAGCGCGGACGACCTCCTGGTGCTGCTCGCCGTGGCGCGCAGCGGCCGGTTCACCGCCGCCGGCCAGCAGCTCGGGCTGAACCACACCACGGTCGCGCGCCGCATCGCCGCGCTCGAGGCGCAGCTGGGCGGACGCGTGCTCTCGCGCGAGGGAGCCGGGTGGGAGCTGACTCCGCTCGGATCGCGCGCCCTGGCCGCGGCCGAGGGCGTGGAGCGGGCTCTCGGCCGGCTGGACGGCGGAGACGGCACACGGATCGGCGGCCTGATCCGCCTCTCCGCGACGGACGGTTTCAGCGGGTTCGTGGCCGCTCCCGCCATGGCCGCGCTGCGGCGGGCGCACCCCGACGTGCAGCTGGAGCTCATCACCGGCACCCGGCAGGCCTCGCACCAGCGCACCGGCGCCGACCTGGAGGTCGTGGTCGGTCGCCCGCAGGTGCGGCGGGCGCGCGCGATCCACCTGGCCGACTACGCCCTCGGCCTGTACGCGAGCCGCGACTGGCTGCGCGAGCATCCGGAACCGAGGGATCCGGATGAGCTCGCCGGGCAGCCGCTCGTCTACTTCATCGAGTCGATGCTGCACGTCGACTCCCTCGACGACGCGCGACGGGCGGTGCCGGGCATGCTCGACGCCGTCGCGAGCACGAACGTGTACGTGCACGTCGACGCCACCCGTGGTGGTGCCGGATTCGGCCTACTGCCGGCGTTCCTCGCCGATCAGCACGAGGATCTGGTGCGCGTGCTGCCTGAGGAGATCGACGAACGTCTCCCCTACTGGCTCATCGCCCGTCCGGAGGCGTTGAACCAGCCCGCGATCGCGGCGTTCCTGGAGACGCTGCAGGCACGCCTCGCCGACGTGCGTCCGCAGCTCCTCGGCGAGCGGTAGTTGCGACGCCTGCGGGCGAGCCGCAGGGCGAGCCCCGGATCCAGCCGGCGAGCGTGCGCCGCCGCCTCCGCGGTGGCACGCTGGTGATCATGAAGACCCTGCTGCTGGCGCGCCACGCGAAGTCCGACTGGGACGTGGCGGGCCTGCGCGATCATGACCGGCCATTGAACGCCCGCGGGCGCCGCGATGCTCCGGCCATGGCGCAGCGGCTCGTCGACGAGGGCGTCGGCGTGCAACGGATCGTGTCGAGCACGGCGACCCGCGCGCGCAGCACCGCCGACGCGTACGCGGCGGCGTTCGGGCTCTCCGGGTCCGAGGAACCAGGACTCTATGCGGCCTCGGACCGCGCGATCCTGGGGGTCGCGGCCGCCCTTCCCGATGACGTCGATGTGGCGATGCTGGTGGGGCACAACCCGGGCATGGCGGACGCGGTGGCCGAGCTCACCGGATCCTTCGTGGAGTTCCCGACCTGCGCCGTCGCCGAGTGCGCCATCGAGGTCGGATCCTGGGCGGAGCTGATCGAGGGATCCGGACGACTGCTCCGGCTGCGCACCCCGCGCGACTGACCGGGCCCGTTGCGCAACGCACCCATTTTCCGAGTCGTCCCCCTCAGCAGGACCTATAGACCGTGCTGAGGGGGACGACTCGGAAGAAGGCGAAGATCGCGCGACGTCAGGCCATTGCGGCGGCGGCGGCCTCGTCCTCGGTCGTGGCGACGAGCTGGCCGCAGGCCCCGTCGATCTCCTTGCCGCGGGTGTCGCGGAGGGTCGTCGGGATGCCGGCGTCGTTGAGGCGGCGGACGAACTCGTCCTGCACATCCTTCTCCGACGCGGTCCAGATGGATCCGGGGGTCGGGTTCAGCGGGATCGGGTTGACGTGCACCCAGCCGCGCCCGCGGGCGTTGAGCTTCTCCGCGAGCAGGTCGGCGCGCCAGGCGTGATCGTTCATGTCCTTGATCAGCGCGTACTCGATCGACACGCGGCGACCGGTCTTCGCGTAATAGTCGTACGCGGCGTCGAGCGCCTCATCGACCTTCCACCGCGAGTTGACCGGGATCAGCTCGTCGCGCAGCTTGTCGTCCGGCGCGTGCAGCGAGAGCGCGAACGTGACCGGGATGTGCTCGTCGGCGAGCTTCTTGATCGCGGGAACCAGCCCGACCGTCGACACCGTGATGCCGCGCGCGCTCATGCCGAGCCCCTCCGGCTGCGGGGCGACCATGACGCGCACCGCATCCATCACGCGCTTGTAGTTGGCGAGCGGCTCACCCATCCCCATGAACACGATGTTCGAGACGCGCTCCATGGAGTGGTCGTCGGCCTTCTTGCCGCCGAGGCCGCCCTCGGCGATGAGCCGGTTGGCGCGCACGATCTGCTCGACGATCTCGGCCGTCGACATGTTGCGCGTGAGCCCGGCCTGGCCGGTGGCGCAGAACGGGCAGTTCATTCCGCAGCCCGCCTGCGAAGACACGCACAGCGTGATGCGGCCCGGGTAGCGCATGAGCACCGACTCGACGAGCGCACCGTCGTGCAGACGCCACAGGAACTTGATGGTGTCGCCGCGGTCGGTCTCGAGCCGCCGCACCTCGGTGAGCAGCGGCGGCAGCATCCCGGCCACGAGCTCGTCGCGCTGGCCTGAGGGCAGATCCGTCATGTGCGCCGGGTCCGAGGTGTAGTGCGTGAAGTAATGCGTGGCGAGCTGCTTCGCGCGGAATCCGGGCAGGCCCAGCTCCTTGACCTTCTCCACGCGCTCGGTGGGCGTGAGGTCGGCGAGGTGCACGGGCGGCTTGCCCCGCTTCGGGCTGGCGAACTGCAGCAGCGGGCGCCCCTCGGCGTCCTTCTTCTGCGTCCAGCCTTCGGTGGCGGGGCGCACCTGGGCGGCACGCTTCGCGGGCGCGCCGGGGCGGGCGGACGCAGGAGTCTCGGACATGACTTCAAGGGTAGGGCCTGCAAGGTGCGAAGGCGCTGGGCGCGGTCCGGCGGATCCGCCCGTACGCTGACGGAATGGACCTCTGGATCTGGATCCTCCTCGCCGTCGCGATCGTCATCCTGTTCGTCGCCATCGCCGTGACGCTGCGGGCGATCCGGCCGAAGGCCCCGGAGCCGCTCGGCACGGCCTTCGCCGCGCCGTCATCCGCCGCACCGGCCGCGGTCCCGACGTCCCGCGGACCGCGCCCGGCGACATCGGATCCGCTGACCCCCGACGTCATCGCCGAGATCGACGGGCTGGTCGCCGCCGAGCAGAAGATCTCGGCGATCAAGGTGCTGCGCGAGCACTCCGGCCTCTCGCTGCGCGAGGCGAAGGATCAGATCGACGCCTGGGTGCCCTCGACTCCTGGCACGAGGGACGCGACGCCTGTCTCCCTCGCACATTCCGGCCCACGTCCCGCTGGAGCGCCGTCCTATGCCGGCGGGCTGTCCGTCGCCGACGCCGTCGCTCACCTCTCCCCCGAGGTACGGGCGGAGGTCGGCCGTCTCATCACCGCAGATCAGAAGATCGCCGCGATCAAGCTGCTTCGCGAGGCGACCGGGCTCGGCCTCAAGGACTCGAAGGACGCCGTCGAGTCCTGGCGCTGACAAGGGAGCGCCGCTCCTCGAGGCAGGACGCGGGTCAGTGCCGCCCGGTGATCACGTCTGCGAGGTGCGCGACGGGCGAGGTGTCGGGGCGCCCGGCCAGCTCGGCCCGATCGGCCATGCCGTACGCCGCGTAGAGGCCTTTCGTCGCGATCCACCGCAGCGGTTCGGGCTCCCAGCGCCGTACCCGGTGGTTCACCCAGGGCAGACCGGTGATCTCGGTCTCGTTCCCGAGGATGAGATCGGTGATCGTGCGCCCCGCGAGGTTCGTCGAGGTCACACCCGTGCCGACATAGCCGCCGCCCCAGGCGATCCCGGTGCTCGGGTCGAGCCCGACCGTCGCCGACCAGTCGCGCGGCACGCCGAGCACACCCGACCACACGTGATCGATCCCGGCCCCGGCCGTCGCCGGGAAGAACCGGCGCAGGATCTCGGTGAGCGTGCGCACAGTCGACATCGGGGTGCGACCGTCGGTGTCGGTCCTCGAGCCGTACTTGTAGGGCACGCCGCGCCCGCCAATCGCGATCCGGTCGTCCGCCGTGCGCTGCGCGTACATGTAGACGTGGGCGAGATCGCCCAGCACCTCGCCCTCGCTCCAGTGCAGTTCGTCCCACACCTCCCGCGACAGCGGTTCCGTGGCGATGAGCGACGAGTTCATCGGCAGCCACAGCCGGTGCAGTCCCTTCAGGTTCGCGGTGAACCCCTCGGTCGCGCGCACGATGTATTCGGCGGAGACCGTGCCGTGATCGGTGCGCAGTCGGTGCGGGGCGATCTCGGCGACCGTGGTGCGCTCGTAGATCTCGACGCCGAGTCGTTCGACCGCCGCAGCCAGCCCCGCCACAAGCTTGGCGGGCTGGATCCGTGCCGCATGCGGATGCCAGACCGCAGCCCTGGTACCGCGCACATTGATCTTGGCGGTCGCCTCGGCCGCCTCGAGCAGGGCGAGGTCGGTGTGCGCCCAGGTCTGCTCGGCGGCGGCGAAGGCCCTGAGGCGCCCCTCCTGTGCGGCTGTGTACGCGACGCCGAACTCGCCGCCCTTCTTGATGTCGGCGTCGATGCCCTCGGCCGCGGCGACCGTGATCACCTCGTCGACGGTGTCGTTCATCGCCCGCTGGAAGCGCGTGGCGGCGTCGCGTCCGTGCGTGCGCACGTACTGCTCGCGCCCGCCGGTCACCGAGTTGGTGAGCCAACCTCCGTTTCGGCCGGACGCACCGTAGCCCGCATGTCGCTGCTCGATGACCGCGATCCGCAGCGCGGGCTGCGCTCTCTTCAGGTAGTAGGCCGTCCACAGCCCCGTGTATC
Source organism: Microbacterium sp. 2MCAF23 (assembly GCF_052115565.1). NCBI lineage: Bacteria > Bacillati > Actinomycetota > Actinomycetes > Micrococcales > Microbacteriaceae > Microbacterium > Microbacterium sp. 2MCAF23. The sequence goes on along the minus strand of NZ_JBFRGY010000015.1, from coordinate 293,027 downwards.
CGGCGCCGACGATGGCGACGTCGACGCTGAGGTCGCCGGGCAGCTCGGGCCGCGGCGCCGGGGTACCGAGCTGCTGCCACCAGTGCGAGACGTTGCCGTTGATCGGCGGGGCCGCCGCGACCATGTTGCTCCTCTTCCGTCAGCCGGGGATGCGCGCCGTCGCGGATCCCCGTGCGCGTCGGGTTCGCGCGGGCTGTCGGAATGCATCGAATCACACTTCTGCCGCGCGTGCCGGTCGGCTCGCGCCTGCGCGCCGACCCTCGTGGCTGCAGCGCACTTGTCGTGCGCCAGCCTCGGCGCGGCTGGGCCGCTGCTGACCGGTTGCACGGCGAGCCGGACGGGTGCGGCCGGTGTTCTCAGGCCCGCCGACGGATCACGATCTTGTTCTGGTCCGACGGGTCCTGACGGTCGAACCAGACGTCGACCTCCTCGCCGTTCACCAGCGGATCGCGCACATGGATGGTCGCGGGTTTCGTGACCCAGCGCTGCACACCGGATCCATCGCGGAAGGTGTAGGTCACCGCGGTGATGACCTGGCTCGCCTCATCGAAGTCCGTGTAACCCTGATTCGTCACCGAGCCGGTGACGGGCGACGTGGTGCGCACCAGTTCCTCCGCGGCATCGAGTCGACACAGTCCCGGCATGAGAAGGCTCGCTGCGGTGGTCCGTCGCAGGGGTCGCTCTCGCCGCGCGGCGTCAGGATCGATGGTGCTCATGCCACGATCCCACCACAACGCGGCTCTCATCCGCTCAGCGTTCTTCGCGTGCGATGGCGCGTGGTCACCGCTCCATGCAGGGAGGTCTCAGGAGGCACCCCCTCTCGCGTGGTATACCATTTCTATGCCCTCGGCCCTTCGCCCTCCCGACACTGCTCGCTCATGGAGCGCAGCCCCACGCCGCACGCGCGTCGTCGGCGCACTCGCCGGGCTCGGGGTGGCGGCAATGCTGGCTGGTTGCACAGCGAGCGCGACGGATGCGGCCGGCGTCCCGACCGTCACCACGACCCCGCCGTCCACCGCCGGCGCCCCCTCCTCCCCTGCACCGAGAACCGAGGCCGAGATGACCGCTCTGAACTCCCTCCTGTTCGAGGCCGCGACCTCTGGAGACGCCGACGGCGTGCGCGCCGCGATCACCGAGGGCGCCGACCTCGAGGCCCGTGGATCCGGCGGCATGACCGCATTGATCGCCGCCACGAAAGGCAACCGGATCGACGCGGCCCTCGCGCTCATCGACGCCGGCGCCGACGTGAACGCCAAGGACGACATCGTCGACTCGGCCTACCTCTACGCGGGGGCGCGCGGCCAGAACGAGATCCTCCAGGCGACGCTCGCGCACGGCGCCGACCTGCGCAGCACCAACCGCTACGGCGGCACGGCCCTGATCCCCGCGTCCGAGCGCGGCCACCTCAGCACCGTGAAGATCCTGCTCGCCGCGGGCGTGGATCCGAACCACATCAACAACTTGCACTGGACCGCGCTGCATGAGGCGATCGTGCTCGGCGACGGCTCGAAGACCTACGTCGACATCGTGCGCACCCTCATCGCGGGCGGCGCCGACGTCACCATCCGCGATGGAGACGGCGTGCTGCCCCGCGACCTCGCGGTGACGCGGGGCTATCGCGACATCGTGGCCGCGATCGACAAGGCCTGAGCGCGACCCCGCCGGATCCGAGCCCTTCAACAGGCTCAGGGATCCGGGCCCGGCCGGGACCGGGCCCAGCCGGGGCCCCGGGAAATCGGACCCGGATCCGCTCCGGATCAGTCCAGGAAGATGTCCGGGAACAGCTGGTCGTCGGGCGTGCCGGGCACGGCCGCGTATCCCGAGAAGTCGGTGATCCCGGCGGCCTCGAGCACGTCCTCCACGATGAGCGTCTGCCCGGTGTACCCGCGCGCCGGCTGGGTGAGCACCGCGTAGGCGGCGTCGGCGTAGACCTCGGGCGTGCGGCTGACCTTCATCATGCGGTCGCCGCCGAGTGCGAACTGCACCGCGGCCGTGGCGATCGTGGTGCGCGGCCAGAGCGTGTTGGCGGCGATGCCGTCCTTGGCGAACTCGGCCGCGAGCCCGAGCGTCGCCATCGTCATGCCGTACTTCGCGAGCGTGTAGCCGGTGTGCGCACCGAGCCAGCGCGGGGTGATGTTCAGGGGCGGCGAGAGCGACAGGATGTGCGGGTTCGGGGCGTCCTTCAGCACGGGGACAGCGGCGCGGGACAGCATGAACGTGCCGCGCACGTTGACGTCCTGCATGAGGTCGTACTTCTTCGCGGCGAGGTCGAGGGATCCGGACAGGTCGATCACGCTCGCGTTGTTGACGACGATGTCGATGCCGCCGAACTCGCCCTGCGTCTTCATGACCGCGTCGATCACGCTCTCGTCGTCGCGCACGTCGCCGAGGATGGGCAGGGCGCGGCCGCCCGCCGCACGGATCTGCTCGGCCGCGGTGTGGATCGTGCCCTCGAGCTTCGGGTGCGGGGTGTCGGTCTTCGCCAGCAGCGCGATGTTGGCGCCGTCGGCCGCCGCGCGCAGGGCGATCGCGAGGCCGATGCCGCGGCTGCCGCCGGACATCAGGATGGTCTTGCCGGCCAGGGGCTTGTTCTCGGTCATGTGGTCCTCGGTTCGTGGGGGCGATGGAACGTCGTCATTCAGGTCGCACTATCTGCGCGAAAGACCCTCCCGGAAGAGCCGAAATCGCGACCTGAGCGCGGTCGGGATCCGGATCCGCTTACTTCGGCGCCATCCGGACGGCGCCGTCGAGGCGGATCGTCTCGCCGTTCAGGTAGCCGTTCTCGACGATCTGCTGCACGAGCGAGGCGTACTCGTCGGGGCGGCCGAGACGGGCGGGGTACGGCACCTGTTCGCCGAGCGAGTCCTGCGCGGCCTGCGGCAGGCCGGCGAGCATCGGGGTCTCCATGATCCCGGGCGCGATCGTGCACACGCGGATCCCGTAGCGGGCGAGCTCGCGCGCGATCGGAAGGGTCATCGCATGCACGCCGCCCTTCGACGCCGAGTACGCGGGCTGTCCGATCTGCCCGTCGAATGCGGCGACGCTCGCCGTGTTCACGATGACTCCGCGGTCGCCGTCGGCGGCGGGGTCGTTCTTCGCGATGACGGCCGAGGCCTGGGAGATGACGTTGAAGGTGCCGACCAGGTTGATCCGGATGATCCGCTCGAATGCGGCGAGGTCGGCGGGGTTGCCGTCGCGGTCGAGCACCTTGGCGGGCGGGGCGATGCCGGCGCAGTTCACCACGATGCGCAGCGGCGCGGCGGCCTGTGCAGCGGCGACGGCCGCGGCGACCTCGTCGGGGTTCGTCACGTCGGCCGAGGCGAAGACGCCGCCCAGCTCCTGCGCGACCTCGGCACCCTTCGAGCTCGGCAAGTCGATGATCGTGACGGTCGCACCGGCCGCGGCGAGACGGCGCGCGGTGGCGAGGCCGAGCCCCGAGGCGCCGCCGGTGACAAGGGCTCCGGATCCTGCGATCTGCATGAGTGTTCTCCTTCGAACCTGCAACTGAGTGCCAGCTTACGTGAGTCTGAGTCTCACCCTGCACGTCATGCACGCACGTGCGGATCCGGGATCCGGCGGCGCCGACGGGCGGGATCGTCGTCGAAGCGAGCCTACGGCTCGCGCCGGCACAGTCACAGCGTGGGACCCCGTCTGAATGACGGGGTCCCACGAGCTCAGCGAACCGCGTGGCCGGACTCCGAGGATCCGGCGATGCGGTCGTCAGTGGTCGCGCAGCATGTGGATGAGTTCCTGCTTCTTCTTGCCCGAGTATCCGTGCAGGCCGAGCTCCTTCGCGCGGTGGCGCAGGTCGTCGACAGTCCAGTCGTCGTAGGAGCCGGATTCGCCGCCGCGACGGCCGACGGCGCTGCGTCCCTCCTTGGCAGCCGCGTTCGAGATCCGGGCCGCCTTCTGCTTCGAGTTCCCCTCGTCGCGCAGCTTCTCGTAGAGCTCCGGATCCTTGAGCTCGGGTTGACGGGGCATGTCGTCCTCCTTCGGTCATGATGCGGTCAGTCGTGGCGCCCACGCTACGAACGGGCCCGACGCCGGGACCACGGGTTTGACAAACGGCGCCCGCTCGTTGCCATGCTGCGCGCTCCCCGTCAAGCCACTGGTGCAGCGGTACTCGTGCAGCGACCCTGCCGTCATGGACGAATGCACCGATACAGGCGCCATCGCCGCGGGCCCGCTCGTCATCGTGCTCATGCTCGTGACAGGCCGCCGGCGGCTGATGGACGAGCATCGCAACGGCCCGACTCCCCGCATCCGGGGCTGGGCGACCGCCGCCATCATGTGCGTCGCCGGTGCGTTCGGCATCTGCGCCGTGGTGACGGGATCATGAGTCGCTCAGGCGCGACCCCGGCCGCGGAGCCATCGCAACAAGACGTCTCGAGGCGGTGGGAGCAGATCCTGCAGGAGCTTCGGGTCACGCAGACCGGCACCCAGATCATCTCCGGGTTGTGATCGGCACGGGCGGACCGGGACTGACGAGGTCCCGACGCCGTTGTCAAGGCCCTCGCCGTGACCGCGGTGATCACCGACTCTGGGCCGAGACAGACCTCAGCAGAGGAGAGACCGATGAGCGAGATCGACGACGAGGGCCTGCTGCCCCCCAACGTGCATCATGCGCGGCCCGAGAAGCCCGAGCAGTCCGACGAGGACGCCGACCGCGAGCGCGCCGCGGAAGGTGCCGAGGAGGACGGGACCAGGCGCGAGGAGGATCCGAACGAGGACGCGATGCGGCACCCGCATGCGGCGAGCGCGAGACGCCGTGGACCGGAGGAATCGGACGACCCGTACGCGAAGCCCGGTGAGGATCCGTACGGCAAGGACGCCGCCGTGACGACGGACCGTCCCGAGCCCGGCGACGACCAGGGACGGGTCGATGGCGAAACGGACGGGGCCGGGGACGACGGCGCCCCGCGTGGTCACGGCACGGGCGAGGCCGGCACCGGCGAACCGCCGGATCGACGGCGCAGCGGTTCAGCCGACCGTCACTGGATCTGACCGCTGTCGTCGACCTGCATCTCGTCGACCTGCGTCGGTTCGGGGATCATCCGGAGTCCTCCGGGAGTGTTCGCCAGCTGGCTGAGCGCTTCGATCCACAGCCTGTTCAGTGGCGGGCGGCGGCCGCCGTGGTACGTGAAGACCATGTTGCACGAGGGGTGGATCCACACCGAGGTGCGACCGTGTCCGATGCTCGGGTCGTCCTTCCAGGTGAAGTAGAACGGCTCTCCGCGGCGGAGCTTGTTGGCGATCACCATCTGCACGTGGGCGAGCGCGCGATCGTCGAGATCCGCGTGCGTCTGGCCCTCGTAACTGAATCTGCCCATCTCTTTCACAGCCTCCTTGCTTCTTTCCGCGCGTTTCCGCTCTGCACATCCCATCATGGCCGGTCCGGCGAGCGGCGGGGAGGCCCTCGACACGCGCCGGCCGAGGATGATACGTCGCCGGCGCCCCGACCGGAACCCCCGCGCGCCCACCGCGCACCGCGCTTACCGTGGCGGCATGCGGAGTCGCACGATCCGCGCCGTGGACGCGGTGGTCTCCGACGTCCGCTGCTGAAGAAGGAGGAGATCATGATTCCCGAGATCCACCTGCTGCCCGAGGTGCACCAGTGGTGGCCTCACCTGTCGGCACGGTCGAAGAAGAGGCTGGAGGAGCAGGACGACGGTGTCGTCCCGGATGACGTCCGCGAGGAGATCGAGCGGATCGTCGGCGAGACCGTGGATCCGTCGGCTCGGCTCAGCGACGGCGACCGCACGTTCATCCGCACGCAGCAGGAGATGGTCGATTAGCGCTCGATGTCGCGTTGCTCCTCGACGTCGCGCTGCTGGGCCATGGCTTCGTGCCGCGCGGCATCACGCGCCTGCGAGGATCGTCGCGGGTAGTCGGGCCGATCGGGCTGCTCCTGCTGATCGGAGAACTCCCCTCCCTCGCGACCGCCGAACGGCCGCCCGTGGTCGGCGAACTCATCGCGCGTGAACACGAGTCGCCACGGGCCGAGGGTGAAACGCGCGCCGGTGCGGAGGACCTCGACGTCCCGGCGTTCCTCCTCGGCCGACTTCTCGACGTTCGCGCTCGTCTCCCCCGGCCCCCGCATCTCCAGCGCGTACTCGTCGTGGGAGTCGTGCCGGATGACGGCGTGCACGGGATCCGTGTCCGGAAGCCGCAGGCCGGCGTGCTGAGCCGAGCCGATGGTGACCCCGTCGTCCGGGATGTCGAACACGAACCTGTTCGTCGCCGAGGCGACCAGCAGTCGGGGGCGTCCGGCGCCCCAGTTCGCGTGGGTCGTGGTCTCGGAGTGTTCTTCCGTCTCGTTCATGACGTCGCTCCTTTCGTGGGTTCCGTCTCGAGGGTGCCGGCGCTCAGAGGTGGCGCCCGCCCGTGACGGGGATGATGCCGCCGGAGACGTAGGACGCGTCTTCGGAGGCGAGGAAGACATACGCACCCGCGAGTTCCGCCGGCTGGCCCGCCCGGCCGAGCGGGGTGTCCTCCCCGAAGGTCGGCAGCTTGTCCGGCCAGCCCGTCGCGGGGATCAGCGGCGTCCAGATCGGTCCCGGCGCCACGCCGTTGACCCTGATCCCGTGCGGCCCCTGCTCCTCGGCGAGCATCTGCACGAAGGCGACCAGTGCCGCCTTCGTCAACGCGTAGTCGAACAGCCCCGGCGACGGGTCGTAGCCCTGGATCGAGGTGGTCGCGATGATCGAAGACCCCGGCCGGAGATGCGGCAGCGCCGCCTGCGCGAGCCAGAACGGCGCGTACAGGTTGGTGTGCATGACCTTGTCGAACTCCTCCGTCGGGATCTCGTCGAGCTCCCCCCTGCTGCGCTGGTATCCGGCATTGAGCACGAGGATGTCGAGGCCGTCGAGGCTCTCCGCGGCATCCGCCACCAGATCCGCGCACACCTGCTCGTCGGTCAGATCCCCGGGAAGGAGCGCCGCCTCTCGGCCGGCCTTGCGGATCCACTCCGCGGTCTCCTCAGCGTCCGCCTGCTCCTCGGGCAGATAGCTGAGCGCGACATCCGCGCCTTCGCGAGCGAACGCGATGGCGACGGCCCGGCCGATCCCGGAATCGCCGCCGGTGATCAGAGCATGCCGGCCGGGCAGACGTCCGGAGCCGCGATAGCTCTCCTCCCCGTGATCGGGGCGGGGTTCCGTCTCCCCCAGCAGACCGGGCTGGTCGTTTCGCGGATCCGGCGGATCCGACAGGGGAGGGTACTTCGTGCGTGGGTCCCTCATGCTGTAGCTCATGTCCGGAACGGTAGACAGAGCGACGGGATACGCGGAGGGGGTTGACGTTCGCGCCTGCGGTGTCTACAGGTCACCCGTCCCCACCCTCCGGACGGATCCTGTACGTCTGCCGGGGGCGCGATGCGCGCCCCGTTGATAGACCTCCGTCGCGCGGGCTGTCAAGAGCAGTGACGTCGACCGAGGCAGGGCTCATCCTCGACCGTGGACGAAGGGGAGTGAGATGTCGATGATGACACCGACGCGCTTCGAGATGCGCCGACTCACGGAGAACGAATGGCTGATCCTGGACGACAGCTTCGACCGCACCGACGCGCGACACACGATCGCCTGTGTCAGCCGCGTCTCGGTCGACCAGGTCGAAGTGGTCTGGCTGCGACCCGTGACCACGAGGACCCGTTACGGCTCCGTCGCCGACGTGCTGGATGCCGTGCGGAGTGCCCCCTCGCAACGGCCGCTCACCGGCGGGCCGGTGTGAGACGGGGCTCCTGCCACCCCGAACCCCTCGCCGTCAAGCCCCTGTGCAGCAGCTCACGTCACTGCCTACGTTGGTTCAGCGGTCGCACCTGCGGCACGCGTGGAAGGAGTCCGTCATGAACATCCTCTTCGTCATCATCATCATCGTGGCCATCATCCTGGCCATCACGGGTGGTCTCGTGCAGTCCCTGAACTTCCTGCTCTGGGTCGGTCTGGTACTGCTCGTGCTCGCCGTGATCGCCTGGCTGCTCCGGTCCGTCACAGGCCGCCGGGCACCCTGATCAGTCGAACGCGGAGGCGCGGTAAGCCGCCATGGACGCCACACTCGACAAGAAAGCGCTGAATCACCTGCTCGGCCTGATCGACGAGGATCCGGAGCAGAAGGACTGAAGAGGGGGAGAGCTGCGACGCCGGCTCTCCCCCTCTTCAGGCGGGCAGGATGGTGGCATGAGCATCCCCGTCGACGACGTCGCAGTTCCGGATCGGGTGCGCGAACTGGCCGGATCCGCCTCCCTCACCCCGGTATGGGAGAACGGGATCGGCGGGCTCACGTTCCGCACCGATGACGAACGGTTCCTCAAGTGGGGCCCGCGACACCTGGAGGCGTCGATGCGCGCCGAAGCGGAGCGGTTGCGCTGGGCCAGTGCATGGGCGCTCGTGCCGCACGTCCGGGACCAGGGCGAGGACGGCACGCATGAATGGCTCGTGACCTCGGCGATCCCCGGCCGCAGCGCCGTGGATCCGTACTGGATCGAGCGTCCCGAGATCGCCGTGCGCGCGGTCGGATCGGCGCTGCGGCAATTGCACGACGCACTGCCCGTCGCCGAATGCCCGTGGAGCTGGAGCATCGAAGATCGCATCGCGAACGCCGCAGAGCGCGGGATCCTCGTGCCGGAGCACCTGCACGAGGGCCCGCCGATCGACCGGCTCGTCGTCTGCCACGGCGACGCGTGCGTGCCGAACACGCTGCTCGACGACGCCGGTCGGGGAATCGCGCACGTCGACCTCGCGGCCCTCGGCACCGCCGACCGCTGGGCCGACATCGCGGTCGCCTCGATGAGCACGGGGTGGAACTACGGCCCGGGATACGAGGACCTGCTCATCGAGGCGTACGGCGTGGATCCGGACCGCGAAAGGCTCGCGTACTACCGCGACCTGTGGGACGCGACCTGAGGCCTCCGCAGTGGAGGCCCTGGCAGGAGTCCTGGACGGCGGGATCCTGAGAGCACGCACCGACATCGGGGGGGGCCATCATGAGCGGGACCAGGATGCGGGGCCGGATGCGCTCCGCCGGCACCCTCGCCGTGCTCGCGATCGCGTTGACGGCCTGTGCGCCGACGACCGCCTCGACCGAGCCCGCCGTCGCCGCGGCACCGACGTCCTCCTCGGCCCCCGGGCCGTCCGTTCTCGTCACTGGGCTGGCGGCGCCATGGTCGATCGTTCCGATCGGATCCGGGGCGCTCATCTCGCAGCGGGGCGACGGACGCGTGCTGCAGTGGACCCCGGCCGCGGGCTTGCACGAGGTCGGCACGGTTCCTGACGTGGTCTCCGGCGGCGAGTCGGGTCTGAACGGGCTCGCGATCCACGAGGACGGCAGCACGCGGTGGCTCTACGCGTATCACGCGACAGCCGCGGACAACCGGGTGGTGCGGCTGCGGCTCACCGGAGATGCGGGAACGCTGCGGTTCGATCCGGCGACAGCGGAAGTCGTGTTCGCCGGCATCCCCCGCGCCGGGAACCACGACGGCGGGCGGATCGCGTTCGGTCCGGACGGGATGCTCTACGTCGGAACGGGTGACGCCGGGCAGCGCGATCGCGCCCGCGACCGGGACTACCTCGGCGGCAAGATCCTGCGCCTCACGCCCGACGGCCGGCCGGCACCCGGCAACCCCTTCGGCACCGCGGTGTACAGCCTGGGGCATCGCAACGTGCAGGGGCTGGCGTGGGACAGCGCGGGCACGCTGTGGGCGAGCGAGTTCGGCCAGGACACCTGGGACGAGCTGAACCGCATCAAGCCCGGCGGTGACTACGGCTGGCCCGACCACGAGGGCCGCGCCGGCGCCGCCGACGCGATCGACCCGGTCGTGACCTGGCGGCCGTCGGAGGCGAGCCCGAGCGGCATCGCCATCGTCGACGATGTCGTCTACGTCGCGGGTCTGCGCGGGGAGCGGCTCTGGACGCTCGACACGACATCGCCGGATCCGCAGCCGCAGGCCCTGTACGCCGGCGACTTCGGCCGCCTTCGAGATGTCGTGGCGGCCCCGAACGGCACCCTCTTGGTGCTCACGAACAACACCGACGGACGCGGCTCACCCCGCGACGGCGACGACCGCCTGCTGCAGGTGCCGGCGAAGCGGTGACCTGCGGGAGATCACCCCGCGCTGCGCCCCGCGTACTCCGCCTCGGTGACGTGCTCCTTCCAGACGGTGGTCGTGGCGGGATCGTCTCCGGCCTCGAGCATCGCAAGGTGCTCCATGAAGCAGTCCGCCGCGGCGCCATGCCAGTGGTCCTGGTCGGGCGGCGTGTAGAGCGTCTGCCCCGGACGCAGCTCGACGATGTTCCCTTCGCGATCGCCCACGAGGGCGACGCCGCTGGTCACCCGGAGATACTGCCCGCGGGCGTGCGAGTGCCATGCGGTGCGCGCACCCGGGGCGAAGCGCACCAGGGCGACCGTCATGCGCTGGTCTGCTTCGTGGGGCGCGGCGTCCCCCTGAGCACGACCTATTGCTCGTGCTCAGGGGGACGACTCGGATCTTGTGGCTCTCAGTCGGTTGTCAGCAGCACCTTGGTCGCGCGGCGCTCGTCCATCGCGCGGTAGCCCTCGGCCGCGTCTTCGATCGACAGCGTCAGATCGAAGACCGCGCCGGGGTCGATGCGCCGCTGGAAGATCAGATCGACGAGCTCCGGCAGGAAGCGGCGCACCGGCGCCGGCCCGCCGTGCAGGTGCACGCTGGAGAAGAAGACCTCTGCACCGTCCAGGGCGACGTCGTGGGACACGCCCACGAACCCGATGTGCCCGCCGGGGCGCGTGGCGCGGATCGCCTGCTCCATCGACTCTTGGGTGCCGACGGCCTCGATCGTGGAGTGCGCGCCGAGGCCGTTCGTGAGCTCCTTGATCCGGGCGACACCCTCGTCGCCGCGCTCTTCGACGATGTCCGTCGCGCCGAAGCTGCGGGCGAGCGCCTGCCGATCTGCGTGGCGGGACATCGCGATGATCCGTTCCGCGCCGAGCTGCTTCGCGGCGAGCACGCCGAGAAGCCCGACCGCGCCGTCGCCGACCACGGCGACGGTCCTGCCCGGGCCCGCCTCGGCAGCGACCGCGGCGAACCAGCCCGTGCCGAGCACGTCCGAGGCGGCGAGCAGCGACGGGATGAGGTCGGCGGAGGGCTCCTCTGGCGTCACGACCAGCGTGCCGTCGGCGAGCGGGATGCGGGCGTACTGCGCCTGGGTGCCGACCGAGCCCATCATCACCTGGTGCACGCAGCGGGACTGGTAGCCGGCCGCGCAGATCTCGCAGGTGTTGTCGCTGGCGACGAAGGATCCGACGACGTAGTCACCCGGACGGATCCGGGTCACCGCGTCGCCGACGCTCTCGACGACCCCGATGTACTCGTGGCCCATCCGCTGACCGCCGGCGCGGATCGGCTCGGCGCCGCGGTAGGGCCAGAGGTCGGATCCGCAGATGCAGGTCGCGGTGACGCGGATGATCGCGTCGGTCGGCTCGAGGATGACGGGCATCTCGAGCTCTTCGGTCCGGACATCGCCCGGGGCGTGCATGACGACTCCACGCATGATGTTCTCCTTCAGATAGTGGTGGTGACCGCGGAGACACCGGTCGTGTCGTCGCGACGGGGACGGAGGGATGCGGCGAGCGCCGCGGAAAGCAGAAGCACAGCGGCGCTGGTCAGGAAGGTGGCGACATGGCCGAGATGATCGAAGATCACGCCGCCGACGGTGGATCCGAGCGCGATCGACAGCTGGATCACGGCCACCTGGAGCCCACCCCCGGCCTCGGGATCCTCGGTCATGGTGCGCGCGACCCAACTGGCCCAGCCCACGGGAGCCGAGGTGCCGAGCATCCCCCACAGCGCCAGCAGCACGGCCACCGGGGCGAGCCAGGATCCGGTCAGCACGAGCGCGGTCGCGATGAGCGCCATGAGCATCGGGATCACGACGAGTGCGGCGTGCAGCCCGTGCCGGAGCACCCGGTCGATCGCGATGGTGCCGAGCAGACCGCCGATGCCGACCGCGAGCAGGACGATGGCGACCGCGGTCGCGTCGAGGCGGGTGACGCGCTCGAGGAACGGCCGGACGTATGTGAACAGCAGGAACTGCCCGGCGAAGAACGCGCCGCAGGCGGCCATGCCCCGCGCTACGGTACGGGAGCGCAGTGCAGCGAACACGTGCGCGGCGGATCGCGGCGGTGCCGGCATGGAGGGCAGACTGATCCACTGCCAGGCGAGCGCCAGCAGCGAGACCGGGACGAGGCACCAGAACGCCCCCTGCCAGCCGATCGCGGCGCCCAGGAAGCTGCCGATCGGTGCGGCGACGACGGCCGCGAGGGCGTTCCCGCCGTTGAAGATCGCGAGCGCCCGCGGCACGTGGTGGTCGGGCACGAGCCGCATCGCGGCGGAGATCGACATCGACCAGAACCCGCCGATCACGACGCCGATCAGCCCCCGGCCAACCATGTAGACGAGATAGGTGGGCGCTACGGCGATGAGTGCGCTGGACACGGTCATCACGGCGGTGAGCAGGAGGAGCAGCGTCTTGCGGTTCATCCGGCCGGCGACTCGCGAGATCGACAGACTGGTGATCACGGCGAACAGGCCCGAGATCGCGATCCCCTGTCCGGCCGCTCCCTCCGTGACCTGCAGGCCGGCCGCGATCGGGGTGAGCAGGCTCACGGGCATGAACTCAGCCGCGATCAGCGCGAAGACGCAGAGGGTCATCGCGAGGACGCCGCCCCAGTGCGCCGTCCGGGTGTTGTCGGGATTGCTCATGGGTTCTACTGTGCTCCCGTGAGTGCCCGCGCGGGAGTCCCTGTCGAGGGGTGTACCGGCAGGGCATCCCTCACGAACACCGATCGGCTTACTCTGCTGTGCATGGACAACAGAGCCGAGGTGCGCGAGTTCCTGATGACCCGGCGCGCCCAGGTCTCACCGGAGGCGGCGGGGCTGCCCGCCGGTGCGAACCGCCGTGTCGCGGGTCTGCGCCGCAGTGAGGTGGCCGCGCTCGCCGGGGTCAGCGTGGAGTACTACGCGAAGCTCGAACGCGGTGCGATCGCCGGAGCCTCGGCCGCCGTGCTCGACGCCCTCGCCGACGCGCTGCAACTCGACGACGCCGAACGCGCCCACCTTCTCGACCTCGCGCGTGCTGCGGACGGCATCCCCACGAGCGGCCGGGCACGGCGCCGCGGGAGCGGTCGCCCGGTGCCGCTGCGGCCGAGCCTGCAGTGGGCGCTGTCCTCGATCACCGACGGAGTGGCGTTCGTCCGCGATCCGCGGCAGAACCTGCTCGCCACCAATGCCCTGGGGCGAGCCTTCTACTCACCCGTGATCGGCGACGGCGGGCGCACGCCGAACCTCGCCCGCTTCCAGTTCCTGGATCCGGCCGCACGGGACTTCTATCCCGATTGGGACCTGTTCGCGCACATGTGCGTCGGAGTGATGCGCGCGGAGGCAGGCCGGGATCCGCACGACACCGCCCTGCAGGAGCTCGTGGGCGAGCTGTCCACGCGCAGCGAGGTGTTCCGCCGGCTCTGGGCCGCGCACGACGTGCGTCGACACGGCGCGGGCACCAAGCGCTTCCGCCACCCGATCGTGGGCGAGCTGACCCTCGCATACGAGGAGCTGGCGATCACCGCGGAGCCGGGCAATGTGCTTCTCGTCTACACGGCCGAGCCCGCGTCACCGTCCGCCGAGCGCCTCGCCCTGCTCGCCTCCTGGGCGGCGACGCACGACGCGGAGCACCCCGCAGCCACTGCCGACGCGGAGGGGTGACCTCGCCCATCCGCGTCGTGCGTGACGGATCACACGCGGCAGAGGATCTCGCCGTGCAGTACCGACAGCCAGCCGTCCTCGCTCGCCGCCCACTCCCGCCAGCCGTCGCTGACGCCGCGCAGATCTTCCGGCGTCGCCGCCGAGGACTCGACGAGCTGGCGTGCGATCGCGGAGTCGAGGATCCGGTCGGCCCACATCCCGCCCCACCAGGCGCGGTCCTCCGGCGTCGCGTAGCACCAGGTGCTCGAGGTGGCCACGACGTCGGTGATCCCCGCGGCGTGCGCCCACGCCAGCAGCCGGCGACCGGCATCCGGCTCTCCCCCGTTCGCCTGCGCCGCGGTCCGGTACAGGTCGAGCCAGGTGTCCAGCGCCGGCACTGCGGGCCACCAGTTGAACCCGCCGTAGTCGCTGTCGCGCACGGCGATGATCCCGCCCGGCTTCGTCACCCGGGCGAGCTCCCGCAGGGCCTGCACCGGATCCGCCACGTGCTGCAGCACCTGGTGCGCGTGCGTCACGTCGAAGCTGTCATCGGGGAAGTCCAGGGCGTGCACGTCGGCGACGCGGAAGTCGATGTTGGTCACACCGCGGTCGGCCGCCGTGGTGCGGCTGAGCTCGAGCTCCTCCGCGCCGATCTCCGTCGCCACGACCTCGGCGACCCGGCCCGCGAGATCCGCGGTGATCGTCCCCGGTCCCGCTCCGACGTCGAGCAGCCGGTCGGTCGGGCGCAGGTGCGGCAGCAGGTATGCCGCCGAATTCTCCGCCGTGCGCCAGCGATGCGATCGCAGCACCGAATCGTGGTGTCCGTGTGTGTAGGCGGCCATCGTGTCTCCTCGCTGTTCCGAGTCGTCCCCCTGAGCACGGTCTGTGGCTCGCCCTCAGGGGGACGACTCATCACCCAGGGTTCCGGTTCGGCGCACGGCGCGGAAGACCGTAGTCTTCCTAGGAGCGCCGCACCCTCGCTGCCCCTTGGGAGCACTCGGCGGCGCCGAGGATCCTGTCTTTCTGAGCTGTGCGGAGGCTGCGGATGTCGAACCCTCTCGGTGACTTCCTCCGTGCCCGGCGCACCGACGCGCGGCTGCAGACCGAGGCGTCGAGGTCGGGGGCGCGGCGTCGCACCTCGGGCCTGCGCCGCGAAGAGGTCGCGACCGCCGCAGGCATCAGCGCCGACTACTACACGCGGCTCGAACAAGGACGCGAGACCCACCCCAGCGACGCCGTGCTGGACGCGCTCGCCCGGGCACTGCGGCTGGACCCGGACGCCGCCGATCACCTGCACCGGCTGCGCGACGCCCACCCCGGCATGCTTCGCCCCGAGACTGTGGAAACGCCCGCCCTCGACGACGCCCTGGTCGCCCGGATGACGATGCTGGTCGACGCCGTGCGCCCCAACCCGGCGTACGTGCTGGACCGGCTCAGCACGGTCGTGGCGGCCAACCCCGAGGGGCTCGCACTCCACGAGGGGCTCGCCGATCTCCCGCCCGCTCAGCGCAACACATGCCGTTCGCTCCTGCTCGACCCGCGCGCGACGTCGACGTTCGTCGAGTGGGAGGAGCTCGCTCGCGGCGCGGTCGCGCACCTGCGCGCCGCGAACGTCGACGACCTGCGGGATCCGCAGCTCGTCGCTCTCGTCGAAGAGCTGAGTGCGCAGAGCCCGCTGTTCCGGACCTGGTGGGGCGGCCATCTCGTGCAGCGCCGGCGGGGGGCCGTCACGCATGTCCGCTCCGCGGACGGCACCGTCGCCGCGCGCCGCTATGAGGTGCTGCATCTGCCCGAGGACGGGATGCGGATGACGCTCTGGCTGCCCGCGCTCTGACGCCATCCGCCGTGCCCCGCTCACCCTGGGGTCGTTGAGCGAGCGAAGCGAGACGAAACGTGGTGCGCTCGCGGATCACGTCCGTCGGCGCACCGCGTTTCGTCTCAGTCGCCTTCGCGTCTTCGCTCAACGACCCCGGAGAACGGGAACCTGATCCGGGGCAGGATCCGAGACGTCCGGATCCGGAGCCTCAGCCGCCGCGGATGACGCCGTATCCGACGCGCGGCGCAGCCGACCCGGCCACCAGATCCGGTCGCCCATAAGGGCGAAGATCGCGGGCACGATCACCGTGCGCACCACGAGCGTGTCCACGATCACGCCGACGCCGACGATCAGGCCGAGCTGGCCGAGGGTCACGAGCGGCAGCACCCCGAGGGCGGCGAACACCGCCGCCAGCACGATGCCCGCGCTGGTGATCACGCCGCCGGTGTGCGCGATCGCCTCGACCATGCCCTGACGGGTGCCGCGCTCTGCGGCCTCGGCGCGTGCGCGGTGCACGAGGAAGATCGTGTAATCGATGCCGAGGGCGACCAGGAACAGGAACGCGAGCAGCGGCACCTGCAGATCGAGCGCGTGCTGGCCGAACAGCGCCCGGCTCAGCCACGCGCCGGCGCCGATCGCGGCGAGCGCGCTGGCGAGGTTCACGATCAGCAGCAGCACCGGTGCGACGATCGAACGCAGCAGGATCAGCAGCACGAGGAAGCTGACCAGGAGCACGAGGGGCGCGATGAGCAGCAGATCCTGCTGGTTGCCGGCGCGGGCGTCGAGGTCGGTCGCGACCGCCCCGCCGACGAGGGCGTGCGCATCCGGGACGGCGTGCACGGCGTCGCGCAGCGCGGTGATCTGGCTCAGGCTCCGCTCCGTGCTCGGCGCGTACTCGCTGGTCACCATGATCTTCGTGAGGTCGCCGTCCGCCGTGGTGCCGATCGGCTGCACGCGCACGACCCCCTGGACGTCCTTCGCCGCGGCGATGACGTCCTGAGCCTGCGCCGCGTCGGTCACGACGAGGATCGGCTGCGCCTCACCCGCCGGGAAGTGCGCGGAGAACACTTCGAGCCCCGCCGCCGACTCCGACGGCACCCGGAACTTCTCCACCTGGTCGAGCCCGACCGAGGTGCCGAACAGGCCCGCCGCCATCACCACCAGCAGCGCGCCACCCGCGAGCAGCGCGACGACCGGGCGCTTCACGACACCGCCGGCGATTCCGCGCCAGACCCGTCCCTGCCGTCGCTGTTCGCCGGGGCGCGGTATGAACGGCCAGAACACCTTCGGCCCGCACACCGCGAGCAGAGGCGGCAGCAGGAACAGCACCGACCCGAGCGCGATCAGCAGCCCGATCGCCGAGGAGATCCCGAGCCCGTGCGTGCCCGGGATGACCGCCAGCACGAGCGTGAGCAGGGCGAGCACCACCGTGACGTTCGAGGCGACGATCGCGGGCATGGTCTTCCGCCAGGCCGTGCCGAGGGCACGACGATGATCGGGCTCGGCCTGCAGCTCCTCGCGATAGCGCGAGATCAGCAGCAGCGCGTAGTTCGTGCCCGCGCCGAAGACCAGCACGCTGATGATGCCTGCGTCGAACTGCAAGCCCCACGCGGATCCGGCCGCCGCGGTCATCCGGCCCGCGAGTCCGTCCGCGAGCGCCACGACCACCAGCGGGATCAGCCACAGGATCGGCGAACGGTAGGTCACGATGAGCAGGATCGCGACGATGAGGATCGTGACGATCAGCAGAGTGAAGTCCGCGCCCTCGAACGCGGAGGCGATGTCCGCGCCGAACGCGGGACCGCCGGTGACCTGCAGCGTCAGCCCGTCCGCTGCGTGCGCGGCGACGTCCGATCGCAGCGCGGAGATCGCCTTCGCATTCTCGGCGTTCGCCTCCGACGCCGTGATCGGAGTGATGATCACCGCGGCCTTCCTGTCCTCGCTGATCACGGGCCCCGACGGATCCGCCGCCGCGCGGGCACCGAGCACGGGGACCAGATCCTTCAGCGCCGCCAGGTCCGACTCGGACAGCGCCGCACCGTCACCCCGCGACGCCACGACGAGCACCGACTGCCGGTCCGCTTGAGGGAAGGTCTTCAAGAGCTCGGAGACCCGGGTCGACTCTGATGCGGCCGGAGCCTGTGCATTGCCGCCCGGCGCCTTGGCCGAGCCGAAGGCGCCGAACAGCAGCACCATGAGGAGAAGGACGAGTCCGAGCGAGACCCACGCACCACGGCGCGAAGTCAGGGCATCGGAGAGGCGCGAGCGCGCAACGGAATCTGCCATGCCTCCAGTCCACCGGCGCGGACTCCGTACGCCATCGTGCACAAGGTTGATCGAAAGATCGATCGAAGGGACGAGACCGGATCCGCCACGGTCGCTGAGCGAGGACGGCGAGGACGACCGAGACCGCTGGTCGTTGAGCGAGGACGGCGGAGCCGACCGAGACGAAACGCGGCACTCGTCGAAGCAGGTCCGCAGGAATGCCGCGTTTCGTCTCGCGCCTCGCGGAGACCCGCACTGAGCGAGCGAAGCGAGTCGAAGTGTCGGTGCTCGCTCAACGACCCCAGGGTTGACGAACGCGGCCTCCCCGAGGGGACGCCGCGTTCGTGGTGCCGGGCGCTCCGAGCTCTCGGAGCGCCCGGGGCGCAGGGGCCGGTCAGTACCGCAGGCCGTGCCCGAACCGGAAGGTCGGGTTCTCCGTGTCGAATGCCACATCCGTGCGACTGGCGGCGACGGCGGCGTCCGAGCGGGGCAGATCGAAGGGCAGCGCGCCCTGCGGTCCGCGCTCGCCGAACAGCACCCGCAGCACGGCCTCGTCCGAGGCGCCGTAGTCCGCGAGCACCGCGCGCGCAGACTCCTCGAGGCCGTGGAGCACGGCCGGACGGTCGAGGTAGATGTCGATCACCGTGGGCACCGACTCGGCGATCGCTGTCAGCCGTGCGTGCTCCTCGGCCGGGAACTCGAGGGATCCGGAGTGGAACAGGTCGCTGAACCCGCCGCGGTCGCGGTCCTCGAACGGAGCCTTGATGCGCAGGATCGCGACGTCGGCCTCCTCCGGGCTCGCGACGACGGTCGCATACGCGGCGAGCGCCTCGGCGGCCACGCCCTCGGCGTAGACCTTCACTCCGCGCGCGAGCGGGAGGATCGGGGATCCGCCGTCGACCGCCGTGTTCGTGAGCAGCGTGAGCGAGTCGCTCTGCGCGTCCAGTCCCTCGGCGACGAAGTCGGCGCGGCCGACGATCGCCTCCGCGGTCCCCTCGTCGACGAACGGGTTCTCGAACAGGCCGAGCCGGAACTTCTCGCGCAGCAGTCGCCGCACGGAGACATCCAGACGATCCTCGGAGACCTCGCCGCGCTCGACGAGCCCGAGCAGTTCCTCGGTGCACAGCTCGCCGCCGAACTGGTCGATGCCCGCGTCGAGGGCCTTGACCATGCGCTGCGGCCGGGTGAGGTGCTCGACGCCCCAGGCGCGGGCGGGCATGTCGGCGCCGAACACGACGACGTCGGTGAGCAGGCCCCAGTCGGTGCAGACGATGCCCTCGAAGCCCAGCTCGTCGCGCAGCAGATCGGTGAGCACGCCTTTGTTGAAGCCGAACCCGACCTCTTCCCAGTCGGTGCCGACGGGCTGACCGTAGTACGGCATCATCTGGGTCGCGCCGGCACCGATCGCCGCGATGAACGGGCGCAGGTGGTAGTCCCGCGCGTCCCCCGGGTAGACCTGCTCCTTGCCCCACGCGAAGTGCGGGTCCTCGCCATCGAGCTGCGGACCGCCGCCCGGGAAGTGCTTGACCATGGTCGCAACCGAGTCCGGGCCGAGCTCGGAGCCCTGGAAACCGCGGATGTAGCCGACGACGAGGCGCGAGGTGAGATCCGCGTCCTCCCCGAACGTGCCCGCGATCCGTGACCAGCGCGGTTCGGTGGCCAGGTCGATCTGCGGGTGCAGCGCGACGCGGAGGCCCACTGCGAGGTACTCCTGCCGCGCGATGTCGGCGAAGCGCTCGAGCCGCTCCGGGGATCCGAGGGCCGCGAAGCCCAGCGTCTCCGGCCATTGCGAGAAGGGCCCGGCCATGAGCGAGGTGAGCGGATTGTCGCTGAACGAGTGCCTCGGGTCGGTGGAGAGCGTGATCGGGATCCCCAGCGGGGTGTCCAGGGCCATCCGCTGCAGGGCGTTGTGCCAGGCGGCGAACTCGCGGCCGCCGGGAGCGGCGCCGAGCAGGTTGAAGTGGCTCATCCGGCGCTTGCGCACCATGGACGAGATCGAGGGGAGTCCGAAGGTCGGGTTACTCTCGTCGAGCTCGGCGAAGGCCGCCATGGTGTGGAACAGCATGCCCACCTTGTCGGCGAGCTCCATCCGGCCCAGCAGATCCTCGACGCGCTCGTCGATCGGCAGGGAGGCGTCGCGGTAGGGCAGCACGACCTCGTTCACAGTGTCCGTCATCTCATGTTCTCCTCTACTTGACCGACTTGATGAACCAGACGCTGACCGCGCCGAGCACGCTCAGCACGATCGCGATCGGGAAGAGCGCTCCGTACCCGAATGCGAGCACGATCGCGCCGGCGACGCCGGGGGCGAAGGTCTGCGGCAGAGTCGCCGCGATGTTCACGACGCCCAGGTCCTTGGCGAAGTTCTTGGCGGACGGCAGGACCTGGCTCATCAGGGCGGTGTCGACGGCCTGGAACATGCCGAATCCGAAGCCGCTGATCACGGTCATGATCATCCACGACGTGTAGGACGGGGCGATCATCGGGAACACCAGCGCGACCGCCATGAGCAGGGAGGATCCGAAGACGAACGGCTTGCGCCGGCCGACCCGGTCGGAGAGCGGGCCCGACACCACCGTCGCGATGAGGATGCCCACGAGGCTGAGGATGCCGAGCAGCGGGATCACCGAGAAGGGGTCCTTCACGCCGAGGTAGTTCTTCAGGATGAGCAGCTGGAACCCGGTGACGGCGAAGTATCCGGTGTAGAGGAGCAGGCGGCCCGTGAACGCCCAGAAGAAGTCCGGGTGCTTGATCGGGCTGACCCAGAACGTGCGCAGGAACTCGCCGAAGCTGAACTGCTCGTTCTTGAAGTTGAGGCTGGGGTGGTCCGGGTTCGCGACGACGAACCCGAGCAGCACGACGACCGCGAAGACGGCGAAGATGATGTAGCCGAGCGTGATCGAGTGCGCGAGCTGGGATCCGATGATCTGACCGCCGAGCGCGCCGAACATGAGACCGATGCCGGAGAGCGCGGCGAACGTGCCGCGGCGGGCGACCGGGACCCGGTCCGGCAGGATCGCCGAGAGCGGGCCCTGCGCGAAGTTGTAGGCGACCTGGATCAGCGTCCACGCGATGATAATGCCCACGAGGTTGTTCATGAACCCGAGTGCGATGAGCGCGATACCGCCCACGATCGCGCCCGCGATGATCCACGGCGCGCGGCGGCCGAACCTGGAACGGGTGCGGTCGGAGAGCTGTCCGGCGGCCGGCTGAGCGATCATCGCGCCGAGGGCGCCGATCGTCGACACGATCGCGATGTTCGCGACCTGGGTCTTCTCGTCGGGGAACATCGCGATCAGCTGCGCCTGCAGCAGGATCCCCGGCACCGCGCCCCAGATCACGAAGATCGCGAAGTTCGCGGGGATGATCCAGGCGAGCAGCCGTCGCACGCCCTTGATCGGCGCGGGAGGGTCGTCCTCGCCGGACGCGGTCGCCACGAACGTGGTCTCGGTGATGGGCGGGCGCAGCTCTTCGGGCGTGTCGGATGATGTCGACGTCATTGTCAGTCCTTGGGGGCGAGCGGTGGGATCGGGTCGGGCCGACGAAGGCGCTCGACGCGTCCTCGGAGCCGGTTGATCGAAGCTAGCATGAATACCGGCACAAATGTAGGTTTTTGTTCCGCAGGCATCTCAGGCGCCTTCGGCTGCGGATCCAGCCGCGGATCCGGTGTCAGCGCAACCCCCGCCGATGCCCGCCGACGCATACGATGGGACACCGATGACGACCGAACGCGGATACACCACGGGCCGCGCCCGGCGGGAGCGGATCATCGCGGCCGCGACCGCGCTGTTCGGACGCGTCGGCTTCAACAGCGCCACGATGCTCGAGATCGCGCAGGTCTGCGAGATCTCCCGCGCGGGTCTGGCCCATCACTTCCCCACCAAGGAATCGCTCATGGAGGCGGTGCTGGAGACCAGGGATCTGGAGGATCGCGAACGGTTCCGGCGCAATGGCTCGCAGGGCCAGGACGGCATCGGGATCCTGCGCGGCATGGTGGACCTCGCCCGGCACAACACCGAGGTGGGTGGGATCATCGCCCTGTACGCCGTGCTCTCCGCCGAGGCCGCCGACCCCGCGCACCCCGCGCACGACTACTTCGTGCGGCGCTACCAGCGGATCAGGTCCGGCACGGCCAAGGCCCTGCGTGACGCCCGCGCGGCGGGCCACCTCGCCCCGCACGTCGACGAGGACCGCGCCGCGGCGGAACTCACCGCCCTCATGGACGGCCTGCAGCTGCAGTGGCTGCTCGACCCCGGTTCGGTCGACATGGCCGAGGCCCTGCGCCGCCGCATCGAGGAGCTGCTCGTGGTGCCCCTCGGGGACGAGGCCGGCCCGCGGGGGCCCTGACTCAGGACGGTCCGAGGATCAGGTGCCACGTCCCGCCGGCGACGGCGACCGTGATCGCGATCGCCGGGATGAGGGCGCCCAGCGCGACCAGCACGGTGTCGGCGCGGGTCCACGGCGCCGCACGCGCCCACGTGCGCGGCGGCAGATCGTGCGCGCCGAAGCCCCGCGCCTCCATCGCCGTGGCGAGTGAGGATCCGCGCCGCACCGCCAGCACGAAAAGCGCGAACGCCATGCCGATCCCCCGTCGGAGCCGGCCCTGATCCGCGACGCCGCGTGCCCGCCGGGCCAGCGCGAGCGAACGCCAGTCCTCGGCGAGCAGGCCGAGCATGCGCATGCCGGCCAGCGCGCCGATCACGAAGCGGGCCGGCAGCCGCAGGCGTTGCGCGAGGCCGTCCGCCAGGTCCGTCGGATCCACCGTCGCGAACAAGGCCACCGCGGGGAGCCCGATCGCGAGCACCCGCAGGCCCGTCGCCAGGGCGAGTGTGAGCGACCCCTCGGTGGCGTGCACCACGAACCAGTCGAACAGCACGGCTCCGCTCGCCTGGCCGTACAGCGCGATGGTCACGGCGCTGAGCGGCGCCGCGATCCAGAGCACTGCGGTGCGCAGCCAGAACTCGCGCGCGCTGAGACCGCACCAGAGCAGCAGCGGGATCGAGAGCACCAGAGCGGTGAGCGCGGAGAGGGCGTCGACCGAGAGGATCAGCGGCAGCGTGATCAGCAGCGCGGCGGCGAGCTTCGCCAGCGCGCTGCGCGGCGCGATCGGTCCGGGGCGGACCGCACGGATGTCGGGCAGGGCCAGGGTCATGCGCCGACCTCCAGTCGCCGCGCACCCAGAGCCCGCAGCACGTCCTCGTCGTGCGAGATCGCGATCACCGCGGTGCCCGCGTCGCGCACCTCGGCGATGATGGCGACCAGCTCCGCCCAGGTGCGGGCGTCCTGCCCGAACGTGGGCTCGTCGAGCACCAGCACGCGAGGCCGGGTCGCGAGGGCCGCCGCGACCGTCAGCCGGCGCTTCTCACCGCCGGAGAGCGTGTACGGGTTCGCCGCCGCGAGCGCGTCGAGGCGGAGCCTTCCCAGCAGCTCGGTCACGCGGGCCTCGATCTCGGCATCGGGCAGGCGCAGCGCGCGGGGCCCGATCGAGAGCTCGTCGCGCACCGTGCTCGCCAGCAGCTGATGCTCGGGGCTCTGCAGCACGGTGCCGATGCGCGTGAGCAGTTCCCGCGACGACCACGAGAACGGATCCGTCCCCGAGGCGTCCGCGTGCAGGGCCGCAGTGGCGCGCACCCGTCCGCGCTGGGGCGGGATGAGACCGGCGAGGGTGAGCCCGAGCGTGGACTTGCCTGCGCCGTTCGGACCCGTGATCCCGAGCACCTCGCCGGCGCGGACCACGAGGTCGAACGGTCCGGCGACCGGGATCCCCTTCGCGCGGCCGACCACGAGACTGTCGGCGCGGAGCAGTTCCTCGCCGCCGTCGCCGCCCGCGCCGCGCTCGCCGGCCGCGCGACCCGGACCACGGCATGGCGGTCCGGAGACGGGTCCGGTGGGCGCCTCCGGTGACGGCGACGGCGCGCGGACCAGCGCTCTGGCCCGCGCCGCGACGTCGATGCCCGGCACCCACACGCCCATCGCGGCGAGCTCGTCGGCACGCTCCTCCAGCACTGCGCGCGGGTCGCCGTCGGCGATCACGACCGTCGTGTCGTCTGTCGCGCCGAGCACGATCACGCGATCGACGAGGTCGATCCACACGTCGATGCGATGCTCGATCACCACCAGGGTCGCCCCGGTGGCGTCCAGCGCCGAGCCGACCGCGCGACGCACCTCGGCGACGCCGGCGGGATCCAGGTTCGCCGTCGGCTCATCGAGCAGGATCGCCCCCGGACGCATCGCGAGCACGCCGGCGAGCGCGAGCCGCTGCTTCTGCCCGCCGGACAGCGCCGAGGTCGGCCGATCGAGGGGCAGGTCCAGCCCGACGGCGGCGAGGGCTGCGTCCACACGCGGCCAGATCTCCGCCCGCGGAACTCCGAGGTTCTCGCACCCGAAGGCGACGTCGTCGCCCACGCGAGCCAGGATCGTCTGCGTGTCCGGATCCTGAAGCACCATTCCCACCCTGCCGCGGGCGCGGTCCGCCGGGACCCCGTCGACGAGCAGCGCTCCCTCGGCCTCGCCCTCGTCGGCGCCGCCGAGCACTCCGCCGAGGCCCTGCAGGAGGGTCGACTTGCCCGATCCGGAAGCGCCGAGCAGCAGCACGCGCTCCCCCGGCTCGATCTGGACGGAGGCGTGACGGATCGCCCAGCGACGCCGGGTGGCGTAGCGCCAGCCCCAGCCGTGCGCTTCGAGCCGCGCGGGCGTTCCTGGCCGTGCCGCGCTCACACCCGCGCAGCCGCGGAACGCCCGGAGGCGAAGCGGCTGAGGGCGCCCGTCGCGGCGAGGCCCCGCGTGATGAGCCACCCGCCGAGGCCCGCGACGATCAGGCCCGACACCGTGGCGGAGATCAGCGCGACCGTGATGAACAGGGTCCCGGATCCGGGGTACCACAGGATCAGGTCGTTGATGCCGCAGGCGAGACCGGCGGCGGCTCCCGCGAGCAGCGCGACGGGCAGCCGCCACGAGGCGTACAGGAAGATCAGGAACACGAGTTCGGCGCCGAGGCCCTGCACGAGCCCCGACACGATCGTCAGCGGGCCCCACTGGTTGCCGACGAGCGACTCGATCACCGCGGCGACGAGCTCGGTGTACAGCGCCGCACCGGGCTTGCGGATGATGAGACCGCCGAGCACTCCGGCGAGCAGCCACGGACCTGCGAGCAGCTCCTGCAGGCCGGGAAGCAGCGGGGTGAGCAGGGCGCTCGGCCCCACGTGGACGATGTCCCAGAGCAGGAAGACGCCGGCGCATGCGACGGCGATCACGCTGGCGACGACGATGTCGACGACGCGCCAGCGCCAGAGTCCCGGACGGCCGAGGCCCCGGCTCTGCGTGCTGTCTGCGTTCGTCTCGGACGCGCGGACGGATGTGTGCATCATGGAAACTCCTCCCTGCGCCGGCATGATCCGGATCAGGTTCGACGGTCGAAGCGCGATTCGCTCCCTCTCAGCCCGGCTCGCCGGACTCCCGTGGTGATCCGCCCATTCTAGCGCCGTGAGGAAGCGGCGGCGACCGCCTCGTCGTGGTGCGACGCAGCCCATCCCCTGCGCTGTCGCCGGATGCCCTCGGTTCGCGCGGAGGGTCATCCTTCGGCGGACCCGAGCGGGCGGATCGCCCTGACCGCGTCGTGATCGCCCCGGCCTCCCGGACCGCCCGAACGCGCAGGATACCCGCCGTTGACAGGGGCGCCCGATACGGTAGGGGGGTGAACAATGACGACGGTCCGGGGGCCGCCCAGGTCGATCCGGAGATCGTCGACGCTGACGCACTCGATGCAGAGGGCACCGAAACGGAGATCGACGAGACCGCGGTCGAGCCGGCTGGACTGTTCTCGACGACGCCGGAGCGGAGCGGATCCGCGTCGCTGTTCCCCGCGCAGGACGTCCCTCCCGACGCACCGCTGTTCCCCGCACCCGAGTCGACCCCCTCCGCATCGCTGTTCGGAGGAGCGACGGATGCGGTTCCCTCTGGGTCGGCCTCGACCTCTGAGTCGGCGGTCGCCGAGAAGGATCCGGCCATCGAGATCGCGCCGCCCGCCCTGTCGGCACCGACCGCACCGTCAGCACCGGCCGTAACGTCGGCACCGGCCGTAACGTCAGCGCCGGCCGTAACGTCGGAGTCGGCGCCGCCCGCGCTGCCGGAGGATCCGATCGTCGAGCCGACGCCCCTCGTCCCTGCCGTCAGCGCAGGTCGGACCGCCGTTACCGAACCAGCCTCCGTGCCGCAGACAGCCGCAGGCACCGATGCCGACCGGACCCCCGTCGCCCCCGTGCGACCGCTGCCCTCCGCAGGGCTCGTCCGCGGCCCCGACCGTACCCCGACCGCCGCTCTCACCTGGGTGGACGTGGCCCGGGTGGGCGCCGGTACGGCCGCCGCGACGGCTCCCTCCCGGTCATTGCTCGACGACGCCCCGCACCGAACCCTCGTCCGGCCCGGCGTGCTGCTGCCGTTCGTCGGAGTGCTCGCCGTGATCGTGGCGTATGGCGCCACGACCGCGCTCTGGCCGCTGAACGCCGTGCAGCCCGTCGCCTCCGCGGTCGAGTTCCAGCCGGCCGCCGCCCCTGCGGCGGCTGCGGCCTGGCCTGCCACGGGCAGCGCCGCCGTGGGCGTCGAGGGCATCGGCACGATCGCCTCGGCCGAGCAGCAGGTGCCGATGGCCAGCATCACGAAGCTGGTGACCGTGCTCGTCTCGCTCGACAAGCTTCCACTCAAGCCCGGCGAGCAGGGTCCTTCGTTCGCATTCACCCAGGCCGACAGCGACGACTACCTGAGCTACCTGAGGCAGGATCAGTCCGCGCTCGACGTGCCTGTGGACGGATCCCTCACCCAGTACCAGCTCTACGAGGGGATCCTGCTCGGCTCCGCGAACAACTACGCCGACCGGCTCGCCCGCGAGGTCTGGGGTACGGAGGAGAACTACGCCGCCGCCGCCAACCAATGGCTGCGCCAGCACGACCTCGGCGACATCACGGTCGTCACGCCCTCCGGTTTCGACTTCGGCAACGTCGCAACCCCGCGCGCGCTCATTCAGCTCGGCCAGATCGCCGAGAAGAACCCGGTGATCGCCGGGATCGTGAAGCAGAAGAGCGTCGAGCTGCCCGGCGCGGGCGTCGTGAAGAACACCAACGGCCTCATCGACGACGCCGGCATCGTCGGCATCAAGACCGGCACGATCGGCGATGGGGACGACACTCGCTACAACCTGCTCTCGGCAAAGGACGTCTCCGACAGCGACACCATCGTGCGAATCTACGTCGCCGCCCTCGGGCAGGACAGCGATCAGGGCCGGGTCGATGCCTCACGAGCCCTGTACGCCGGCATCGAGGCGGCGCTGAAGGACCAGCCGCAGACCGTCGGCAAGGGTGCGACGCTGGGCACCGTCGACACGGCGTGGGGCGAGACCACCCAGGTCGTCGCGGCCGAAGACGGCCGGGTCGTGCTGTGGAACGGCGCCTCGGCCACCGCGACCACCAAGTTCTCGCTCGGTGACCAGTGGAAGGCCGGAGAGAAGGCGGGAACGCTCAGCCTGAAGGGTCCCCTGGATTCCGCCTCGGTGCCGTTGGAACTGCGCACCGCCCTGCACGGCCCCAGCCTCTGGTGGCGCCTCACCCATCCCCTCGAGCTGCTCGGACTCACGCAGTAGGGATCCCGGATCCGACCGGCAACGGTCGTCGGGCGAGTATGACCCTGTCGCAGCCGGTCGGTCCGGGTCGCGTTGGATCCGCTCAGGTCGCACTGGATCCGCTCAGGTCGCACTTTCTGCTCTGAAACCGGCCTTGGCAGAGCAGAAAGTGCGACCTGAACACACGGGGGCACGGCCCCGCCGCTGCGACGGCTGAGACTGCGGCCGCGCCCCGCCGCGACCCCGAATCCGCCCTCGACTGCGACTTCGACTTCAACTTCGACTGCGACTTCGGCAGCACCCGTCCCTGCCGCTGACCCCGGCCCCGACGCCAACCCCGGTGCACGGCGCACAATGTACGGCGCAATCCGGCAACGCGAAAGCGCCGCCGCCCTGCGAACAGGACGACGGCGCTCTCATCGAGGGGGACGGTTCAGACCCGGTCGTCGCCGAACTCGATCGACGGGCCGTCCGGCCGCTCGGCCGATTCGATGACCCGCTCGGCCACCGTGACAGGAGCGGTCCCCGCCCCGGCGACGACGGCCCCGCCGGCCTCGGCCCCTTCGACAAGCTCAGGGACCGACGCGACGGATCCGTCCGTCGGCACCGTGACGGTTCCGGTGACGAGAGCCTGGTCGGCATCGGTGTCGCTCGCGGCCTGCTCGAACTGCGACTGGTACAGCCGCCAGTACGCGCCCTCGGCCGCGATGAGCTCCTCGTGCGTGCCCTTCTCCACGATGTCGCCGTGCTCCATCACCAGGATGAGGTCGGCGTCGCGGATCGTGGACAGACGGTGCGCGATCACGAACGACGTGCGCCCATGCCGCAGCGCCGCCATCGCGTGCTGCAGCAGCAGCTCGGTGCGGGTGTCGA
Source organism: Microbacterium sp. 2MCAF23 (assembly GCF_052115565.1). NCBI lineage: Bacteria > Bacillati > Actinomycetota > Actinomycetes > Micrococcales > Microbacteriaceae > Microbacterium > Microbacterium sp. 2MCAF23. The sequence continues at coordinate 264,758 of NZ_JBFRGY010000015.1, read as the reverse complement.
CGGCCGACGTGGCCTCGTCCAGGATGAGGATCGACGGCTGTGCGACGAACGCGCGCGCGATCGTGATCAGCTGACGCTCACCGGCCGAGACGTTCGAGGCGTCCTCGTCGAGCTTCGTCTCGTAGCCCTCGGGGAGGGCGTGCACGAAGCGGTCGACGTAGGTCGCCTTGGCGGCGTCGATGACCTCTTCGTCGGTCGCGGTCGAGCGTCCGTAGCGGATGTTCTCCCGGATCGTGCCCGCGAACAGCCACGGATCCTGCAGCACCATGCCGGTGCGGGAGCGCAGGTCGGAACGCTCCATCTGGGCGATGTCCTGCCCGTCGAGCAGGATCCGACCGCCGCTGAGCTCGTAGAACCGCATGATGAGGTTCACCAGTGTGGTCTTGCCCGCGCCGGTCGGGCCGACGATCGCGACCGTCTGACCCGGCTCCACCTGGAACGACAGATCCGTGATGAGCGGGCGGTCCTCGGTGTACGAGAACGCGACGTGCTCGAACTCGATGACGCCCTTGCCGTCGGTGACGGTCGGTGCGTCCTCGGTGTCGGGATCCTGCTCCTCCGCATCCAGCAGCTCGAAGACGCGCTCAGCCGAGGCCGTGCCGGACTGCACGACCGCCGCCATGCCGCCCAGCTCGCTGAGCGGCTGGGTGAACTGCTGCGAGTACTGGATGAACGCCTGCACGTCGCCGAGCCGCAGCTGACCGCTGGCGACCATGAGGCCGCCGAGCACGGCGAGGCCGACGTAGGTCAGGCTGCCGATGAAGGTCATGGCCGGCATCATCAGCCCGGACAGGAACTGGGCCTTGAACGCGGCCTGGTAGAGCTCCTCGTTCTCGACCTGGAACTTGTCCAGCGCGTCCTTCTCGCGGCCGAACACCTTGACCAGCGCGTGACCGGAGAAGGCCTCCTCGACGCGCGCGTTCAGGCGGCCGACCTTCTTCCACTGGATCCCGAACGCCTTCTGCGAACGCGGTCCGATGACGCCGAAGATCACGGCCATGAGCGGCAGCGCCACGAGGGCGACGAGGGCCAGCTGCCAGGAGATCGAGAACATCATGATCAGGACGCCGACCACGGTGAGCACCGACGTGAGCGCGCCGGACAGCGATTGCTGCATGGTCTGCGTGATGTTGTCGATGTCGTTCGTGACGCGGGAGATCAGCTCTCCGCGCTGCACCTTGTCGAAGTACGACAGCGGCAGGCGGTTGATCTTCGCCTCGACATCCTCACGCAGGCGCCACATCGTGCGCACCATGATGACGTTGATGACGTACCCCTGGATCCAGCTCAGCAGAGCGGATCCGACGTAGATCGCGAGCACCGCGGTGATCACCCAGCGCAACTGCTCGAAGTCGATCCCGTCGCCGACCTTGAACGGCCCGAACGCGGCCACCATGTCCGCGAACTGGTTCTGCTTCGCGGCGCGCAGCTGCTCGACCACCTGCGCCTGGGACATGCCCTCCGGGAAGCCGGGGAAGCCGTTCTGCGGTTTGGCGAGCTGCAGAGAGGTGAAGCCCTCGTAGATGATGTTGGTCGCGTTGCCGAGCACCTTCGGTGCGGCCACGGCGAGCACGACGCCGAGCGCTCCGAAGATCGAGACCAGCACGAACCATACGGCGCTGGGCTTGAGCAGCCCGATCATCCGCTTGAAGCTCGGGCCGAACTGGTTCGCCTTGCCCGGGGCGGGCCCGTCGAACATCCCGCCGCCCTGCTGGCGCGCCTTCTCGGCCTGCTCGGCCTCCAGCTTCTCGGCGTCGGTCATCTCGACGGTCGCCGTCGATCCGCCGGCGTACTTCGCCCGGCGTTGCGCCATGCGCTCGGCGCGTGCGGCCTTCTTGTCCACGCCCTCGGTCCCTGAGCTTGTCGAAGGGCTCATGCGTCCACCCCCAGCTGCGACTCGACGATCTCTCTATAGGTGTCGCTCGTCTCGAGCAGTTGCTCGTGCGTGCCCGCGGCCACCATCGTCCCGCCCTCCAGCACGACGATGCGGTCGGCATCGGTGATGGTCGAGACGCGCTGCGCGACCACGATCTTGGTCACGTGCGGCAGCTCGCGCCACAGCGCCTGGCGCAGCCGGGCGTCGGTGGTCAGGTCGAGCGCCGAGAACGAGTCGTCGAAGACGAGGATCTCGGGCTGGTGGACAATCGCGCGAGCGATCGCGAGCCGCTGGCGCTGACCGCCGGACACGTTCGTTCCGCCCTGGGCGATGGTCGAGTCCAGCCCGTCGGGCATCTCCGAGACGAAGTCCTTCGCCTGCGCGATCTCGAGCGCGGCCCACAGTTCCTCGTCGGTCGCCTCCTCACGCCCGTAGCGCAGGTTGGACGCGATCGTCCCGCTGAACAGGAACGGGCGCTGCGGCACGAGTCCGATGCTCTTCCACAACGCGTCGACATCGGCCTTGCGCACGTCGGTGCCGCCGACGACGACGGCGCCCCCCGTGACGTCGAACAGTCGAGGGATCAGCGAGATCAGCGTGGTCTTGCCCGCGCCGGTGGATCCGACGATCGCGACGGTCTCACCGGGCTCCGCCGCGAAGCTGATCCCGTGCAGCACCGGCGACTCGGCGCCCGGGTACGTGAAGGAGACGTCGTCGAAGGCAACGGATCCCGGCACCGGGAACGACGTCACGCCGTTCTCCGGTCGCGTCATGCTCTGCTCGGCGTCGAGCACCTCGCCGACGCGCTCTGCGGACACCGCGGCGCGCGGGATCATCATCGCCATGAAGCTGGACATGATGATGCCGAACATGATCTGGCCGACGTACTGCATGAAGGCGAACAACGTGCCGACCTCGACCGTGCCGTTGTTCACCTCGACGCCGCCGAACCAGATCACGCCCACGATCGTCACGTTCATGATCAGCATGAACAGCGGGAAGAGCAGCACGAACAGCGAGCCGACGTTGCGGCCGACGACCATGATGTCGGTGTTGGCGCCGCGGAAGCGCTCCTCCTCGATGCGCTCGCGCACGAACGCGCGCACGACGCGCACGCCGGTGAGCTGCTCACGCATGATCCGGTTGACGTTGTCGAGCTTGCCCTGGTAGCTGCGGAACAGCGGGACCATGCGGCCGATGATGATGCCGGCCACGATCAGCAGGGCGGGCACGGAGATGGCGATGACCCAGCTCAGCTGGAGGCTGGTCTGCAGGGCGTAGATGATGCCGCCGATCGCGAGCAACGGCGCGGTCACGAACATCGTCGAGCCCATCATCGCCAGCATCTGCACCTGCTGCACGTCGTTCGTGTTGCGGGTGATCAGCGATCCGGCGCCGAACTGCGAGACCTCGCGCTCGGAGAAGCCGCTGACGCGGGCGAACACGTCGGCGCGGAGGTCGCGACCCATGCTCATCGCCGCGCGCGCGGCGAAGTAGGTCGCGATCACGGAGGCGATGATCTGCCCGAGCGAGACGGCGAGCATGAACCCGCCGTGCGACCAGATGTAGGCGGTGTCGGCGTTGGCGACGCCCTTGTCGATGATGTCGGCGTTGAGGCGCGGCAGGGACAGCGAGGCATACGCACTCGCGAACTGGAACACCAGCACACCGAGCAGCAGCCACTTGTAGCGCTTGAGATAGCGGAAGAGGATCTTTCCGAGCACGGGCGGACTTTCCTTGTGGGAGCGGACTTCCCCAGGGGAAGCGGAATGAGTCGAGAAACGACCACGAAACACCCTGCCACGCGGCACGGACATTCACATCCCCCTTGAGGAGGATCGACTCAGATCTTCGCTGAGGGCGAAACGAATCCCTGCTCGCGTGGAGATTTCCGGATCCGGTTAAGAAACCCGGGCGCCCGGAGAAGCGCGCGTCAGCTCCAGAGCGGGACCGGGGGAACGTAGCCCCGCGCCTCGGCACCGGCATCGGGGGCGAGGTCGGTGAGGGTCTGCGGATCCCAGTGCGGATTGCGGTCCTTGTCGACCAGCTGAGCGCGGATCCCCTCGACGAGGTCGGGGTGGTGGTGCACGAACCACAGCACCCGTCGGTACTCCCCCGCCAGCGCGTCGCGCACGGAGTCCATCACGCGGGCCTCGCGCACGGCGTCCAGCGTCACGACGAGCGCGGTCGGCGCGAGGGACTCGAGCAGGTCTGCGGTGTCGGCGGGGGTGGGGCCTTCGCCCGGGACGGCCGCGTCGCCCTGCCCGGCATCCGCGAGCGCCCGGAGGCGCGCGATGATCTCCGGCACCGTGTCGGCGGAGAACGCCTCGTCGATCCACGCCTGCTGCGCGGACAGCGGTGACGGATCCGGCGTCTCGTCGAACAGCATCACGATCTCGCTCGGCCCGGTCGGATCCGCCCGGTGTGCGAGCGCGTCGCGCAGCGCGTCCAGCCGCTCGGACGGGACCCAGAAGTCGGCGAACCCCGCGTAGAGCGCATCGGAGCCGTTCATCGTCCCCGCCGTGAGGGCCAGGAACTCGCCGAGCCGGCCAGGGGCGCGGCCGAGCAGCCAGGTGCCGCCGACGTCGGGCGTGAACCCGATCTTCACCTCGGGCATCGCGAGCTGCGAGCGCTCGGTGACCACGCGGATCGCCGCATGCCCTGCGACGCCGATGCCGCCGCCCATCGTGATGCCGTCGGCGATCGCGACGACGGGCTTCGGGTATTCGGCGATCGCGGCGTTCATCGCGTACTCCTCGCGGAAGAACTCCACCGTGTCCGCGCTGCGTCCCGCGGTGATCTGGCGGTGCAGCTCGCGCACATCGCCGCCCGCGCACAGGCCACGCTCCCCTGCGCCGTCGATGTAGACGATCTCGATGTCGCTGTCGTCGCGCCACGCATCGAGCGCTGCGTGCACCGCGCGGATCATCCCGACGTTGAGGGCGTTGAGCGCGCGCGGCCGGTTCAGCGTGATCCAGCCCAGCGCTCCCTCTGTGCGCACGAGCACCTCGGCGTCTGCGGCGGCGGATCCCTGGGCGTCTTCGACGGTGCTCACGGATGCCACGTTACCGCGCACGGCGCTCCGTCCGAGGTGCCGACGACCGGGTGGACGGAGCACGAGCGCGCCGGGCGCGGCGGCCCCCGCATTGGGCGGAATGCCCCGGATCAACCTGCGTTTTCCCTCCCCATCCGGCAGGATAGAGGGGTACTGCTGTATCTATGAGAGGCCGCGGATGACCGACGGACAAGTGCTCGAGTTCTCGCATGCGACGAAGCGCTTCGGCGTTCTCACCGCTGTCGACGACCTCTCCGCCCGTATCGAGCCCGGCGCGGTGACCGCGTTCCTCGGGCCCAACGGCGCCGGCAAGACGACCTCACTGCGGATGATGATCGGGCAGATCCGTCCGACCTCGGGCACCGCCACCATCGGCGGCGTCGCCCACTCCGAGCTGCGCCACCCGCTGCGCACGATCGGATCCGTGCTCGAGGAGGCGGTCTACCGCCCCCGCCGCACCGCGCCGCGCCAGCTGACGATCGCGGCGAAGGCGAACGGCATCCCCCTCTCCCGCGTGCAGGAAGTGCTCGAGCTGGTGGGCCTGCAGAACGAGACCGAGACGCGCATCGGCGCCTATTCGCTCGGCATGCGTCAGCGGCTCAGCGTGGCCGGGGCCCTTCTCGGTGACCCCGGCGCCCTCGTGCTCGACGAGCCCGCGAACGGCCTGGACCCCGAGGGCATCCGCTGGATGCGCCTGCTCATGCGCCAACTCGCCGACGAGGGCCGGACGGTTCTCGTCTCCTCGCACGTGCTGAGCGAGATCGAGCAGATCGCCGACAACGTGCTGGTGCTGTCCAAGGGCCGCCTGGTCTACGCCGACAGCATCGGCAAGCTCTCGGACCCGACCACGGGATCCGTCGTCGTCGACGCCGACGACCGTGCGGCGCTCGCCGCCTCCCTGCAGAACGCCGGGCTGAGTTTCGACGTGCTGCGTTCGGGCCTGACCGTGCACAACACCGACGCCGCCGCCGTCGGCGCGGTCGCCGCGTCCGCCGGCCTCGCGCTCACCACGCTGCTGCAGCGCGGACCGAGCCTCGAGGAGGTCTTCCTCGACCTCGTGCACGGCCGTCGCGATTCCGCGACCGGCGCGGTGCCGATCGTCGGCGCACCGGAGGCGGCGACCGAGGCGCCCGTCACGGCCGATTCCGCTTCCACGGCGGATGCCTCCGACGAGAGCGCCGAAGCGCCGGCGACCGCCGACGGCATCCCGTCCGCCGGACTGTTCGGCGCCGCCGCGGCCGTGCCGGTCGTGGCGGCCGCGAGCGCCGGTGTCGCCGGCCTGTTCGACGCCGCGGGCGCGGCCGCTCCTGCGGAAGGCGCTGCCGCGGTTCCGACCACGCGCCGCGAGGCTGCCGAATTCGCCGCGGCGCAGTCGGCAGCCGACGAGAACGAGAACGCTGGAGGATCCGAGGACGAAGGATCCGAGGACGAGGGATCCGAGACGGCCGGCACGGACACCGAGGGCGCCGAGTCCGAGAGCGCCGAGACTGCGATCGACGGCGGCGAGGGCGTGCCCGAGGACGAGGCTCCCGCGACCGACGAGAACGATGCGGAGAGCGCGGACGAGGCTTCCGACTCCGACTCCGACTCCGACTCCGAGGAGAACGGGTCCCAGGAGGACGGTTCCGACGAAGGCGCTTCCGACGAAGGCGTTTCCGCCCAGGACGGATCGGACCAGGACGGATCGGACCAGGCCGGATCGGACCAGGGCGAGGAGGAGGCCGACGCCTCCGGCACCGACGCCTCCGGCGAGAACGGATCCGCCAAGGGCGACACCGACACGGATGTCCAGGCGGACGAGGGCGAGCAGGACCAGTCCGAGTCGGAGTCGACCGAGGATGCGGAAGCGGAGACCGGCGTCGAGGACCAGACAGAGCGCACCGACGAGGATTCCGCGTCGTCCGAGGACGCCCACGACGACACCGCCATCGCGGCGGGCGTCGCGCTGACCGCCCCGATCGACGCCGACTACACGCCGGGCGACGCGGCCCAGGACAGCGCGGACGAGGCGCGGCAGGACGAGGACTCCGACGAGCACGAAGCCCCTCTCACCCACGCCGCCGACGCCGGCGAGGAAGGATCCGCAGCACTCGGATCCTTCGAGACCGCCGCGCTGACCATCCCGGACGCCGCGCCGGTGTCCTTCGACGACCTGATCACCGGCGTGCCGTCGGCCCCGCAGACCTCCGACGTCGAGACCGCCGAGGGCGAGGACCACTCCGAGAGCCAGGAGCCGGACGCGGACGACCGCGACGACCGCATCGACGACGCCCCCACGGCGGCGACGACCGTGATCACGACACCCTCCGCCGACGACGAGTTCGCCACGCCGGAGCCCAGCACGGAGACCACCGAGATCGCCGGGATCGAGATCTTCGCGGCGCTCGCCGAGGGGCGCACACAGGAGATCCAGGTCATCCTCGACGAGTCGCCCGACGATGACGACGACCTCGAGGACGTGACGCAGGGCGAGATCGACCAGCACGAGGATCCGCGCGCCGCGGCCGTCAGCGCGTCCCTCGCCGCCGCGGCCCGCGCGTTCTTCACGGACGACGCTCCCTCCTACACGCCCGGTCCGGCCGGCGACGAGGAGTCCGCTGAGCAGTCCGCTGCGCACGACGAGTCGGCGCCGCAGGACGACCAGCAGCGCGACGGGTCACAGCACGAGCAGAGCCAGGACGAGCAGAACCACGACGAGCAGAACCACGATGGGGAGCGCCACGACGGCGACCACCACGGGCACTGACCGGGGCCGAAGCAGGAACGGAGCGGCGATCGTCTGAGAGGACGGTCGCCGCTCCGTCGTTCGCCTACCTGCGAGTCGTCTCCCTGAGCACGGCCTATAGGTCGTGCTCAGGGAGACGACTCGGAAGTGGGGCGGATTAGGCGGGACGGATCGCAGGCTTGCGCTTGCGCCCGGGCTTGCCCGCGGGCTCCACGACCGGGATCGCCCCGGTCGCGGCGATGTCGGTGACCTCCGCGAGCTCGGAGGTCGCATCGAGCCGCAGCGCCTGCGCGAGCGCCAGACCGTGCCGGGTCGTGAGGACGAGCCGCTGGAACTCGGCGCCCTCGAGGTCGATCACGACGCTGGGCTTGTGCCGCCGGATGAGCACGAAGTCATCGCCGTTCGCCGACTTCCAGGTGCCGGCGGCGAGCACGAGCGGCACATGCGTGCCGGGGCTGCCGACGCCGCGCAACCATGTCCAGGCGTCATCCGTGAGCTGCACCTTGACGATCGACTCGCGGGCGATGTGCAGGTTGTCGCGGCGGAACGAGACGGCGCGCTCGAGCGGAGAGAGCTCCACCTCGAGGCGGGTCCGATCCAGCAGCAGCGTCACCATTCCCCCAGTCTGCCAGCGCCGACCCGGATCCGCCCGCGAGGCACCTCACAGGACGGCAACGATCCCACTGGCGGTGATCCACAATCCGCGGTCCGGCGATGACGGCGCTCTCGTCCACTCGGTCCTGCTCAGTGGTCGCGAATTGCGGCTTTCGCTCGCTCAAAGTCGCAATTCGCGACCAGTGAGCGGAGATGCCGGACGGGATCCGCGTCCGTGGGGTCAGGCCGTGGCCCGGGCCGCGGCCTGAGCGGCCGCGGGAAGCGCCGCCTCGATCGCTGCGAGTTCCGCCTCGCCGTGCGCGGCCGTGAGGAACCAGGCCTCGAACACGCTCGGCGGCAGCGCCACGCCCTGCTCGCGCATGGCGTGGAAGAACGGCGCGTACCGGAAGACCTGCTGCGCCTGCGCTTCGGTGTAGTCGCGCGGGGCCTCAGCCGCGAAGGCCACGCCGAACAGGTTGCCTGCGCGCGGCACGGCGTGCTCCACGCCCGCGTCGGTGAGCGCGCTGTCGAGCACGGCGGACAGCCGGGCTGCGGCGGCGTCGATCCGCGCGTACACGTCCGGGGTCGCGAGGCGCAGGGTGGCCAGGCCCGCGGCGACCGAGAGCGGGTTCCCGCTCAGCGTGCCCGCCTGATACACCGGCCCGGTCGGCGCCAGCCGGTCCATCACCTCGGCACGCCCGCCGAGCGCCGCGAGCGGCATGCCCCCGCCCACGACCTTGCCGAACGTGATGATGTCGGGCAAGTACTCCTCACCCGCCGCCTGCTGCAGGCCCCAGAAGCCGGCCGCGTGCACGCGGAAGCCGGTGAGCACCTCGTCCAGGATCATCAGGGCGCCGTGCGCATGCGCGGTCTCGGCGATGAGTCGGTTGAATCCGGCCTGCGGCGCCACCACGCCCATGTTCGCCGCGGAGGCCTCCACGATGACAGCCGCGATGCGGTCGCCGTGCTCGGCGAACACGGCGGCGAGCGCCTCCGGGGAGTTGTAGTCGATGACGAGCGTCTGCGCGGCGATCGGGGCGGGGACACCCGCGGATCCGGGCAGCGCCAGGGTCGCGACGCCGGATCCGGCCGCGGCCAGCAGCCCGTCCGAGTGCCCGTGGTAGTGCCCGGCGAACTTCACGAGCAGATCGCGGCCGGTCACGCCGCGGGCCAGCCGGATCGCGGTCATGGTCGCCTCGGTGCCCGTGGAGACCAGCCGCACCCGCTCGACGGGGCGCACGTCGCCGTGCCGCACGCGGTCGGCGATGAGCGCGGCGAGCTCGACCTCGCCCTCGGTCGGGGCGCCGAACGACAGCCCGCGGGTGGCCGACTCCTGCACGGCCGCGACGATCTCGGGGTGCGCGTGCCCCAGCAGCGCCGGGCCCCAGGACGCGACGAGGTCGAGGTAGGTCGTGCCGGCCGCGTCGGTGACCGTCGCGCCGGACGCGCTCGCGAGGAACCGCGGCGTGCCGCCGACCGACCCGTAGGCGCGCACCGGGGAGTTCACCCCTCCGGGGATCACGGCACGGGCGGCATCGAACAGGACGTCATTGCGGTCGGTCATGGATCCATTCTCCCGGAGGATCCTGTGCCCGGGTGTCGGCGGGTCCTCCTCGTTTCAAAGCGCGCAAATGGCTCCATCCGAGGCCTGAATGGAGCCATTTGCGCGCTTCGAAAGCACCTGCGGCCGGCTCAGCCGCGGGCGAGCCAGCGGGCGGCCTCGGTCGCCCAGTACGTCAGCACGACGTCGGCGCCGGCACGGCGGATCGACAGCAGCGACTCCAGGATCGTGCGCTCGCGATCGAGCCAGCCGTTCTGCGCCGCGGCCTCGATCATCGCGTACTCGCCCGAAACCTGGTACGCCCACACCGGCACGCGCACGGCGTCGCGCACCTCGCGCAGCACGTCGAGGAACGCCATCGCGGGCTTCACCATGACGATGTCCGCACCCTCGGCCTCGTCCAGCAGCGCCTCGCGCACGCCCTCGCGGCGGTTGCCCGGATCCAGCTGATACGTGCGGCGGTCGCCCTGCAGCTGGGAGTCGACGGCCTCGCGGAACGGTCCGTAGAACGCGCTCGCGTACTTCGCCGCGTAGCCGAGCAGCAGCACGTTCTGGAAGCCCTCGGCGTCCAGAACGTGGCGCACCGCGGCGGTCTGTCCGTCCATCATGCCGCTCAGCCCGAGCAGCTGCGATCCGGCGCGGGCCTGGGCGAGCGCCATCGCCACGTACCGCTCCAGCGTCGCGTCGTTGTCGACGGAGCCGTCGGCGGCGAGCACGCCGCAGTGACCGTGGTCGGTGAACTCGTCCAGGCACAGGTCGGTCTGCACGACGAGGGAGTCGCCGACCTCCGCCGCCAGCGCGGCGGTGGCGACATTGAGGATCCCGTCCGGATCATCGGCACCGGATCCTGTGGCGTCGCGCACGGCGGGCACGCCGAACAGCATGATCCCGGTCACGCCCGCCTCGGCCGCCTCGACGGCGGCGCGACGGAGGGAGTCGAGCGAGTGCTGCACGACGCCGGGCATGGATCCGATCGGGGACGGATCCGTCAGTCCCTCGCGCACGAAGGCCGGGAGCACCAGGTGCCGAGGAAGAAGATCCGTCTCGCGCGCCAGGGAGCGCACCGGGGCGGACTGCCGCAGCCGGCGTGGGCGGACATCGGGGAAGCCGGCCGATGCGCCCAGCCCGGCGGCGGCGGCATCAGAGCGAAGTCCGCCGGTCACGGGGCGAACTCGTCGGCCGCGTGCGGGAGGGTGAACTGGGCGACCGCGTCGATGAGCGCGTCGACCGTCTGCGTGTCGGCGACCACCGTGATCGGCAGGCCCGCCCTCTTGGCGTCCTTCGCGGTACGGGGCCCGATCGCGGCGAGCAACGTGGAATCCGGGATGTCCGGGAACTGCTCGCGCACCTGCTCGGCGACGGATCCGCTCGTGACCAGGATCGCGTTGATCCGGCCGTTCTGCACGTCGCGCATGATGCGCTCCGTGACCGGAACGCCGACGGTGCGGTAGGCGACGACGCTGGACACGTGATGGCCCGCCTTGATCAGCGATTTGGTGAGCAGGGGCTTGGCGATCTCACTGCGCAGCGTCAGGATCCGCTTCGGTTCCGGCTCGAGCGCGATGAGCTGGGCCGCCATTCCCTCGGCGGAGTTGTCGTCCTCCGGCACGAGGTCGACGTGATAGCCGACGGCGGCGAGCGCCGTGGCCGTGGTCTCACCCACGGCGGCGATCTTCGTGGAGACGGGGATCTCGGCGCGGTGCGCGAAGAGCACGTCGACCGTGGTCGCGCTCGTGATGGTGAGCCAGTCGAACTCGCCGTTCGCGAGCTTCGCGAGCGCGTCATCGAGAGCGGCCTGGTCGTTCGTCGGCGCGAAGTTGATCAGGGGCGCCACGACGGGGACCGCTCCCTGCGCGCGCAGAGTGGCGGCGACGCCGTCGCCCCAGGGGCCTCCGCGCGGCACGAGCACACGCCAACCCGTCAACGGCTTGGCCTCTTGCTTCGATTCAGTCATCATCATCGGATTCAGGGGCGCGGAATGAGGTCAGCCGCCCCACGTTCGAGCAGCCGACGGGCAACAGACAACCCGATCGCGCGCGATGCGCTGATCGGGTCCGCACCATCGGCAGAGTCCGCACCGTTGCCACTGCCGTTGGGACGAATATACTCCTCGCCCGGTGCCGCAGCCTTCACGGAGTCTGGATGCAGCGGCTCCGTGACGTCGATCCCGATCCGCCAGCCGTCGTGCGGCGCGTAGACCACGGCTCGCACGCGCAGGTCGCCGTCCACGATCTCCGCGTGCGCGGCCATCGGCGCCTGGCAGCCGGAATCCAGCCCCTCCAGCACTGCTCGTTCCGCGGTGACGGCGATGCGGGTGGCCTCGTCGTCAAGGGCGGCGAGCGCGGCCAGAAGCTCTGCCGGAGCGTCGACGGTGGTCTCCACGGCGAGCGCTCCCTGGCCGGGCGCCGTCGGCCACTCGGCGAGACCGAGCGGCTCGGCCTTCAGCTCGCCGAGGGGATCCCCGTCGAGCCTGCTGAGTCCCGCGGAGGCGAGGATCACGGCGTCGAGCTCGCCCGACGCCACGCGCTGCAGCCGGGAGTCGACGTTGCCGCGCAGATCGGCCGTGTGCAGGCGCGGGTTGCGCACGTGCACCTGCGCGATTCGGCGCGGGGATCCGGTGCCGATCGTGGATCCGCCCTTCAACTCGTGAAGGGGCGTGCCGTCGCGGGTGACGGCCACGTCGCGGGCGTCGGCGCGAGCCGGGATCGCGGCGATCACGAGCCCATCCGGCACCTGCGTGGGCAGGTCCTTCAGGGAGTGCACGAGGATGTCGCACTCGCCGCGCAGCAGCGCATCGCGCAGGGCCGTGGCGAACACGCCCTGCCCGCCGATCTCGCTGAGGGACGCCCGGTTGGTGTCGCCCTCGCTCGTGATCGGGACGAGCTCGACCCGACGGCCGGAGACCGCCTCGAGCGCCTTGGCGACGTGACCCGACTGGGCCTGCGCGAGGGCGCTGCGGCGCGTGCCGAGGCGGATGACGCCCGCGCTCCCTGAACCCGTCGAAGGGGTCACTGCAGCACCTCGGGGATCTCCTCGAGGCGCAGGCGGCGCCCGGTGTAGAAGGGCACCTCCTCCTTCACGTAGCGGCGTGCATCGGTGTAGCGCAGGTCGCGCATGAGGTCGACGAGCTCCGTCGGGTCGTCGGCCTCGAGCGGCAGCAGCCACTCGTAGTCGCCGAGCGCGAAGGCCGCGACGGTGTTGGCGATGACCCCGCGGAAGGCGGCGCCCTTGCGCCCGTGCTCGGCGAGCATGCGGCGGCGCTCGTCCTCCTCGATCAGGTACCACTCGGGCGTGCGCACGAACGGGTACAGGCAGAGCCAGCCCTTCGCCTCGACGCCACGGAGGAAGCCGGGGACGTGCGCACGGTTGAACTCGGCGTCGCGGTGCACGCCCATCACGTTCCACGTCGGCAGCAGGGTGCGCAGCAGTTCGGTGCGCCGGAGGCGCCGGAGGGCCTTCTGCAGTTCCTCGGGGTTCGGTCCGTGCAGCCACACCATGAGGTCGGCGTCGGCCTTCAGGCCGGAGACGTCGTAAAAGCCGCGGACGGAGATCCCGCCGTCCTCGATGTGCCGGACGATGTCCTCCAGCTCGGTGGCGTCGGACTCGACCACGGGAGCGGAGGGGTCGCGGCGCCACACGGCCCACAGGGTGAAACCCTGGGGCGAGGCGTCGGAGTCGGCGGCGAGCACGGGCGTTTCTGCAGCTTCAGCCATGGATCCAGTCTGCCCCCTCCAGCTATGTGGCGGAGAATCCGAGTCGTCCCCCTGAGGGCGACCTATAGACCGCGCTCAGGGGGACGACTCGGAGAAAGTCAGCGTGCGATGCTGCGGGCGACGGCCCAGACGATGCCGCCGACGACCGCAGCCACGCCGACAGCCGCGGCCATGGCGCCGACCGGGTTGCGCCGCGCGAACGCGCGCAGCTTCACCTTGCCCTCGACGGTCGCCTTCTCGAGACGACGGGGCACGTTGCCCTTCTCCTCGATCGCGAGCAGCGCCGCCTTCAGCTCGGCACGGGCCGAGGCGACGGGATCGACGATCCCTGCGGGCACGGCCGTGCGCGGGATGTTCACCGGGTCAACGGCCATTGCCGGCCTCCTTCACGATGCGGACGTCGGTGGCGACGGCCTGTGCGGGATTCTCCCGGCGCAGGACCTTGCGGAACTTCACGATTCCGAGCAGCGCGAACACGACCACGGCGAGCAGCAGGATCCCGAACGTGATGATCGCGGAGAGCCAGACCGGGAACCACGACGAGAGGCCGGCGATCGCGAACACGAGGATGACCGGCACGGTCCAGAACAGGAAGAACAGTGCGACCAGGAACCAGACACTGCCGATCCCTGCGTCCTTGGCGGTGCGGGAGATCCAGGTCTTGGCCGCGTCGATCTCGGCCTTGACGAGATTGCTGACGAGGTCGGGAAGGTCGCCGAGCAGCGTCAGCAGGCTGTCGTCGGCGCGATCCCGGAAGTTGCCGGCCATGTCAGGCGTCCGTGGTCGGCTTCTTCGGCGCAGCCTTCGCGCCCGAAGACGTGCGGGGCTTCGTCTTGCTCTCCGCCGCGGCGGCGCTCTGTTCCGCAGCTGCCACGGTCTCCTCCGCCGCCTGCTTGACCTCCGCAGCGACGGTCTTGCCGCTCGCGATGGTCGAGTCCACGCGCTGACCCGGCGTTCCGTCGGACGTGGCGGCCTTGACGATCTTCACGGCGCCGGTCCACAGAGCCTGCGGCACGGCGGCCGCCTGCGTCTTCGCGAAGTCCTGCACCTTGTGCACCTGCGCCTGCACGGGGTCGAGGTGCCAGACCTTGAGCCACTGCTTCTTGATCTGCTCGTAGCGCTCGCGCCCCGCGCGAGTGCCCAGCACGTATCCGACGCCGAGTCCGACGACAAGTCCGATCTTCCCCTTCATGGGGTCTCCTCACGATTGCGGTCTCTGCGGATCTCCAGCGTAACCCTGTATTCCGTTTTCGGCATCTATCGGGCGGAGGGGGTTGACTTCGCTCGGTCCACGTGCGGCGTCCTCCCGCAGCCGACCTGCGGACCACGGCCGCTTCCGTCGGGGTCAGCCCCAGAGGAGGGCGTGACGGATCCGCTCCGCCTCCTCCTTCGCGTGCGGGACGACCTGCGCGAGACCGGTGCCGCTGAGCCACGCCCCGGTCGCGCCGACGCCCGGCACCGCGGAGATCGCGTCCGCCGCCTCGGTGCGGCGCTCGGCCGCTCCCCGCACGGCCGAGGGCTGCGCCTGCACGAAACGCGCGCGGTGGCTGCCCCGCAGCTGCGCGGCGCTCAGCTCGACGCCGAGCAGGGCCGAGGCCTCGGCGAGCGCGAGGGACGCGGCGGCCTCGTCGTCGAGGGCGGCGGTCGCCGGCTCTTCGCCCGCGGAGCCGAACGACACCCGGACGACCTGCCTGTTGCCGGCCCGCTCGCGCAACCAGGCCCATTTCGCGGTGCTGTGCGTCAGGGCCTTCGCCGCATGCGACCCGGGAACGGTGAGCACTCCGGATCCGCGCGGGGCGACGGCGAGTTCGGGGGCGTCGAGGACCAGCGTGACGATCTCGATGCGCGGGGATGCTCCGCCGGCGACCGCGGCCAGCTCCGGCACGTGTGGCGCGAGGAGCCGGCGTGCCGTGGGCTCGTCGGCGGCGACGATCACCGCGTCGAAGCGGGCAAGGCCGTCGGCGGGCTCGGTGCCGAGGCCGTCCGCGACGACACCGTCCTGCTCCTGCTCCTGCTCCTGCTCCTGCTCCTGCTCCTGCTCCTGCTCCTGCTCGGCGAGGCGCACGGTCCAGCCGAGGTCATCGCGCTCGAGCGCCTCGACCTGAGCGTCCGTGCGCACCTCGGATCCGAGCAGTTCGATACGCGCGATCAGCGCGTCCACGAAGCCCGACATGCCGCCTGTGAGACCCTGCACCGCCGCACCGGGTGCCTTGCCCGATCCGCCGGTGATCTCAGCGACCGCGCCGGAGAGCGAGCCGGCGCGGGTGAGGGCCGCGTTCAGAGACGGGGCTGCCACGTCGACGTCGATGTCGTCGGGGTGCGCGGAGTACACGCCGGTGCTGACCGGGGCCACGAGGCGGTCGAGCACCCTGGCGCCCATGCGCTTGCGCACGAGACGACCCAGACTGTGGTCGTGGCCGATCGTGAGCGGCGGCAGCAGACGGTCGAGCCAGGCTCGCCAGGTGCCGCTCCACCCGATCACCCGGCGCACGTCCTCGGCGAAGGGATTCGCGGGGATCCCGAGCAGCCCGCCTCGGGGCAGCGGCGCGGCGCCGCCGGGGATGCCCGCGACCCAGGCGCCGCCGGGCTCCGGCGACACCACCCGATCGTCGAGTCCGAATTCGGCGAGCAGTGCACGCACGTGACCGCCGCGCACGGCGAAGCTCTCGGCGCCGGCGTCGAACACGATCCCGTCGGCCTCGCCGGCCCGCACGGCGCCGCCGGCCCGATCCTGCGCTTCGAACACCGTCGCGTGCGCGCCGATCGCGGCGATCGACTCCGCCGCGACAAGGCCCGCCACTCCGCCGCCGATCACGGCGACCCGCAGGCGCGCGGCCTTCTCGGCGAGCTCAGGAGCGTGCGGTTCGACGGCGGGCGAAGACCCCGGATCCGGTGCGGTCATCGCCCGGCGACCGCCGACTCGACCCGCACCTCGTGCACCAGCTCGACGATCCGGGTGAGCACGGAGGGATCCGTCTCGGGCGGCACCCCGTGGCCGAGGTTCAGGATGTGCGCGCGGGCGGCGGTGCCGCGGCGCAGCACGTCGCGGACGTGCGCCTCGAGCACGGGCCAGGGCGCGGTGAGCAGCGCCGGGTCGATGTTGCCCTGCACGGTCACGTCGTCGCCGAGCACAGCCACGGCCTCGTCCAGCGGCAGGCGCCAGTCGACCCCGACCGCGTCGGCGCGGCCGTCCAGGCGCATGTCGGCGAGGAACGGCCCCGTGCCGACGCCGAAGTGGATGACCGGAGCGTCGATGCCGTCGACCGCGGCGGCCGAGTGCGGCGCGACGAAGGCACGGTAGTCGGCGGGGCTGAGGGAGCCTGCCCAGGAGTCGAAGAGCTGGACCGCGCTCGCCCCGGCCGCGTGCTGCGCGTCGAGGAAGGTCCGCGAGATCCGCGCGAGCCAGCCCGCGAGCCGGTTCCACGAGTCCGGATCCGTGTGCATCATCGCCCGTGCGCGCAGGTGCTCCTTCGACGGCCCGCCCTCGACGAGGTAGGCGGCGAGGGTGAAGGGCGCTCCAGCGAAGCCGATCAGCGGCGTGGTGTCGCCGAGTTCGGCCACCACGAGCCGCACCGCCTCGGCGATCTGCGTCGTGTCGAGCGACGCGGGGTCGATCGCCGTGATCCGGTCGACGTCAGCCGCGGTGCGCACCGGCGCCGCGAAAACCGGCCCGCGGCCCGGCTCGATCTCGACCTCGACGCCGGCGAGCCGCAGGGGCACCACGATGTCGCTGAAGAAGATGCCCGCGTCCACGTTGTGCCGGCGCACCGGCTGCAGCGTGATCTCCGCTGCGAGGTCCGGCGTGAGGCAGGCGTCGAGCATCCGGGTGCCGACCCGCAGATCGCGGTACTCGGGCAGCGAACGGCCTGCCTGGCGCATGAACCACACCGGGGTGGTCTCGGGGCGGTCTCCGGCGAGGGCGCGCAGCAGGGGGGCGTCGTTGAGGGGCATGGATCCATTCTCCCCCGCCGCTGCTTTGCGACTCATGGGGATCCGGACGTCGCCCGTGCGGATCGCGACCGTGCGGCGGATACGGCGTCGATCGGCGGGCGCATCGGTGCCATCACGGCGCTTGGCGCACCGCAGGCTCAGGCAGCAGAATGCTGGACAGGGATCCGCCGTCCCCGGTCGCGACGATGCGCACCGCGCACTATGCGAGAGAGCAGACCATTGGACGCAGCGACCCCGCCCGTGACGTCGACTCCCGGCGGCCACGGCTTCCCCGGCCCTCGTTTCGGCGCTCCCGGATCGCGGTCGGGCGGCCATGGCTTGCCCGGCCCGCACCTCGGCGGAAGGGCCGCGACGACGCCCCACTGGCCGGCCGGCCCCGTCGCGCACCCGCCGATGCCCGATCGACGGCGCGGCTGGCTGTGGGCCGTCGCCATCGTCGCGGCGATCGCGGTCACGGTCGGGGGCGCGACGGTCACCGGAGTCGCCGTCCTCGCAGCGATCCCGCAGGACTCCTCCTACGGTTCGACCGCCACCGGGGACGGCTCCTCGACGAGCGCCGACGCGTGGGAGGACGACGTGACAACGCGGCTGAGCACCGCGATGCAGGAGAACGACCGCGCGGCGTTCGTCGCGGCGGGCGACGGGCGCGTCGCGACGCATCTGGCGGCGATCTGGGACGAGACGAAGAAGCTGGGCTGGACCCTCGGGGTGGCCGAGTCGACGGACGCGACCGGATCCGTGCAGCTCGCGTTCAACATGCAGCTCGGCGGCTTCCACGCGGTCGCCGCCGACAACGGCACCGGCTTCGGCGGGGAGCTGCTGGCGACCTTCGTGTACGACGCGACGATCGCGGGCACGGGTCCGCACTCGAAGCTCACGGTGCTGAACGCGGTGGCGGACATGCCCTGGGATCGCGGCGAGCAGATCGCGGTCGCACGCGGGGAGCACGTCGCGCTGTTCGCCGACGCCGACGAGGCCGCCCTCGCCGACGACCGCATCCCCGAGGCCGAGGCCGCGGCGGAGGACGTGCTCGCCCGTCCCGACTGGACCGGATCCACGGCGCGTCTCGACGGCTTCGTGAGCTACGTGACCGAGAACGACGACGACTTCCGGGCGGCGTACGGTCCGGACATGGCCGATGGGGTCGCGGGCTTCTGCCAGTTCGACTACCGGCCGAGCCGGTGGACGGCGGAGAACGTGCCCGGCCTCGCCAGCGGGCCCTACCCCGGCGGCGGGCTCGCGACTGTCGGCCCGGGCGGTCTGATCGATGAGGACGGGTACGTCTTCGCGCACGAGTTCGCGCACTATGTGCAGAACACGTACGCGCCGGCCCCCTTCACCGCCGACGGCGCGAAGGGCGACGACCGCGCCTTCTCCGAGGGCTACGCCGAGGCCGTCGCGGCCGACTACGCCGACGCCTCCGCCGAGCTGTTCACCACCCGCGACGTGCGGCGCACGGTGCTCGATGGTGACGTGGCCGACGCCGTCTCCGCCGCGGCGTTCGACGACTCCGCCCGGGTCGACACGGCCTATCTCACGGCCGGGTCGTACTTCTACTTCCTCGACCAGCAGCACGCCGACTACCGCGCCCTCCTGACCGCAGACGGCACGACGCCGTTCGTCAAGGAGGTCGACGCGGTCATGCCGCCGGGGCTCCGCATCGCGGACTGGCAGGCCTGGATGGCCGAGCAGTAGCGGCGACGGCGGCCGGATCCGTTTCCGGGTCTGGATCGCCCGGCGATGACGTCCAGGATCCGCAAAGGGCATGGAGCGTAAACTCTCAGCGTGCTGCTCTGCGTCACGGCCAATCACAAGACGGCCCCCTTCGACCTCCTCGAACGACTCAGTCGCACCCCGGATGACCTGGCCGGATCCCTCTCCGAAGGATCCAAGGGCGCCGTCGTGCTCGCGACCTGCAACCGTTTCGAGGCCTATGTCGACGTCGACGGCGCGGCGGACGAGACCGACGTCGCGCGGATCCTGAGCACCGTCGCAGAGCGCAGCGGGATCCCCGCCGACACCCTCACCGCGTCCTCGTCGGTGCACTCCGGCGCCCGCGTCGTGGAGCACCTCTTCTCCGTCGCCTCCGGACTCGAGTCCGTGGTCTCGGGCGAGGGCGAGATCGCCGGCCAGGTGCGCCGTGCGCTGACCTCGGCACGCAAGCACGGCACCACCTCCCCCGAGCTGGAGCGACTGTTCCAACGCGCCAGCGAAGCGCAGCGCAAGGTCAAGAACGACACCGCCCTGGGGCGCGCCGGCCGCTCGCTCGTGCGTCTCGCCCTCGAGCTGGCCGACAGCCGCATCGCCGACTGGAGCGCCGCCCGAGTGCTGCTCGTCGGCACCGGCGCATACGCCGCCGTGACCCTGGCGACGCTGCGCGAACGCGGCGCTCAGGACATCAGCGTGCATTCGCCCTCCGGCCGCGGGGCCGCGTTCGCCGCGAAGCACGGCATCCGCGCCCTGCCCAAGGCCGAGTACGCCCGCGCCGCCGCGCACGCCACCATCGTGATCACCTGCACCAGCGCCGAGCTTCCCGTGCTCGACGCCGCGATCCTGCGCACGGGGCGCGGCCCGGCCCTGACGGCGCTGCCTTCGCCCGACGACGCCGCATTCGACTGCCCGATCCCGGGACACGGGCCCTCGACCGGTGCCGCACCGACGCAGTTGATCGTCGACCTGGGCATGCCGCGCAATGTTGCCGCCGACGTCGCCGAGGTCGAGGGCATCGCCCTGCTCGATCTCGAGACCATCCGCCTGCACGCGCCGCTCGAGGAGCTGCAGGCCACCGACGCGGCACGGTCGATCGTGCGCGCGGCCGCCGCGACGTTCCACGAGGTCGGGGCGCGCGAGAGCGTCACCCCGGCCGTCGTCGCCCTGCGCGGACACATCTTCGAGCTGCTCGAGGCGGAGATCCAGCGCGCCCGGCGCCGCGGCGACGACGGCGGGCACGTCGAGCAGGCCATGCGCCATCTCGCCGGAGTGCTGCTGCACACCCCCACCAGCCGCGCGCATGAGCTCGCCGCGCAGGGTCGCGGATCCGAGTTCATCGCCGCCGTCGAGGCGCTGTACGGACTGAACGCCGAGGCGGTCGCCGAACGTGACGCGCCGGACGACGCCGCCACGGCCTGAACCGACCGGCCGGGTGAACCCGACCGCTGGGAGCACCCCCGGTCGTGTCAAAGAAGGATTCCGTCGCTCCCGGCCTTCTCCGAGCGGCGTTTTCCTTCTCCGACGCAACGCGTGCCGACGTCAAAGACGGATTCCGCTGTTCCCCGCCTCCTCCGAGCGGCGTTTTCCTTCTCCGAGCCGCAGGAACGGCGGACGTGGTTAGCCTGAGACGGTGAGCGACGTGACAGACGAAGGACCGTTCTTCCACGGCACCAAGGCGGATCTGCAGCCCGGCGAGCTCCTCACGGCGGGGTTCCGATCGAACTACCGGCCCGAGATCGTGATGAACCACATCTACTTCACCGCGCTGCGCGACGGGGCAGGCCTCGCCGCAGAGCTCGCCGCCGGCGACGGCGCACCCCGGGTGTACCAGGTCGAGCCGACCGGAGAATTCGAGGACGACCCGAACGTCACCGACAAGAAGTTCCCGGGAAACCCGACGCGCTCCTACCGCAGCACGGATCCGCTCCGTGTGGTCGCCGAGGTCGACGACTGGACGCGGCTGACCCCGGAGGCGCTGCGGGACTGGCGCGACCGCCTCGCCGCTCTCCTCGCCGACGAGCGCGGCGAGATCATCAACTGAGCCGGCGCCGGCGGACCACGAGAGGGCGTTCGCCCCGCGCGTCAGTCCGCGGTTCCGCCGGCGAGGAGAGCCCTGAGCCCGGCCAGCAGCTGCGTCCATCCGGGCTCGAGGCCGGCGATCGCGTCGGCCGACCCCGGTCGAACACCGCCGGTCTCGATGCGCAGATCGACGACGGTCGCGCCGCCTTCGACGCGCAGCTCCACCGTGTACACGGCGTCGAACAGCGCCGCTCCCGCCGCGTCGACGGGAGCGAGCGCGAACACGAGACGCCGCCCTGGATCGACCTCGAGGACACGACCCGCCGAGCGGTACTCCGCCCCGCCTGGCTCTCCGAGGGCGAGGCCGACGTCGGCGCCCACCACGGGCGAGATCGCGAACTCCGTGACGGTGAAGTGCGGCGGCGCCCACCACCGGGCGGCGATCTCCGGATCCGTCCAGGCACGCCACACCACGTCGACGGAGGCAGCGATCTCGGTGCGCAGCGACAGGGTGCGGGCACGTCCGGGGGCGGCCTCCTCGCGGGCGATCGCGCGCTCGTAGGACTCCAGCACGTCATCGTCCGGATCCGCCTGCCCCCAGTCCGCGAGGCGCGCGGACAGCGCGGCGAAAGCTGCCCGGTCCAGTCGCGCCACGCGGCGACGACCCAGCCGGTGCATCGTGATCAGCCCCGCCGCCTCCAGCGCCTGGAGGTGCTTCGTGGTCTGCGGCTGCAGCGCATGCGTGGCCTCGGCGACGCCGCCGACCGTCGATGCGCTCTCGGCGAGCACTTCGAGGATCCGGAACCGGGCCGGCTCGCCCATCGCGGCGAAGGCCCGCTGCGCGTCGATGGCGTCGATGGCGTCGATGGCGTCGATGGCGTCGGACGACAGCCGGTCTTCCGAGCTCATTCCGCGGCGACGAGCGCAGCAAGATTGTCCAGCTCGTTCGCCCGCCCCGCAAGCAGCCGCTGCGTCCACACCTCGTCATGCAGCGGCTCGACCCGCATCACGACGCGGGTCCCGCCGCCTTCGACCGGATGCAGCTCGATCTCCGTCAGCTGCTCGTAGGCGTCATGGCCAGGCACGAAGTCGATGACCGAGACGTACGAGAGCCGGGCCGGCTCCTCGATCGCGGTGAAGCGCTTGTGCGAGTCCGTCGCCAGCGGCATGCCGTTCTGCTGCATGAATGCCACCTGCTCCGGGGCGACGGCGGTCATGGTGTATTCGAGCACCCCGTCAGGGTGCAGGTCGAGCGCGGTCACGTCGGTGCGGAACCCCTCGGGAGCCCACCACTGCGAGATGCCCTCCGGCGTGGTCCACAGCTCCCAGATCCGCTCGGGCGAAGCGGGAACGTGTCGTTCGATGATCTCGGTCATGAGTCCATAATGCATTCGTTCAGACGAATATGTCAAGACCTCCTTTGACGGCCGTGGAGATGGAAAGCGCGGCTCTGAACGGCCTGGGAGCGGCGATTTCCATCCGGCCGACGGCGGGACACGGGATCCATGGCCCTGCACATCACCGGAGACACCGCCGACACCCTGCTCAGCGACAACCCCCTTGCGCTGCTCGTGGGCGTGCTGCTGGACCAGCGAGTGCTCCAACCATGGGCGGATGCGTGATCAATCCCCGGTCGCCTCGGCGAGGAGCGAGGTGATCGCCACACGCACGCGGGGCAGTTCGACGCTGATCGTGGCCCACACCGCGTCGTAGTCAGTCGCCTCATAGTGGTGCGCAAGCCGATCGCGCATGCGCTTGATGCTCGACCAGGGCACCTGCGGGTTAGCGACGATCATTTCGTCGCTCAGCCTCGCGACGTTCTCACCGATCTTGATGATGATTGATTCAGCTGCGAGTCCCGGTGTATTCAGATCGTCCGAGACATACCACTGGTGGCCTCGATCGGCGAGTCGTATGCCGTCGTCACACAGCCGGACGATCTCACGCAGCGCCCGTTCATCTCTCTCGCTCACGCGGCCACTGCTGAGCGCAAGATTGGATGACCAGCGGGGAGCCCTCCGTCTGTCACCACGTCGACCGGAACACCGAGTAGCTGTTCGGCAGCCAGGGTGAACTCGGCGATCGTCAGCAATCCGACGTTCGGCGAGCGGGTGACAAGGATGTCGAGATCGCTCTGCGCGGTGTCCGTTCCCTGCCCGACGGAGCCGAACACGCGCACGTTGCTCAGTCCGTGCTCCGCAGCGAGATCCTTGAGCTCGTCACGATGCCGTTCGAGCGCCTCGTGCGGCAAAGGGCGTATAGCTGACCGCAGCCTATCGACCATCGCCGACGACGGAATCCGCCGCCCAGACTCATACGCGGCGATGTTCGGTTGCGCAACACCGCTGCGCAACGCGAGCTGCGATTGGCTGAGCCCAGCTCGCTCGCGCATTTCGCGCAGCTCTTCACTCATATCATAATGATATGACAGTGCCTGATCCGAGGGAAGAGCGGAGACGCACGAGCACCATCATCGGCTGACGCGACATCAGACCGGTCGGAGTTCGGCCACAAAGACGAGGGCGCACAGGTCTGTCAAGATTGCCTGATGAGCATCGAAGTCGTGCCGTATTCGCCCGGATGGGCGGCCCAGTTCGAGGAACTCGACCACTGTCTTCGAGCTGCGCTGCGCAACGTGGATTTCGTCGCTATCGAGCACGTCGGTTCGACGGCCGTACCTGGTCTTGCTGCGAAGCCCATCCTCGATGTGGACATCATCGTCCGTCGATCCGCAACCCGTGACGCGATCGCGGCGCTGACCGCGGCCGGATACACGCATCGCGGCGATTTCGGTGTCACTGACCGCGAAGCGTTCAGTGCACCTGACGAGAATCCGCCACGTCACGTCTATCTCTGCATCGAGAACACCCTGCACGTTCGCAACCATCTCGCGGTGCGTGACGTCTTGCGTCAGAATCCATCACTTCGCGACCGGTACGCAGAAGTGAAGCTCGACCTTGCGCGCGAACCAGACATCGACATCGGCCGTTACCTTGCGGGAAAGTCCCGGATCCTGCAAGAAGTGCTCGCGGCATCGGACCTCACCTCCGACGAGAAGCGGAAGATCCTCGAGCTCAACACCAGGTAGCGAGGCGTGGCCACGTGGCGGCGAACACAGGTGTGGTGCCGCGCTCACAAGGCTGTACCCGTCCTGCGGGCGATGCGAGACTGGATCCATGGCCCTTCACATCACCGGAGACATCGCCGCCGACGCTCTGCTGTCGGACAACCCGCTCGCGCTGCTCGTGGGCATGCTGCTGGATCAGCAGGTCGCCATGGAGACCGCGTTCGCCGGCCCGCTCAAGATCGAGCAGCGCACCGGCGCGACCGACGCCGCGACGATCGCCGGCTATGACCCGGACGAGTTCCTCGCCGCGTTCAAGCAGACGCCATCGGTGCACCGCTTCCCGGGATCCATGGCCTCGCGCGTGCAGACCCTGTGCCAGGTGCTCGTCGATGACTGGGGCGGGGAAGCCGCGAACCTCTGGACGGCGCCCGACGCGGCGGGCAACGCTCCCGACGGAGCCGAGGTCCTGCGCCGTCTGAAGACCCTGCCCGGGTTCGGCGAGCAGAAGGCGAAGATCTTCCTCGCCCTGCTCGGCAAGCAGTACGGCTACACCGGCGCCGGCTGGCGCGAGACCTCCGCGCCGTATGGTGAGGACGGATCCTTCCGCTCGGTCGCCGACATCGTCTCGCCCGAGTCGCTGACCAAGGTCCGCGAGCACAAGCGCGCGATGAAGGCCGCCGCCAAGGGCTGACCCGGATCCGGCCCCTCCAGGTCGTTGAGCGAGGACGAGCGGAGCGAGACCGAGACGAAACGCCGCCACCTCGCGAGATCACCACGTTTCGTCGCGCTTCGGCTGCGCCGATGCTCGCTCAACGACCGGGGGCTCCCCGATCGCGGCGTCGAGGGCTGCGAACTCTTCCATCGACAGGGCGGATCCGGCGTTCCACGCCCGCTCCGCCATCGCCCGCAGCGGGCCGCGGATCCCGTCGGCGACGTCGGCCGGGGTCTGCGCATCGGGCAGGTCCGACCACACGGCGAACATGGCGCCGAGCAGTAGCGCGGGGTACGGACGCGTCAGCTCCTGCCGCACGGTGCTCTGCCCCTCGGGTCCCCACAGGGCCGAGAACAATCCGGGATGCCAGTCGGCCTCCCAGATCCGCTCGGCCGTCGGGTAGCGATAGCCGGCGTTCTCGCCGAGCACGTAGTAGAACAGCGCATCGTTGACGTTGACCAGCCGATGCCCGGCGGTGACCGCATCGGCGACCGGACGCATGTGCGCGTTCCAGTTCGTCCACCAGGTCAGCACGACCTCGGGATCCAGCCGTTCCGCGGTGCTGCGCAGCAGGCCGTCGTTCCACGCGCGCGCCTCGAAGCCGCGCTCCCGCAGATGCGCGGCGACGCGGTTGACGAACGCCGTGAGCAGGTCGAATCCGGTGCCGTCCGCGCCGTAGCGTTCGACGGCCGCCGCGGCGAGCGCGGGGTACTCCGCGATGCGATCGAAGTCGACGAACTCGTCGCCGCCGAGGTTCCAGCGCGTGCTGTGCGGGAACACCGGGGTCATGTCGTCGATCAGTGCGAGCGCGAAGCGGACCGGATCCTCACGCGTGATGTCGAGGGCGTGACCGGTGTCGAGCCCTGCCGCCTTCGGAAGCCGCAGCTCGGGGTGCGCGGAGAGCGCGTGCCGCAGATGACCCGGCATGTCGAGCGACGGGATCAGGCCGATGTGCAGATCGCGGGCGGCCTCGACGATCTCCGCGGCCTCGGCACGGGAGATGCGCACGGCCGAGACGATCTCCGGGAAGGCCTTCGACTCCAGCCGGAAACCCTCGTTCTCGGAGAAGTGCCATTGGAAGACGTTGACGCCGATGTCAGCCGCCGCGCGCAGTTGTTCGATGATCCACGCGGCCGGATAGTGCTTGCGCCCCGCATCCAGGTGCAGCCCGCGCTCAGCCACGGCCGGCACGGAGCGCACCCGCCCCCGCGGCACAGCCCCCTGCGCACGCAGGTTGTGCAGCAGCTGCCGGGTGGCGCGGAACGCCCCCGCAGCGGACGCCGCGGTCACCACGACGTCGTCGGCGACCTCGATCGTGAATGACTCGTCGCCGTCGACCCGGTCCGCGAGCGCGCTCAACCGCAGCCGGATCACCGGATCCGGGGCGCCGCCGGCCGCCGCGATCCCGCACGCACGCAGCTCCGGCTCGAGCCGCTCTGCCTCGCGGCGCAGCCCCCGGCTCGCCGCGATCACCCGCACCCGATCCGGCTCCCACATCCCGCCCGCCGACTCGAACGCCGTGGGCTGCGGGAGGGCGAGCCAGCGGATCCGGCCCGCCCTCTCGCGCTCCGTCACGGCGTCGGTGCGTACTCGGTCGCGAGGCCGGTGAGCGGCTCGGTGATCGCGGAGACGTACTCCGAGTGGTCACCGGCGCGGAGGTCGTACGTCACGATCCCGCCGTACCCCTCGGCCTTGGTCTGCGCGGCGAACTGCGCCGCGGTGCCGATCGGCGTGCGGTTCAGATCAACCGCACCGGGGGCGAGCTTCGACGCGTCGGCGCGGGCCAGCTGCGGCACATCCCACGAGCCGTACCAGGGGTTGAGCGCGTAGTCGACGAGCGCGCCCACGCTGATCCCCCGGTACTCGGTCGACTCCGCCGCGGGGCCGATGTTGTAGAACGTGATGAGCTTGTGCGGGCCGAGCTTGGTGCGCAGCTCCTTGACGAGGTACGGGAACGAGCTGGCATTGGGCTGGCCCGTGCCGTTCTTGCCGTACTCCGACCACTCGTCGTCGAGGTCGATGCCGTCGAGCCCGTACTTCTGCACGGTGTCGGCGAGCTGCTGCGCGAACGCCCCCGCGTCCTTGCGTGATGCGAAGTTCGCCAGCCCCGCGCCCTGGTGGTTGCCGAGCACGGAGAGCAGCACCTTGGTGCCGCGCTGCTGCAGCGGGCGGATCTGCGTCGCCGCGTTCTCGAGCGTCCAGGTGACCCGATCGTTCAGAGACAGATAGGCCTGCTTCTTCTCCGTGTCGTAGTCGATGTTCGCGGCGAAGATCATCGCGGCGTCGAACGCGGGACGGTCGGTGCCGGCGAGGGTGTAGTCGGCGACGTTCGACAGGTCGTTGCCGTTCACCTCGACGTAGACGACCCGTTTCGGATCCGGCTGATCGGTCGCGGCGTGCGCCGCGCCGCCGGCAGCGAGCGATCCGGCCAGCGCCAGCCCGAGCGCGGCGAGCGCCGCGCCGGTGCGGCGTTTCAGATGGTGCGTGTGCTTCGTCATCTTTCCTCCGTGTCGTGCGATCCCCGGGGACGCCTGCCGGCATCCCCGCTCGGCGACGGAGCGCCGCCGAGGCCTGTGAAGTCATCGGATCCGGCGAGGTCGAACAGCTCCAGCTGCCCGAGCACGAGCGGAGCGAGAGCCCGCACCCGCAGCATCCGCGCGATCGCCGGTGACGAGAACGCGAAGGGCGTCGTGCGGTTCGGCAACAGCGCCTCGCGGTGCGTCGTCGGCACCGGATGCCACACGGATCCGTCGTCGCTCGCCTCCCAGATCCACGCGCCGACGGGTGTGTGCTCCGCGGCCGTGACGGTCACGTCGGTGACGGCGCGCGGCGTGGGGAACCGCCATCCGGCCCATTCCCCCGCGGCGAGCGCGACAGGGTCGCCGGACGCCCCGTCGTCGAAGAGGCGGGCCGTCCCGGCACGGCTGCCGTGCAGCACATCGCCGTATCGGGCATCGCCGTCGCGGGCATCGCCGCCCGCGCCGGTCAGCTCAGGCCGCCACGATCCGGGATCCGGTCGCCCTCCGGCCCAGATCCGGCCTCGTGAAGCCGCTGCGACGTCTGCAGTGAACTCCAGCTCCAGCTCGACGTCGTGCTCCAGCGCGTCTACGGACAGCACCGGCCGCTCGAGCTCGGCGCCGTTCAGGCGGGCACGCACGAGGAACCGGGCACCGGGCTCGGTACGCGTCGACCGGATCCGCAACACGGATCCGCCCGCCCGATGCACGGTCACGTCGTCGTACAGGGGCGATCCGATCCGCAGCTCGCCCGAGGCCAGTTCGAGCGGATAGAGGCCGAGCGCCGCCCACAGCCACCACATGCTCATCTCGCCGTTGTCCTCGTCGCCGGGGAAGCCCTGCCCGATCATGGCTCCGGCGAACAGGCGCTCCGCGAGGCCGTGCTCGATCGCGCCGGCCTGCCACGGGCGATCGCCGTGCACGTGCATCCACGGGATGTGGTGGGCCGGCTGGTTGGAGATCGCGCACATGCCGCTGCGCAGCGCGCGGGCCTCCCGCTGCTCGTGGATCACCGTTCCGTAGGCGCCGCCGAAGGCGTCGTCGGCGGTCTCCGGCTCGAGGAGCAAGCGGTCCAGGTGCGCACCGAGGCCGGCGGGCCCGCCGTACAGCGCCGCGAGACCCGCGCCGTCGTGCACGGGGCTGACGGACATCCCCCAGGCGTTGGTCTCGACATAGTCGCCGCCCCAGACGCGGGGATCGAACGCGCCGGTCCCGAAGGATCCGTCGCAGCCCCGCCCGCGGAAGAAGCCGGACTCGGCGTCGAAGAGCACACGGTAGGACAGCGACCGGTTTCGGAAGTATCGGGCGAACGCCCGGAACCGGGCCTCCGCCGCAACATCGCCCCGGAGGGCCGCACGCGCGCCGAGCCTCTCCGCCAGCCGTGCGATCCCCCCGTCGGAGATCGCGTTCTCCAGGCTCCAGCTCATCCCCTCGTGCGTCTCGCGCGAGACGAAGCCCGCGAACCGTCCCCGCGCGATGCCCTTCCGCCCCGCGCGCGGATCCGCGCTCGGCTCGCACGCGTTCCGCCACGCGGTCTCGAACGCCTCGGCGTCGCCGAAGCGGAGCCCCCAGCGCTCGGCGTCGGCGAAGATCTGATCGCTCGAGGTGCCGACCATGGAGTCGACGTATCCGGGTGCGCTCCAGCGCGCCATCCACCCGCCCTGGCGCGCCTGCAGGAGCAGGCCGTCGAGCATGCGCTCGGCGAGCGCGGGCTCGAACAGCGCGAACGCGGACCACGAGGTGCGGTAGGTGTCCCAGTAGCCGTTGTTCACGAACAGCTCGCCGTCGGCGACGGGGGCACCGGTGCGATCCTGCGTATGCGGGGCCGCAGGAGTCATCGGATCCGCGAACCGACGCTCGGTCATCGGATCCGCCCCGCCGGCCGTCCCCACATCCTCAGCCATCGTGTTCGGGTACAGGTGCAGGCGGTACAGGGCACTCGCGAGCCGCGCCCGCGTCTCGTCGTCGGCAAGCCCCCGGAACGGGCGATCCTCGTCGGGGATCGGCGGGATCCGTACGGCGCCCAGCAGCCCGTTCCACTCGTCGCGCAGCGCGTCGCGGATCTCGTCGAAGGCGAGATCGGTCGGGAGTTCGCGGTCCAGGTTCTGCCGGGCCTGCGCGATGGAGAGGAAGGACTGCGCGATGCGCACCTCGAGCCGTCCCCGGCCCGTGACGTGCCCGGCGACCCGCACCCGCCCGGCATCCGCGAGCGCACCGGTCGCCGACACCGGGCCCTGCACCCGTCCAGCGAAGAACGTGCGCGGCCCGTTCCCCCACCGCTGGTCGCCGCCCTGGGCGGGCCCCTCCGGGATCCAGCCGTCGAACCCGCCGTCGGATCCGATCCGCAGCAGGCCGTCGTCGGCGAGCTGGTCGATCACGAAACCGACCGCGGCGGCCTCGTCGTCGGCGGTCACCCGGAACGCGCCACCGTGCGAGGTCGCCGTCATCTCCACGCTCAGACCACCCTGCAGCCGTGCGGTGTACGCGAACGGACGTGCGCTCTCACCGCCCGGGACGATGCGCATCCGCCGCGTCGCGCGGTCCGATGCCGGGGCGCCACGGAACGGCATCACCTGCAGCACCCCGCGATCCCCGATCCACGGACTCGGCTGATGCGAGAACTGCAGGGCCTCCAGAGCCCGGCCGCTCTCGTCGTCGTGCACCGACCAGCGGTACGGCCAGCGGGAGTCCGAGGCGTCCGTGGCCGGGGTGAGGAAGCAGAACCCGTGCGGGACGGCCACGATGGGGATCGTGTTGCCGCGCGAGAAACGGGATCCGGAGTGGCTTCCGCGCCGCGTGTCGACACGATCCGCCGGTGTGGGCAGCACGGTCGGCGCGACGGGGCCCGGATCGACGCCCCGCGCCGCAGCGCGCGAACCGCCATCCGGCTCGATCCCGCCCGTGATCGACGCGCCTGCGGAGGCGCCGGCCACGACGACCTCCACGAAGCCAGAGGCCACGCCCTGCGCCCCGCGCAGCGACGGCGCCCCGAGCACGACCTCGAGGGCGGCGGTCCGCCCCGCCCACGGCGCGAGCGAGGCGGAGTCGGCGTTCCATTGCTCGGGCATCGACCACGCCGCCGCGAACTGCGCCGCGGCGCCGAGCGCGAAACCGTACCGGTCCCGCACGCGCGGCTCTTCGGTCAGCCGGGATCCGTCGTCGAAGACCGCGTCGATCGTGACGGCGAGCGCGGCGAAGGGCGCGCCGACCGCGTCCGGGCCGTCCGCGTAGAACGCCCAGTGCACCACCGTGTCGTGCTCGATGGTGAGATCGCCGAGGTGGGTCAGCGAGATCCGCTGCTCCCCCTTCCGCACCTCGAACCGGTAGGCGAAGACCTCGCCCCCGAGCACGCCCGCTCGAGGCCGGGAGGACGGCGGATCCGCCGGGCCGTCCGACGCCCGCAGCACAGGATCCGTCATCCCTTGACCGCGCCCTCCTGCACGCCGGAGAAGAAGAACCGCTGCGTCACCGAGAACAGGACGATGATCGGCACCAGCGCGATGATCGTTCCGGCGGCGATGAGCCTCGGATCCGGAGAGAAGTTGCTGTTCAGATAGGCCATGCCCACCGTCAGCGTGTAGTTGTTCGGATCCGTGATCACCATGAGTGGCCAGAGATAGTCGTCCCAGGCGCCGATGAACGTGAAGATCGCGACCACGCTGACCATGCCCCGCACGTTCGGCCACACGATGTGCCGGATCCGCTGCCAGGTGGTCGCACCGTCGACGGTCGCGGCGTCCAGCACCTCTGCGGGGATCATCCGACATGCGGTTGCGACCAGCAGCACGTTCATCGCCCCGATCGCACCGGGCAGGATCACTCCCCAGAGCGTGTTGGCGAGCCCCAGCCCGTTGATGGTGAGCAGGTTGGATGTGACGGTGACCTCGCCGGGCAGCAGCATCGTGGAGAACAGGATGCCGAGGGCGATCCCTTTTCCGCGGAACTTCATGCACGCCAGCGCGTAGCCGCCGAAGACCGCGAACACGACGTTGGAGATCACCTGCACCACGGCGACGAACAGGGAGTGCCACGCGTACTGGTACACCGGGATGAAGTCGGTGACCTTGGTGTAGTTCTCCAGTGTCGGCTGCGTCGGGATGAGGTTCGGCGGGAACGTGTAGAGATTCTCGCCGGCCCCTTTGAACGACGTGGACAGCTGCCACAGGAACGGGCCGATCACGAGGATCAGCACGATCACGAGCAGCACGTAGCGGAAGACCAGCCCGCCCACAGTCGGCTTGCTGATGTCCCCGGCTCCGCCGGTGCGGAACAGCTTCTCCTTGGCCGGCTTCTTCGACCTCTCCTGGACGATGGCTGCGGTGGCGCTCATGATTTCGCCCTCTTCTCGCGGTTGAGCAGGGCGATCGCGACGAGCGGGATCAGGGTGAGCAGGAAGAGCACGACGGAGATCGCCGCCGCATATCCGAGATTGCCGTTCAGGCCGGATCCCGCCTGACGGATCATCATCACGATCGACATGTCGTACCCGCCGGGCCCCCCGGTGTGATGCGAGAGCACGTCGAGTTCGGTGAAGATCCTCATCGCCGAGACGGCGATGAGGACGGCGATCAGCAGCATCGCCCCGCGCACGCTCGGGATCGTCACGCTCAGGAAGCGGCGGAACGCGCCTGCTCCGTCGAGCATGGCCGCTTCGTGCAGGTCCTTGCCGACATTGCCCAGCGCGGCGAGGTACACGACCATGTAGTACCCGACGCCCTTCCAGACGGTCAGCAGGATCGCGCAGGCCAGCAACCACCAGCGGTCCACGAGGAACGCGACGGGCTTGTCGGCGATGCCCATGAACTGCAGCGTCTGGTTGATGATGCCCTTGCTGTCGAACAGCCAGCCCCAGATCAGAGCGACGACCACGACCGAGGCGATCACCGGGAAGTAGAACGTCGTGCGGAAGAACGCGATACCGGGAATCGTCTTCTCCACCAGCAGAGCCAGCAGCAGCGGCAGGATCGTCAGCAGCGGCACGCACACGATGACATAGATGGCGCAGGTGAGCAGCGCATACCGGAACTGGTCGTCGCCGAACAGCTTCACGTACTGGTCGAAGCCCACGAACTCCGGGGCGCGCAGGGGCCTCGCGTTCGTGAAGCTCAGCACCACCGTGTTCAGGAACGGCCAGAGCGCGAACACCGCCACCCAGATCACCGCCGGACCGATCAGCAGCCACGGCGTGTACCAGCGGTGCGACTGGACCGGCCCGCTGCGCCGGCGGAGGCCGGCGCCCGAGGCGCCGACCCCCGTGCGGGTCAGAGAGCGTTCACTTGTCGATGCGGTTGTCATTCGCGTTCTTCACGATCTTGTCCAGCGCCTCCTTGGGCGCGATGTCGCCGCGCACGGCGAGCGCCATCTGCTGGTTGAGGAACGTGGTGTCGGCACCGGTCCACTGGTAGGGAGTGGCCTTGGCCTCGGGGAGCGCGGCGAACATGATCTTCATGGCCTCGGCCTGCGCGGGCGGCACGTTCGAGTCGCTCTCGACGGCCTTGACGACCTCGTCGGCACCGCTCGCGGTGCCCGGAGCGAAGCCGATCGCGAGCTTCACGAACGCGACCTGGTTCTTCTCGTTCGTCGCGAACTCGGCGAACGCGAGCGCCGCCGCCTTGTTCTTGGAGTCGGCCGAGACGTTCAGCCCCTGCACGAACAGCGGCGGAATCCCCGGACGCGCGGAGGCGGCGGTCACGTCGACGAGCGTCGGAGCCTTGGTGCGCAGGTCGCCCGCGAATCCGGATCCGCCGGTCGAGTAGGCGACCTTGCCCTGCAGGTACATCTCCGCGTTGCCGGAGTAGGTGCCGCTCAGCGCCTCCGGCGGCATCGCGCCCGCCTTGTACGCGTCGGCGTACTTCTGCACGATCTTCTCGGCCTCGGGCGTGTTGAACACGAAGTCGCCCTTGTCATCCATCACCGGGATCCCGGCCGAGACGAAGGTGTCCAGGCCCGGCATTGAAGAGACCAGCATGACCTTGCCCTGCGAATCGGTGGCGACCTTCTTCGCGAGGTCGAGCCAGGCATCCGTGGTGGTCGGGAGGTTGTCCTTGGCGACGCCGTAGGCCTTCAACTGGTCGAGGTTCCACCAGGAGAGGTCGCTGCCCGTGTACCAGGGCAGGCCGTAGGTGCCCTTGATCCCGGTGTAGCTGCTGTACGCCTCCCAGCCGCCCTTGTTGTACTTCGCCTCGAGCTTCGGATCCGCCTCCGCGAGATCCAGGAGCTTGTGCGCGGCGACCAGCGGGTAGCCGATGTCCGGAGGCAGGTTCAGCACGTCAGGCAGGGTGTTCGAGTTGGCCTGGCTGAGGATCTTGTCCTGGTAGCCGTCGCCCGGCTGATCGAGCCATTCGACCTTGACCTTCGGGTGCTCCTTCTCGAAGTCCTTGATCAGGCTCTCGAAGTACGGCGAGAACTTCTCGTTCTTGAGCGACCAGGTCTGGAACTTGATCGTGCCGCTCAGCTCGCCGGAGGTGTCGATCGCGCCGCCGCCGGAAGCGCTTCCTCCCCCGCCTCCCGTGCATGCGGTCAGGGCGAGGGCGGTGGCCGCGGCGATCCCGACGACCAGAGTTGCTCGGAATTTCATGGACGTTCTCCTTCGAAGTGGTCCAGGGGTGCATCGCCCGTAGGCGCTGACATCCCATCACTAAAGCGATATAGTGTGCTCACTATGCCACAGAATGATGGACTCCGTCCAGCACGGCTGGTGGCACACCGATCCGGGAACAAAATCCCTTCAGCGCCTCAAGGAGGAACGCGATGAGCAGTCCCCGTCGCCCGAACATCGTGTTCGTGCTGACCGACGACCACGCCTCGAATGCGATCGGCTGCTACGGCTCAGCGGTGAACACGACCCCCGGCATCGATACGATCGCCGCCGCCGGGATGCGCTTCGACCGCGCCCTGGTGGAGAACGCGCTGTGCACGCCGAGCCGCGCCTCGTTCCTCACCGGCACCTACAGCCACACCAGCGAGGTCACGACGCTCACGACGCACCTCGCGAACGACCGCGGGACGTTCATCACCGCGCTGAAGGCGGCGGGCTACCGCACCGCCCTCTTCGGCAAATGGCACCTGGGGCACGGCCCCGACCACGACCCGGTCGGGTTCGATCACTGGGAGGTGCTGCCCGATCAGGGCGAGTACTTCGACCCGGAGTTCTACACGCCCGACGGCCCGGTGCGCTACGAGGGCTACGTCACCGACATCATCACCGAGCACGCGCTGGCGTGGATGGACGCGCAGGGCGATGAGCCGTACTGCGTGCTGGTCTGGCACAAGGCGCCGCACCGCCCGTGGGAGCCGCATCCGCGGCATGCGGACCTGTTCTCGGATCCGATCCCGCTGCCCGCCACCTTCCACGACGATTACGAGGGTCGAGGAACCCCCGCGCACCACGCGACCATGCGGATCGCCGACGACCTGAACGACATCGACCTCAAGCAGGATCCGCCGTCCGAGCTCGGCTATGCGGAGCGTGCGGTGTGGAAGTACCAGCGCTACATGCAGGACTACCTGCGCTGCGTGGCCGCGGTCGACGAGGGCGTGCAGGCGCTCACCGACTTCCTGCGGACGAAGGGTCAGTTCGATGACACAGTCACGATCTACGCCTCGGACCAGGGCTTCTACCTCGGCGAGCACGGCTGGTTCGACAAGCGCTTCATGTACGAGGAGTCGCTGCGCATGCCGCTCGTGCTCAGCTACCCCGCCCGCGTCGCCCCCGGCGGGAGCACCGAGGCCATGGTCTCGAACGTCGACATCGCCCAGACCCTGCTCGACTTCGCAGGTGTCGCGGCCCCCGAGGGCATGCAGGGGCACAGCCTGGTCGACCTGGTGACCGCGGAGGACCCCGTACCGGTGCGCGACGCGCACTACTACCGCTTCTACGAGCACGACGACCGATCGCACCACGTGTGGGCGCATTACGGCGTGCGCACCGAGCGGTACAAGCTCATCTACTTCTACGCGGACGGAATGGGCCTGCCGAACACGCGCGATACCACCTATCCTCCGGAGTGGGAGCTCTTCGACCTCGAGAAGGATCCGTGCGAGCTCACCAGCGTGCATCTCGATCCCGCGTACGCCGACATCCGGCGTGAGCTGACCCTGAAGCTGTGGGATCTCCAGCAGGACCTCGGCGACTCGCCCCACCCGCGCCAGCCCGTCCCGGAAGGACGTACTCGATGACCCTCGGCACCGACGCCGCACTCCCCACCGTCCCGGACGGGGTCGCTCCGCTGCGGTTCGGCGCGAACTACACCCCGTCGAAGGAGTGGATGCACGCCTGGCTCGACCTCGACCTCGACGCCGTGCGCCGCGACTTCGCCGGACTCGCCGCGCTCGGCCTCGACCACGTGCGGATCTTCCCGCTCTGGCCGGTGCTGCAGCCCAACCGCACCCTGATCCGGGAGAAGGCCATCGAGGATGTGCGGGCCGTGGTCGACGTCGCCGCCGAGTTCGGGATGGACGCGAGCGTCGACGTGATCCAGGGACACCTGTCGAGCTTCGACTTCATCCCCTCGTGGCTGTTCACCTGGCACGACAAGAACATGTTCACCCACCCGCAGGCTCTGAGCGGTCAGGTCGCACTCGTGGAGCGCCTCGGCGCCGCACTGCGCGACGCCCCGAACTTCCTCGGCTTCACGCTCGGCAATGAGGTGAACCAGTTCTCCGCGGCCGTGCACCCGCACCCCTGGCCGGTCTCGCCCGACGAGGCCGCGGGGTGGCTGCGCGCGCTGCTGGAGGCGGCGGAGCGCTCCGCCCCCGGGCTGCCGCACGTGCACAGCGAGTACGACGCGGCCTGGTACATGGACGGGCACGGCTTCGTACCGACGCACGCTAGCAGGATCGGCGCGATGACCACCGTGCATTCCTGGATCTTCAACGGCACCGCCCAGCGCTACGGCGGACGCAGCGCTGCGAGCGACCGGCACGCCGAGTACATGATCGAGCTGTCCCGTGCGTTCGCGACGGATCCGCAGCGCCCGATCTGGCTGCAGGAGGTCGGCGCCCCGTCGAACTGCCTGGCGCCGGAGCAGACCCCCGACTTCCTCGAGGCGACGGTGCGCGCGGCGGCGCGCACGGAGAACCTCTGGGGCGTGACCTGGTGGTGCTCGCACGACGTGGGCCGCGAGCTCGCCGACTACCCCGAGCTGGAGTACTCCCTGGGCCTGGTCGACCAGGCAGGTGAGGCCAAGCCCATCGGGCGCCGGTTCGCCGAGATCATCCCCGAGCTGCGGGAGCGCCGCCCGGCTCCGGCCCGCACGACGGCGATCGTGATCGAGGTCGACGCGCATGAGATCCCGGTCAGCCGCGCGGCGATGAGCCCGGCGGGCGCCATCTTCCAGGCCTGGGTCGACGCGTGCGCGGCCGGCCTCGACGCCACGTTCGCCACCTCGCTCACCGCGGCGGATCCGGCCGCCCTCGCCGCCCGCGGGATCACCGACCTGATCCGCCCCGACCTGAACACCGGATCCGGCATCTACTCCTCGAACAACACCGTCGTCGACGGCGCGGAGGCCGCCACCGGGATTCCCGCCTGATCCCCCGGGGTCGTCGAGTGAGCACGACCGCGCGCCACCGCCCGGGGTCGTGTCAGGCGCGCGCCTCGCGCTCGGCTTCCTTGGCCGCCACGATCTTGCGCAGGCCGGAGCTCGAGAAGCGGTGGTCGCGGCTGTTGAAGTACAGCTCGATCCCGGCCTCCTCGCAGTAGGCGCGGCCGGTGAAGTCGCGGTTCTCGTACTCGTCGCCGACGATGCGCACGTCGAGCTTGAACGAGCGGAGGATGTCCTCGAGGTCCTGCTCGGTCGAGTACGGCACGATCTCGTCGACGTACTCGCACCCGCGCAGCTGGATGTAGCGCTCGACCACGGTCTGAGTGGGAGCGTTCTTCTCCGGGCGGTCCAGGGTGGGATCCATCTGCAGGCCGCAGATGAGGTAGTCGCACTGGCGCTTGGCCTCGGCGAGCATCATGATGTGCCCCGCGTGCAGCAGGTCGAAGGTGGAGAAGGTGATCCCCACGCGCGGCCCCGGGTTGTAGTCCTGGTGCTTCTTCACGGTCTCCGGCGTCATCTGCGAATCCTCTCGTCGGCCCAGAGCACTCTATCGAACGCACCCAGACACGGCCTCTGCGACCGCGTTCAGCGCGACGGCGCGGCCGTGCTCTCCCGGATCGTGAGCGCGGGGGCCGTTCCACGGCGGGACGGCAGCGGCTCCGCGGATCCGACCCGCTCCAGGAGGAAGGCCGCGGCCTGCTCGCCGAGCGCGAAGGTGTCGCGGGTGAGGCAGGTGATCGACGGGTGCACGAGCCCGGTCACCACGGAGTCGTCGAAGGACGCCACCGACAGCGCCTGCGGCACGGCCACGCCCATCTCCTGCGCGACGCGGAGTCCCGCGATCGCCATCACATCGTTGTCGTAGACGATGGCTGTGGGCCGAGCCGCGCGGCTGAGCAGCGTGCGCGTGGCCGCGGTCGCCGCCGCCGGGGAGAAGTCGGTCACGAGCGTCTCGCCCGCCGCGCCCCGGGCAGCGAGCGCTGAGAGCACGTCGGCGCGAATACGCGTGTGCTGGAACTCGGCCGGTCCCGACACGTAGGCGATCTCGCGGTGGCCGAGTGCCGCGAGGTAGTCGAACAGCGCGTGCGCCGCGGCCTCGTCGTCCAGCCAGATGGCGGGCGGATCCCCGGCGCTGTCACTGCTGCCGATCACCACGGCCGGCAGCGGCAGGGTGGGCAGCAGCGTGAGACGCGGGTCGTCGTCGCGGGGATCGATCACGATCACGCCGTCGACCTGATTCGCGCTGCGCCAGCGCCGATAGGTCGCCATCTCCTCCTCGATCGAGGAGACCACGACCAGCTGCAGCGCGACGCCGTGCTGGGCCAGCGCCGACTGCACCCCGGCGATGAGGTCGGTGAAGAACGCCTCCGTGCCCAGGGTGCGCGCCGGACGGTTCACGGCGAAGCCGACCACCCCCGCCCGGGATCCGACCAGGGCTCGGGCGGCCGAACTCGGCTGCCACTGATGCTCCTCGGCCACGGCGAGGATGCGCTGGCGGGTCTGCTCGCTGACGCCCGGGCGCCCGTTCAGCGCGAAGGAGACCGCGCCGGGGGACACTCCCGCGAGACGGGCGATATCGGCGATGGTGATGCGCTTCGCCTGTGACATAGACTCACCGTACTAGATCGTTTTAGTAGACCCTGCGGAACGGGATTCCCCAGGCGTCCTCACATTCTCGCACCGCGAAGGAGCACCCCGTGCACGAAGAGACCTCGCTCACCGTCGGCCGCGTCACCCGCGTGCTCGGCGAGCGCGTGCGCCCCGCCGTCCACTCCACCCGCATCCCGCTGGAGATCGCCGCGCACGCGCTGTCCGGCGAGCCGATCCCCGCCGCCGACGGTCTGGCGCTCGAGTACGCGCCGTTCGCCGCCGGCCAGCAGTGGGGTCCCGCGTGGGGAACCACGTGGTTCCGCGTGCGCGGCACCGTGCCCGCCGAGTGGGCCGGCAAGCGCGTCGAGGCGCTCGTCGACCTCGGCTTCGACATCAACATGACCGGCTTCCAGTGCGAGGCGCTCGCCTACCGCGTCGGCGCCGACGGCGAACCGGTCCCGGTGAAGAGCCTGAACCCCCGCAATCAGTGGCTGCCCATCACGGAGCGGGCCGAGGGCGAGGAGGCGATCGAGCTGTTCCTCGAGGGCGCCTCCAACCCCGTGCTGCTGGACTACCACCCCTTCCTGCCGACGCAGGAGGGCGACATCCTCACCTCGTCCCCGGATCCGCTCTACCGCGTCCGCCACATGGATCTCGCCGTGTTCGAGCCCGAGGTGTTCGAGCTGTCCCTCGACCTCGAAGTGCTGCTCGAACTGCAGGCCGAGCTGCCCGAGACCAGCCCGCGCCGGATGCGGATCCTGCAGGCGCTCGACGACGCGCTCGACGTGCTCGACCTGCAGCGCATCGTGGAGACCGCGGGCGACGCCAGGGCGCAGCTGGCTGACGTGCTGGCCGCCCCTGCCGACGCGAGCGCGCACCGCATCGCCGCGATCGGGCACGCGCACATCGACTCCGCCTGGCTGTGGCCGCTGCGCGAGACCGTGCGCAAGGTCGCGCGCACCACCTCGTCGATGACGACGCTGCTCGAGGAGCAGCCGCAGTTCCGCTACGGCATGTCCAGCGCGCAGCAGTACGCCTGGATGAAGGAGCACCGCCCCGAGGTCTATTCGCGGATCAAGGCCGCGGTCGCCGAGGGCCGCTTCCTGCCGCTCGGCGGCATGTGGGTCGAGTCCGACACGGTGATGCCGACGGGCGAGTCGCTCGTGCGGCAGTTCTCGCACGGGCAGCGCTTCTTCGAGCGCGAGTTCGGGATCCGGTCGAAGGGCGTGTGGCTGCCGGACAGCTTCGGCTACTCCCCCGCCCTGCCGCAGCTGATGCGCCGCGCCGGTTTCGAATGGTTCTTCACGCAGAAGATCTCGTGGAACCAGCGCAACGTGTTCCCGCACCACAGCTTCGACTGGGAGGGCATCGACGGGTCGCGGATCTTCACGCATTTCCCGCCGATGGACACCTACAACTCGCAGCTCTCGGGCATGGAGGTCGCCAAGGCCTCGCGCCAGTTCAAGGAGAACCGCGTCGCGACGCGCTCGATCGCCCCGGTGGGCTGGGGCGACGGCGGCGGCGGCACCACCCGCGAGATGACCGGCAAGGCGTCCCGCCTGGCCGACCTCGAGGGCAGCGCGCGAGTGGAGTGGATCCACCCCGACGAGTTCTTCGACGCCGCCAAGGCGGAGCTGCCGGATCCGACCGTGTGGGTCGGCGAGCTGTACCTCGAGCTGCACCGCGGCACGCTCACCAGCCAGCACGCCACCAAGGCGCTGCACCGCTGGGCGGAGCAGGCACTGATCGAGGCCGAGCTGTGGGCATCGACCGCCGCCGTCCGCCTCGGTGCGGCCTACCCGCACGATGAGCTGGACCGGCTGTGGGAGACCGTGCTGCTGCACGAGTTCCACGACATCCTCCCCGGCACCTCGATCGCGTGGGTGCACCGCGAGGCGGTGTCCGTGCTCTCCGGCGTGCTCGACGAGGCCCGCGCGCTGTCCGAGGCCGCCCGCGCGGTGCTCGCGGGCTCCGGCGACATGGAGCTCGTCTTCACGCCGACGTCGGTCGGCGTCGGGTTCGACGGGCGCGCGCTCGGGGCAGCGGCGCTGCACCCGGTCCCTGAGCCCGTCGAAGGGACCCGTACGGATCCGGGCGCCTCGACAAGCTCAGCGACCGGATCCGTCTCCCTCACCGAGACCGCCGAGGGCTTCCGCCTCGAGAACGACCTCGTCACTGTCGTGATCTCGGCCGAGGGCCTCATCGTCTCCGCGCTGGACAAGGCGTCCGGCCGCGAGACCATCCCGGCCGGCAAGCCTGCGAACCTGTTCCAGTTGCACCAGGACTTCCCCAACATGTGGGACGCGTGGGACATCGACAAGTACTACCGCAACCGCGTGGAGGACCTCACCGCGGTGTCGTCCATCTCCGCGTCCGTCGAGGACGGCGTGGCGACGATCGTCGTCGAGCGCCCGTTCTCGGAGTCCTCCCTGCGGCAGACCATCACCTTGCGTCCCGGATCCCGCACCGTGCACCTGCGCAACGAGATCGACTGGCACGAGACCGAGAAGCTGCTCAAGCTGGCCTTCCCGCTGGACGTGTTCGCGCGCGAGACGGCCGCGGAGACGCAGTTCGGGTTCCAGCGCCGGGTCACGCACGTGAACACGAGCTGGGAGGCGGCGAAGTTCGAGACCTCGATGCACCGTTTCGTGCTCGTGCAGGAGGACGGCGGCTTCGGCGCCGCGCTCGTGAACGACTCGATCTACGGTTTCGACACCGCACGCGACGTGGACGGCGACGACGTCACCACGTCCGTGCGCCTGTCGCTGCTGCGCGCCCCGCGCTTCCCCGACCCCGACACCGACCACGGCTGGCACGAGATCCAGGTGGGCCTGGTGATCGGCGCCGACGCCGCGATTGCGACGGCCGAGGGCATCGCGCTGAACGCCCCGTCGACGATCGTTCGCGGCGCGAACGAGGTCGAGCCGCTGGTCGCCGTGACCGGCGAGGGCATCGTCGTCTCGAGCGTGAAGCTCGCCGACGACCGCTCCGGCGACGTGATCGTGCGCGTCTACGAGTCGCTCGGCCAGCGCACGACCGGCACGCTGTCGGTCGGCTTCGACCACGGCTGGATCCGCGAGGTGTCGCTCATCGAGGACGAGCTGGATGCGCCGCGCACCGGGGAGGCGCTGTCACTGCGTCCCTTCGAGGTGCGCACGCTCCGCATCGCCCGGGCCTGACGCGCCATCGCCCTTCTTCTCGTCGCTGCGCTCGCTCAGCGACCGGCAACCCCGGTTCCTGAGCGAGCGCAGCCCGCGCGGGGTCGTTGAGCGAGCACCGAGCGCAGCGAGGAGCGAGACGAAACGCGGCACCTGGAAGAGCACCGCGTTTCGTCTCGGTCGCCTTCGGCGTCCTCGCTCAACGACCCCGGTGGGGCCCCTTTCAGGCCAGGATGCGGGTGAACGCGTCGCGGCTGATCCCCTGCTCGAGGATCCGCGCCGACCATTCGCGTGCGCCGTGCAGGCTGTGGTCGCGGTAGTTGCCGCACTCGATCGCGCTGACGCCGGGGACGTCGCTCCACTCGGCCTTCTCCGCGATGAAGCGCAGGCTGTCGGTGATGGCCTCGACGAGCGCCGGAACCTCGGGGCGACCCCAGGTGATCAGGTGGAAACCGGTGCGGCAGCCGAACGGCGAGATGTCGATGACCCCGTCCACGCGGTCGCGCAGCAGCGAGGCGAGGGTGTGCTCGATCGTGTGCAGCGCCGCCGTCGGGATCTCGCCCTCGTTCGGCTGGACGAAGCGCACGTCGAAGTTGGAGATCTCGTCGCCGCGCGGGCCCTGCTCGACCCCGATCAGGCGGATGTAGGGCGCCTTGACGGCGGTGTGGTCCAGGGTGAAGCTCTCGACCTCGGCCATGGCGGATCTCCTTCGCGGTGCGGGTGGAATGAGGGACGGATACCGATGTCGGAGCCGGCCCGGGTCCGAGGCTACTCCGCTCACCTCGGACGAGGGCCGCCGCCCGCAACACGATGACGGACAGGGTGGCGCCGCTCTGCGCCGTCCCCCAAAGAAGGAAAACGCCGCCGCCGGGGCGCGACGAGCAGCGTTTCCTTCTTTGACCCGGGCGATGGCGGAGCTCAGCCAGCCGCTCAGGCCTCGCGGATCCCCGCGAAGAAGGCGCGGACGTCGCCGGCGAGCAGGTCGGGGCGCTCCAGAGCGGCGAAGTGGCCGCCCTCGTCGAAGCGGCTCCAGTGCACGATGTTGTCGTTGTCGCGCTCGGCGAAGACGCGGATCGTCTGGAAGTCGTCCTTGAAGACGGCGACGCCGGTCGGAGCGTGGTTGACCTGCGGCTCGGCCTGGGCCTGCGCGTTCTCGAAGTAGCTGCGGCTCATGCCCGCCGCGGCGTTCGCGAACCAGTTCACGCTGACCTCGAGCAGGATCTTCTCCAGCGGTACGAGCGAGGTGCCGTTGCCGAAGCTGTTGAACAGCTCGCTGTACGCCAGCAGTCCGATCGGGGAGTCGCTGAGGCCGACCGCGACCGTTTGCGGGCGTGAGGCGTTCATCGTGTTGTAGCCGCCGACCGACTGGAACCACTGCATGTGCTCGAGCCCGGCGTAGTCGGCCGGCTCGAGGCGCTCGAACTCGGATGGGTCGCCCGAGGGGAACGAGAACAACTGCAGCACGTGCAGGCCGAGGAAGCCCTCCGGGTTCAACAGACCGAGCTCGCGAGCGACCATCGCGCCGTTGTCGGACCCGTGCACGCCGTAGCTCTCATAGCGGAGTCCCCGCATGAGCTGGTCGTATGCCTTGGCGACGCGGGGCATCGTCCACCCGGCGTCCGTCACGGGCTGGGAGAAGCCGTATCCCGGCGCGTCCGGGACGACGACGTCGAAGGCGTCCTCCGCGCGGCCGCCGTACGACACCGGGTCGACGAGGCGGTCGATGACGTCGAGGTAGTCGACGGAGGATCCGGGATACGTGTGCGCCAGCAGCAGCGGCGTCGCCCCTTCATGCGCCGAGCGGACGTGGATGAAGTGGATGTCCTGGCCGTCGATCTCGGCGACGAAGTGCGGAAAGGCGTTGATGCGGGCCTCGGCGGCGCGCCAGTCGAAGGCGCGCCAGGCGGCGAGCGCCTCGCGGAGGTAGTCGTTCGGTGTGCCGGTGGTCCAATCGTCGGCGGGGGCCGGCTGCGGCAGGCGGGTGCGCGCCAGACGATCCTGCAGATCGGCGACCTCGGCGTCGGTGACGGAGACGGTGAAGGGGCGGATGACGAGAGCTGCGGTGGTGTTCATGTGTTCCACGGTAGAAGCCCATTAGGCTGTATTCGTTCCTAATGAAAGAACTTCTTCGAGGATCCGATGACAAGCCCGTCCGCCCGCCTGCTCGC
Source organism: Microbacterium sp. 2MCAF23 (assembly GCF_052115565.1). Lineage (NCBI taxonomy): Bacteria > Bacillati > Actinomycetota > Actinomycetes > Micrococcales > Microbacteriaceae > Microbacterium > Microbacterium sp. 2MCAF23. The sequence continues at coordinate 220,798 of NZ_JBFRGY010000015.1, read as the reverse complement.
CCTGCTCTCGCTGCTGCAGACGGGCTCCGGCCGCACCGGGGCCGAGCTCGCCGCCCGGCTCGACGTGAGTCCGCGGACCGTGCGCGCCGACATCGAGCGCCTCCGAGACCTCGGCTACCCGGTGGACGCCGTGCGCGGATCCGTGGGCGGATACCGTCTCGGATCCGGCGGGCAGCTGCCGCCGCTGCTGCTGGACGACGAGGAGGCGGTCGCGGTGACCGTGGGCCTGCAGATGGCTGCGGGCCTGACCGGCATCGAGGAGTCCGGCGCCAGGGCCCTTGCCAAGATCGAGCAGGTGCTGCCCTCCCGCCTGCGCCCGCTCGTCGACGCCCTCGGCTCGACGATCGACCGCGGCCAGGAGAACGTCGGCACCGACGCCCCCGATCCGGAAGTGGATCCCGCCGTGCTGGCCGCCGCCGCGGCCGCGATCCGCGACGTCGAGTGGCTGCGCTTCGATTACCAGGACTCTCCCGTGCTCGTCGAGCCGTACCGCCTGCTCAGCTGGCAGCGGCGATGGCACCTGGTCGCGCGTGATCCCGTCACCGATGAGTGGCACACCTACCGGGTGGACTGGATGTCGCTCCGTATGCCGACGCGCCGCAGGTTCAACCCGCAGCCGTTGCCGGGCGGCGACTACACGGCGTTCGCGATGCGCACGATCGCCGCGAGCGGATGGGCGGTGCACGCCCGGCTGCGGATCGATGCGCCGGCGCAGGCCGTGCTCGACCGGATCAATCCGACGGTCGGCGTCGTCGAGCCGATCGACGCCGACCACTGCGTGCTGGTCACCGGCGCCGACAGTCTCGACACCGTGGCGGCGTACATCGGGATGCTGATGATGGACTTCACCGTGGAGTCCCCGCCCGAGCTGATCCCGCGCCTGCAGGTGCTGTCGGAGAGGTATGCGCGCGCCGTCGCCGGATCCTGAGGACCGGATCCGGATCAGCCTCCGTAGCGCGTGACGATCTCCTCGGTCAGCGCGGGCCAGATCCGCTTGTGCTCCTCGCCGAACGGGACGCCGGAGAGGAACGCGGCGGCGAGGTCCCGCGAGCGGTCGACGAGCAGGAAGCTGCCGAGGGCTCCGAAATGGCCGGCGGTCTCGGGTGGGAACGAGTCCGCCAGCCAATGCGGCGACTTGACCCCCTTCAGCTCGAAACCCAGGCCCCACTGGTTGTCGGCGTACGAGCCGTAGCCAGGGACGATCCCGCGCAGCCCGGGGTGCGAGACGGTGAGGGCGAGGTCGCGCAGCGCAGCCGGGATCAGTGTCGGCCGCAGTACCTCGCGCCCGAAGATCAGCAGGTCCTCGATCGAGGCGGATGCGCCTGCCGACGGACGTCCGGTGACATCCGTGCGCTCCATGCCGAGCGGCAGCGCGACCTCCCGCAGCATCCAGTCCGCGAAGTCCATGCCGACGGCGTCGGCGACGTGCGCGGCGAGCGCGTCGAAGCCGGCATTCGAGTAGATGCGCCGCTCACCGGGGGCCTTCAACGGCCCCTCCCCCTCCATGGGCAGCCCGCTGGTGTGGTCGAGCAGGTTCAGCACCGTCGCTCCTGCGGGCCCCGCCGGCTCGTCCAGATCGACCAGCCCGCGCTCGATCGCGACGAACACGCCCCAAGCGGTCAGCGGCTTGGTCACCGAGGCGAGCGGCAGGACGGCCTGCGGATCCCCCTGAACGGCGAGCGTCCGCTCGGGGCCTGTGACGCCGACCAGAGCCGTGTGCGGGAAGCCGTCGGTCGCTGCGAAGGTCGTCGTGTCCACGGATCCATCGTCCCATGGGACCAATTCGGATCCGGATGTCACACATCGCAGCCGGGCGGTGTCTCCATGTCGAAGGCGCGAGAAGCGCGCCGCAGAAGGAGCAGATCATGACGACCCAGACCCGCGTCCCCGCGACCGAGGTGACCGGACTGTACGGCGCCGTGGTGAAGTTCGCCACGAAGAAGATGTTCGGCCGGGTGCCCGACTCGATCGGGGTGCTCTGGCATCACCGCCCGGTGTTCACCGACATGATGAACTTCGGACGCAAGACCGAGAAGTGGCACGAGCTCGACAAGAGCCTGTCGACACTGGCCACCATGACGGCGGCCGCGACCGTCGGCTGCAGCTTCTGCCTCGATTGTTCCGATTCTTGGGTTATGCCGATCTCCGGTCGGCCTGCGGCCAGACGACAGGCTGTGGCAGGGACGGTGGAATATCGCAACGACTGAAGATCGGGATAACACGTCAGCCGGCGAGTCTGCAAAGTCGCTGGATGATGTCCTCTCGGTCGCGCCAGATCGGGATCGGCGCTGGGTCGGCACCGATGTTGATTGGTGATCTTCGCCAACCCGGTGCGCTTCATCTCCGTGTCCCCGTGGACGTAGATGAGCGTCGTCATCGAGATCGCTCTGATCCCACCTCCTCTGCCGCCATGCAAAGGAGCCAGCGAGGATTACTCACCCGGGACAGCGCTGCAAGAGCTGTGTACTCGCGGTTGCCCCTTCGTTGTCGGTGACGTTGAGGAACCAGCAGTTGCAGCAGAGGGCACTGCCACCGCAACAACGTCACGGGCGACACTGGCCGGAGTCTCGTCCCATCGACGGTGCTCCCACGCGCCGACATCAGTCGTGTACAGCAGTCGAGCTTGAACAGCTCCGTCTGAGTCGACTCGCGCCTGCGCGCGTCCGGGATGGTCGATCACAGCTTCGATGCGAGGCAAGGGGCGCGTCCCGCGAAGTACCGAATTGACGAAACGCTCGGGCTCCGTGGGGCGCCAAGCATCACCGTGGCTGTGCGGGAGATGCCGAAGAATGCTCCGACTTGCCAACGGCGAGAGGGCAGCAGTGCGGTCTACGGAGACAAGCGGATACGCCACATCGTTGACCCCGGTAAGAAAGAGCAAGGGGATGTTCCCCATCGCAAGGTGTGACGACGGATCCCATGTCACATTCCAAGCTGCGACCCGCTCCGATTCTAGAGAATCGAACACGCCACGGCGTTTCCACATCGATGCTTCGCTGAGGTACCCGCAACCATATACGCTCACGGCGCAAGCGAACCCGGGAATCACGGTGGAGGCGATGCAAGTCAACAGTCCTCCCCAGGAGACTCCCATGAGGGCAATCCGCTCCGGATCAACACGGTCGTCGGCGGCGAGGAGACGCCGCGCCTCATCGATCAACTGCATTGCGTGGACGAGCCACTGGCTGTCTCCAAGAATGGGTTGATCGAAGGTGCCCTCCCAAGGCCGTGGACCTGACCACTCGTGGGGCAACGGGGCGTCGCCGTGTTCGTCGCCTGCGGTTGGTGTGCGCCAGCCGGTGTCGACGGCAGCCACCGCATATCCACGGTCAACCCATTGCTGTGCCCAAACCCAGTAGGCGGTCCCGTCACCTCCGTGCAGGAGCACAATCCCAGGCACAGTGACTGGCGACTCTGGTACCCCGACGATCGCGTAGCCACGCGAGATATGGCCCTCGAATGGCCTTCCGGGAAGCCAGACACTCCGCAGGTGATCAGGCTGCCCCCGAACAACGGGGGCTGCATCGGCATCGATCATGACTGGCTCCTGAGTTTGCGGCGTGCCTCGTCGGCGGTGATTGCAGTAGTTCCTAGCCGGTTCACGCACCCAGCTACCTTCACAGTCGGGCGCGTGAGCGGCCCGGAGCTTTGCATGCGGCATCGCGCTCATCGCAGGAAGGCGGCGGCGACGCCGGAGTCGACGGGGATGTGCAGGCCGGTGGTGCGGGTGAGGTCGGGGCCGGTCAGGACGGAGACGGCGTCGGCGACGTTCTCCGGCACGACTTCGCGCTTGAGGATGGTGCGGTTCGCATAGAACTGTCCCAGGTCCTCCTCGGCGACGCCGTAGGTCGCAGCCCGGTTCGCACCCCACCCGGACGCGAAGATCCCAGATCCGCGGACCACGCCGTCCGGGTTGATGCCGTTCACGCGGATGCCGTGCTCGCCGAGCTCGACGGCCAACAACCGGACCTGGTGGGCCTGGTCGGCCTTGGTGGCGGAGTAGGCGATGTTGTTCGGCCCCGCGAACACCGAGTTTTTGGAGGAGATGTAGATGATGTCGCCGCCGAGGTGCTGGTCGATGAGGATCTTCGCGGCGGCTTTGGAGACGAGGAAGGATCCCTTCGCCATCACGTCGTGCTGCAGGTCCCAGTCCGCCTCAGTGGTCTCCAGCAGGGGCTTGGAGAGGGAGAGGCCCGCGTTGTTGACGACGAGGTCGACGCCCCCGAACGCGAGCACGGCCTGCTCCAGCGCGGCCTGCACCGCGTCGGCGTCGGCGACGTTCGCCGCCACCCCGATCGCGACGTCGGCGTTTCCGAGTTCGGCCGCGGCGGCACGGGCCTTGTCCAGGTCGAGGTCGGCGATCACGACGCAGGCGCCGTCGGCGGCGAGGCGGGTCGCGATGGCCTTGCCGATGCCGCTGGCGGCGCCGGTGACGAACGCGATGCGGCCCTGGTGGCTTCGGGGTTTCGGCAGCCGCTGCAGTTTCGCCTCCTCCAGCGCCCAGTACTCGATGCGGAACTTCTCCGCATCACTGATCGGGGTGTAGGTGGAGAGGGCCTCGGCGCCGCGCATCACGTTGATCGCGTTCACGTAGAACTCGCCCGCGACCCGCGCGGTCTGCTTGTTCGCGCCGTAGGAGAACATGCCCACACCGGGCACGAGCACGATGAGCGGGTCCGCGCCGCGCATCGCCGGCGACGCCGGTTCGGTCGCCGAGCCTGCCGACGCGTGCGCGTCGTAGTACGCCTGGTAGTCGGCCCGGTAGGCGGCGTGCAGTTCGTGCAGCCGGGCGAGCTGCTCGTCCACCGGGGCGGTCGCGGGCAGGTCCAGGATCAGCGGCTTGACCTTCGTGCGCAGGAAATGATCCGGGCAGGAGGTGCCGAGCGCGGCCAGCCGCGGGGCCTTCTCCGAGGCGAGGAAGTCGAGCACCACGTCGTCGTCGGTGAAGTGGCCGACCATCGCCCGGTCGGTCGAGGCAATCCCCCGAATCGTGGGGGCCAGCGCCGCGGCCCGTCGGCGTCGCTCCGCCTCGGGCAGCGCCTCGAAGCCGGCGCGGACGCCGCCGAACGGGGCCGGGGCGCCGTGTTCAGCGATGTGGGCGGCGGCGGTCTCGATGATCCACCGCGAGTTCGCCTCGGCCTCCTCGGAACTCTCGCCCCACGCGGTGATCCCGTGCCCGCCCAGGATGCAGCCGATCGCCTCGGGGTTCTCGGCCTTGATCGCGGCGATGTCCAGGCCGAGCTGGAACCCGGGACGCCGCCACGGCACCCACGCGACCCTGCCGCCGAAGACCGCGGCGGTCAGCGCCTCCCCGTCCGCGGCGGTCGCGATCGCGATCCCGCTGTCCGGGTGCAGGTGATCCACATGAGCGGCATCGACGAGCGCATGCATCGCGGTGTCGATCGACGGGGCGGCCCCGCCCTTGCCGTGCAGGCAGTAGTCGAACGCGGCGACCATCTCGTCCTCCCGGTCCACGCCCGGATACACGTCCTGCAACGCGCGCAGACGATCCAGCCGCAGCACGGCCAGACCCTGCTCCGTGAGTGTGCCGAGATCCCCACCGGACCCCTTCACCCAGAGCAGTTCGACCGGGTGTCCCGTGACGGGATCCGTGTCGGTGCCCTTCGCGGAGGTGTTCCCTCCCGCGAAGTTCGTGTTCTTCGGGTCGGCGCCAAGGCGGTTGCTGCGCACGATCAGCGCGGCGGCGGTGGGGGAGGTCATGTCTCTTCCTTGGAGTGGGGGCGTCAATGCGTCGCCTGCCATGCGACGAAGGGCTGCCGCTGCGCGCCGAGTCCCTCGATTTCGGTCTCGACCGCATCCCCCGGCGCGAGGTACGGGTAGCGCCCGGAGAGTGCGACGCCCTCCGGGGTTCCCGTGAGCACGAGGTCACCCGGCTCCAGAGTCATGAACTGCGAGAGATGGTGGATCAGACGCCCGACGGGGAAGATCATGTCCGCGGTGCTCGAGTCCTGTCGCGGCTGGCCGTTCACCCAGCTCCGCAGCGAAAGGGCGCCGGGATCGACGTCCTCCGGCGTGACCAGCCACGGGCCCGTGGGAGTGAACCCGAAGGCACACTTGCCCTTCGACCACTGCCCGCCTGAGACGTCGAGCTGGAAGCCACGCTCGGACACGTCGTTGGCCACGACGAATCCGGCGATGTGCGCAGCCGCGTCGGCGGGAGAGTCGAGGTAGGCCGTCCGACGTCCGATGACGACGCCCAGCTCCACCTCCCAGTCGGTCTTCGTCGCCCCGCGCGGAATGGTGACGGGATCGTTCGGGCCGACGACCGTGTTCGGCGCCTTCAGGAAGATGATCGGCTCTTCGGGCGGCTCCGCCCCGGACTCGGCCGCGTGGGCGGCGTAGTTCATCCCGATGCAGATGACGGCGCCCGGCCGCACGATCGGCGCCGCGATCCGGGCGCCCCCCGCGTCCTCAAGCACAGGCAGGCGATCCTCGGCGATCGCCGCGAGCGTCCTTCCCACAGGGTCGTCCTCGAGGAAGAGTCCGTCGATGTCCGCGGTGATGGCCCGCAGGTCGAGGAGATCCCCGTCGTGCAGTACGACAGGGATCTCCTCCCCCGGTTCGCCGAGGCGGGCGAACCTCATCGCCCCACCTCCGGATCCGCACAAAGCGCGACCGCCAGCAGATCGGCTTCCACGAGCAACGGAGGTGGCAGAGTCACGGTCACCGTCGTGCGCGCCGGAAAGGGCTCGGTAAAGTACTGACGATAGATCTCGTTCATCCGGTCGAACTGGCCGGGGTCGGTCAGGAAGATGCGCACCTGGAGCGCAGTGCCGAGATCCGCTCCTGCAGCCCGGGCGGTGTGCCGCAGATTCCGGAACGTCTGATGCAGCTGCGACTCGAAGTCCGCATCGATGCCGCCATCCGGCCTGTAGCCGGCCTGACCGCTGCAGGCGATCAGATCTCCGAGCCGCCTGCTCTGCGAGTAGGGGCCGGCGGGCGGGGGTGCGTCGGCCGTATGCCCGACGATGTCCGTGATACTCATACGTTCCTCTCGTTGCTGGTCAGTTCGGCGATGAATGCCTGCTCCCGTGCCCATCGCAGCTCGGCTCCTCCCTCATGGCCGTTGAATTCGTAGACGTCGATCTCTTTCGGTCCGGCATAGGCGTTGTATGCGGCGAAGACGGTGGCCGCCGGGGAGATGCCGTCGCGTACTCCGACCGAGGCCAGCAGCGGCACGCGGGCGAACCGTGCGAAGTTCGCAGCGTCGAAGTACGCGAGCGTCCCGAAGACCTGATCCGGGTTCCGCTGCACCGCGAGGTAGCGGGTGATCTCGGAATAGGGCCCGGACTCGAAGATCCGCGCTGCACGAGGGAAGTCGCACAGGAACGGTACGTCCGCGATCGCGCCGCGCAGGTCGGGCACCAGACCCGCGACCGCGAGGGCGAGGCCTCCGCCGTGGCTGGCTCCCGTCGCGAAGGCGCGATCCGGCGCGATGCCCGGGAACGCCTTCAGGGCGTCGACCGCCCGTACGCAGTCCACGATCACGCGACGGTAGTAGTAGTCGTCGGGGTTCTCGATGCCGCGGGTCAGGAATCCGCTCGCCGGTCCTGCACCTTCGGGGTCAGTCGTCGCACCCGCCCCGCCCCACCAGTCCGCGCCCTGCCCTCGCACATCGACCGCGAGCACGCTGATCCCCGCTGCCGCCCACGCGGCGTACTGGTGGGGCGCGCCGCGCCCGGAGCCATAGCTCGGGTACCAGACCATCCCGACGCGTCGCTGCGACGGCTCCCGGGGAGCGACCAGCCACGCGCGTATCGCATGACCCGCATATCCGGGGAACGTCACGTCCCAGACCCCGAGATGTGTGAACGGACTGGCGACCGGTACGAACGCGGCCTGTCCGCCGAGCCCTCGCGCCTGATCGAGGTTCGACGCCCAGAACTCCTCGAAGTCGGCGGGCAGGACGGCTTGCGGGGTGGTCGCTCTCAACTGCTCCAGCGACGGATCGGAATAGGGCATGGGCATGGTTTCTCCTAGAGCGAGGTGCTCGGTGTGCGCGGGCCGACACGGGGGATCACATCACAGAACGGTTCCCCGGCGTGGACGAGCCCGCCCTTGGCCGATAGACGATCGGAGGGTGCGTCGTCGCCACCAGATCGCGGAGCGCCTCCAGCGATCCGCCGAGCAGCCCCACGCGGCGCGCCTGGACGAGGACGTTGCCCAGCGCGGTGGCTTCGCCGGGCCCGGCCAGCACGACGACGCCGGCGAGATCGGCGAGGCGCTGGCACAGGAGCCCGATACGCGAGCCACCGCCCACGATGTGGATGTCGGAGACCCGGCGCCCGCTGAGCCGACTGATGTCCTCGATCGCGGAGACGAAACACTCTGCCAGCGATTCGATGATGCACCGCACGAGGGCGGCTCGCGATGAAGGCGCCGGGAGGCCCCGTTTGGTGAGCCAGCGCGAGATCCGCTCGGGCATCTCACCGGGAGCGGTGAAGCACGGGTCCGTCACATCGAAGACCGGCGACTCGGTGGCGATATGCGAGGCGGCCTCGAGGAGGGCGGACAGGCCCACCGGCGTCGCGTCACGTGCCCAGTGCCGCATGCACTCGTTGAGCAGCCACATGCCAGGAGCGTTGCGCTGGATCCGTGTGCGACCATCGACACCGCGCTCGTTCGTGAGCCCGGCAGCGCGGGCCGAATTGGTCCGGAGTGCCCCGTCCGCCTCCACGCCGACAACGGCCCACGTGCCGCACGAGATGAAGGCGAACTCGTCGCCTCGTACGGGCAGAGCAGCGACGGCCGAAGCGGTGTCGTGCGATCCGACGGCGATGAGCCGCGGTGCGCCCTGGAGACCGTGCCTCTGATCGAAGCCCCCGATCTCGGTGCCGGGCGGCACCGCCTCGGGGAACATCGCGACGGGGTATTCGAGCTCCTCCAGCAGGTCCCGGTCCCAGCCGCCCGTCACAGGGTCGTTCAGGCTGGTCGTGGAGACGATCGTCTGCTCCGTGAAGGTCTCCCCCGTGAGCCAATGCCCCATGAGGTCCGGGATCATCTGCAACCGATCCGCATGCGCGAGCCTCCCGCGGAATCGGTCATCGGCCAGTTGGACGGCGGTGTTGATCCGTGAAGGACTCACGCCCGTGCGTGCGAACAGGTCGGCGTCGGCGATGCACCTTCTGAGCCGCGCGAGCGCTTCGACGTTCCGCTCGTCGCGATAGTGATACGGATCCGCGGTCAGCGCCGGACCGTGGAAGAGGCCGTAGTCCACTCCCCAGGAATCGATGGCGATCGCCGACAGGCTCTCGTTCCGCGAGAGAGGCCGGAGTGCGTCGAGAACACGATCGAAGAGAGCGCGGACGTCCCACTGGATTCCGTCGGCGGAGCGTCTGGGCTCGTTGGGGAAACGGGCGACGGTCGATGCACGCAGCATGCCGGGTCCGACGTCCGCGACCACGACGCGCCCGCTGCTGGCGCCGAGATCGACGGCGGCGACGCGCCCCTGGTCCGTCATCGTCGCCCCTCGGACGGCCCGAGCGGGAGGACCTCCGGACCCTTCATCGCCGAGAGCGCGGCGCGGCGATGCCGTTCGTCGGGCCTCGAGTCGATGCGCACGACATCGGCGTCGCTCAGGAAGCGGTGCCCTCCGAAGGATGCGGCCCCCAGGAGGATCCTCGCGACCTTGTCCGCCATCTCGGTGACCCTGATGACCTCGTCGGCCGTCGCACCCAGGGCGAACATCCCGTGGTTCTGCAGATAGACGGCCCGCGGGACATCGTCCACTCGCTGCGCCAGCATCGCCCGCACCCTCCTCGCGAGGGCGAGACCGGGATCGGTGTAGGGGACGAAGAGCGGCCGCGGTCCGAGCACGACGATCTGATCGGGGAAGAGCGACCCCTCGGCGATCAGGCTCGCACCGGCCGAGCACAGCACCGCGTTGACCGGAGTCGGATGCGTGTGCGCGACGCTGCGAACGCCGTCCTGCCGAAGGCACACGGCATGCAGCAGCGCTTCCACCGATGGCCGCCGGCCGTCGTTCGCTGCCGCGATCCGATCGAAGACGCTCGCCACGGCGTCGTCGCCGGAGCGCGGATCATCGATGATCTCGAGAAGCTCATCGACATCGACCCCGACGAAGTCGCCCTCGGTCGCGGTCGCCATGAACGTCCCAGAGACCTTCACCCACGCCCTGGCGTCATCGATCGCCTCGGAGCAGTTGCCTTCGGCGAGGATCGCCCATTCCCGGTCCGGTCTGCCCAGCTCCTGAGCCAGGCGCACGGGTGCGCCGGCCGTCTGCGTTCTGGAGAGCATCATGGTCGCGCCTTCAGAACGACAGCCCGCGAGGCTCGGGGCCGAGTTCGGGCTCGTGAGAGCCGGGGACGACATAGCCGTTCGCCCGGTACGCCTCGTAGTCGAACGCCTCGCACTCGTCGAAGCCCAGCTGATGGTACTCGCGGAACCCGGCCCAGTCCTCGTAGCCGTCCCCGAGCGACGACTCCAGGAACGCGTCGACCATCGCGGAGGCGAGACGCGGCGCGGTGAAGAACGCACCGATGGCCAGGATGTTGGCACCGTTGGCCGTGGACGCGCGGCGAGCAGTGTCGACGGACTCGCACACGGCCGCGTGCACATGCGGGCACTTGCTCGCCGCGATGTGAATCCCCATGCCAGAACCGCAGAAGATCAGTCCGCGTTCGAAGCGCCGCTCCGCGATCTCGGCTCCGACGCGGAATCCGACGTGGTGGTACATCGGGAGCCGTTGCGGATCAGGCGTGAGGTCCGTCACCTGCCAACCCCGGTCGGTGAGATGTGCGGACACGGACTCCTTGAGGCGGAATCCCGCGAAGTCCGCGCCCACCACCACCGCACGCTCGGCGATCGTCTTCATCCCGGATCCCTTCGTTTCATGCTTGTGAAAGATAGATCACACTGAGAAACAGTACATGATCGAAGGGGTACTCGCGCGGGTGATCGAGGCATCGTTGCGCTGTTCTTCGTAGGAGCGGAACCGCTAACACCTCGCGCGACGGTTGCTGTAGATTTCTGTGACAGATTCAGAACATCGGTTCACATATAGAAATATGCGTGTGCGGATCGCCCCGCATGACCGACCGTCCACGATCGCGCCATCCATCACAGGAGGATCCATGACTCTCGACAGACCCCTCATCCCCCGTCCGCGCGCACGCACGGAGCAGGCAGGAGAGGTGGCGATCACCTCGCGCACCCGCATCGAGACGGCCGACGCCTCACTCGACGGCGTGGCGCGGTGGTTGCGGCAGCGTCTTCGCCTCGACGCCGTGTCCGACCTCGTCGGCGCCCCCGTGGCGGAGGCGATCGTGCTCCGGCGCGAATCCGCACTGGCGGCGGAGGATTACATCCTCGATACGACGGGCGATTCCGTCACCGTTGCGGGCGCCGACTCCGCCGGTGTCTGGAACGGCGCTCAGACGCTTGTGCAGCTGTTCCCCGCCGACGTGCTGCGCGCCGCGCCCCTCGGTCGCGTCACGCGGGTGCTCCCCCGCGTGCGGATCGCGGACGCGCCGGAGTATCCGCGCCGCGGGGTGATGCTCGATGTCGCGCGCCACTTCCTGCCGAAGCGCGAGGTCCTGCGACTGATCGACCTGATCGCCGCGTACAAGTTCAACGTCCTGCACCTGCACCTGACCGACGACCAGGGCTGGCGGGTCGAGATCAAGCGCTACCCCCGGCTCACCGAGGTGGGATCCTGGCGCACCGGCAGCCAGCAGGGCTGGAGGGATCCGGATCGCGTTCATGAGCGACCGCACGGCGGCTTCTACACGCAGGACGACCTGCGTGAGATCGTCGCGTACGCCGCGGATCGACACGTCGAGATCGTGCCCGAGATCGACGGGCCCGGCCATGTGCAGGCCGCGGTGGCTGCGTACCCCGAACTCGGAACCCCATCCGAAGCCGTGCCGGTGTGGCGGCACTGGGGCATCGCCTCCGTCCTCATGAAGGCGAATGCCGCCTCCGCGGACTTCTTCCGCGACGTGCTCGATGAGGTGATGGACATCTTCCCCGGCCCGTACATCGGGATCGGCGCCGACGAGGTGTTCCTGCAGCCGTGGCTCGACGACCCCGACACGGATGCGGGTCTGGCGGAGATCGGGCTGAGCGACGTCTCGCGCTACCCGCACTGGTTCGTCGCGCAGATGGAGGCCCACGTCGCGCGGCGTGGAAGGAGGCTGTTCGGCTGGGACGAGGTGCTGGAGGGACCTCCGAGCGATCCGCGCACCCTGGTTGCCGCCTGGCGGGGCGACCAGGGCATCGCCCGGGCTGCGGAGGCCGGCTTCGATGTCGTCGCCTGCCCCAACACGTCCGCGTATCTCGATTACCGTCAATCCGACGATCCCGACGAGCCCAGCCCCGGCGGCGCTCTCGTCGATTTGGAGACCGCGTACGCGCTGACACCGCGACCGGCGGGGATGGCGCCCGAGCACGCTCGGCACGTCCTCGGCGGGCAGGCGAACCTGTGGACCGAGACGGTCGACAGCGCACGGATGGTGGACTACTACCTCTTCCCGCGGCTGCTGGCCGTCTCCGAGGCACTGTGGAGCGGGGGCGGCGACTACCCCGGCTTCCTCGAGCGGCTGCCGTCGCACGAGGAGCGTCTGGAAGCACTCGGCGTCGAGTACCGACGGTCGGACGGACCGCGTCCGTGGCAGACCCGGCCCGATGCTCCGGGTGCTCCGCGGACGCCCGAGGAGATGGAGCAGGCGATCGGGGCGCTGTTCGCCGATCCGCTCACCGGACGCGGCGGCGCCGGCTGAACCGAGGACGACAGGACGGAGGGGGCCGCGCTGTGCGCGACCCCCTCCGTCCTGTCCGGTCAGCGGTGCAGGTCGCGGAAGGCGAAGGCGCGGGCCGGGTTCTCCACGAGCATGGTGTGGATCGATTCCTCCGAGACGCCGCGCTCGCGCAGCATCGGCAGGAAGTTCGTGATGATGTTGCCGTAGCCGGCGCCGCCGTACGCGGCCAACTGTCCGAGCTCGCAGATGTCGTTGGAGAGCATGAGCTGCCCGGCATACCCGGCCGCGCACAACTCGGCGACGTTGTCGGCCCGGAATTCCAAGGGCGCGTAACCGGAGACGAAGGCCAGATTGTCGATGCTCGCCCACGCGCCGCGTTCGACGATCGGCAGCACGTGACCGATGCCGCGGCGGTCGCCGAGATGCGACACGATCACTGCTGACGCGTCGACACCCTCGTCCGCGAACAGGTCGAGCTGCTCCACCGCCAGCTCGCCCCAGTGCGTGGTGTGCGTGAGCAGCGGCACGCCCGTCCGCCGATGCGCCCTGGCGGCCGCGCGGAATACGCGCTCCTGGGCCGGCGTGATGGCGCCCCGCTCGGTGCCGATCTCGCCGACGAAGCCGGGGCGGACGCCGCTGCCGTCAACGCCGTCGACGATCTCCGCGACGAGCGCATCGGCCAGGTCGTTCGTCGACGTGGTGGCGATCTCCGGCGGATACAGCTTCTCGCGATACCAGCCTGCGCCCATCACGACGTGCACCCCGGTCGCCTCGCTGAGCCGGCGCAGCCGCTCGGGATCTCGGTGCAGGCCGATGTTCGTCGGGTCGCAGATCGCACCGCCGCCGACCGCCGCGTAGCGCTCCAGCTCCTCGCGCGCGATGTCCTCGTCGTCGAGGATCACGTCGTACCGGTTGTCGAAGTCCCAGAGGTCCACCAGGATGTGGTCGTGCGAGAGCGTGATGCCGAGCTCCGACGGCTCGAGCGGCCCCCGAACCGTCATGATCTTGCCGGTCAGTCTCGCCAGGTCGCGGCCTCCTGCCGCGCTCATCGTCCGCCCTCTCCGTCGATGCCGAGCTCCCGCACTGCGGCGGCGAACGACGCCGCGATACGCTCTCCGTCGCCGGTGGTGAGCCCGAGGGAGTTCAGCGAGAGCACCCCTCGCCACGCACCGGACTCCTCGACGTAAACGGGTGGGTGCTGCGCACGCAGCGCGCGCACGAAACGCGTGGCGAGCGCGGGACGCACCGTCACGATCACCTCGGGCGACCCCAGCACAGAGTGCTCTTCCCAGACCGCACCCAGCGGGCCGTGCGCCAGGAGCTGGTGCGCCCGGCGCAACTCTTCCACTTCGACGGCGGTGTCGTCGGCGCCCGCGACGAAGCGCTCGACCGCGGTGACGAGTCCGACGAGCTGCTCCCGTCCGACTTTCGCGAACCGCGCGATCCCATGCCGCGGCGGTCGCACGAAGCGCCCGTCGGCGGCCGGCCACGTCTCCTCGCGCTCGTCCATGTCCTGATGGTGCACGCCGACACGGGCGATCCATTCCGGCTGCCCGATCAGCAGGCCGCTGGCCTGCGGACCGCGCAGCAGCTTGCCGCCGCTGACGGCAAGGAGGTCCGCCCCGGCCGCGATGTACTCGTGCAGGACGGTCAACGGCGGGATCCGCAGCGCGCCGTCGACGATGACCGGGACCCCCGCAGCATGCGCGATCGCACAGGTGCGGTCCAGATCGACATGGTTGCCCGGCGCACCAGGGCGGTAAAGCACGGCGGCGGTCCGCTCCCCGATCGCCGAGGCGAGCTCGGCAGCGTGGGTGGAACCGGGGTACCCGACAGCGACGATCCTGCCGCCGGCCGCCTCGACGGCGCGATCGTACGGATCGCGCTGAGCGGCCTGGATGACGAACTCGTCGCGGCCGTCCCTGTGGCGCGGCAGGCTGTCGATCACGTCGACATCGTCTCGAGCCATCGCGGCGGCCGCGGCGAGGGCGAGGCCTGCCGCAGCACCGGCGGTGATGTACGCGGCCGGGGCGCCCAGCAGGCGGGCGACGTGCTCACCGCCCGCTCGCTCGAGTTCCGCCATCCGCACCGGTACCTGCACGGCGCGGCCCATGGCCGCCAGCACCTCGTCGTGGAGCCCGAGGCCCCCCATCCGCGTGGCGGGGCCGACCGCGTTGACGACGCGCAACTCCTCCAGCCGATCCACGAAGCGCCCGGTCGGGCCCTGATCTGCTGCGGTCATGGTCATGCTTTCCTCTCGTTCTCGCCCGACGTGGCGACGTCGAAGACGATGCGGCCGGCGCGCATGGTGAGTTCCGGCGTGAATCTCACCGGCTCGGCGACCTCGCCGCCGAAGGCATCCGCTCTGATCGCTCCATCGCCCCTCCCGAGCCTCAGCACCGTGAGATCGGCGACCTCGCCGAAGCGCAGGGTGCCTCGGGGGATGCCGAGCACGCGTGCCGGCGTGGCGGTCACCGCACGGAGCACGTCAGGCACGCTCATGCCGAGCGCGACGCAGACCCCCATCACGGAGGGGAGGTCGACGACCTCCGCCGCCGAGTAGCTGTGAAGATCGGTGCTGACCGTGTCCGGTGCGAAGCCCGCGGCGACGGCGGCCCGCACCACGTCGTAGCCGACGCCGCTCATTCCATGGCCGAGGTCGAAGACGACGCCCCGCTCCCGCGCGGCGAGCGCCTCGGGGATCACATCGCCGTCTGAGACGATCGTGTTCCCGGGCCAGCCCGTGAAGGCATGGGTGAGGATGTCGCCGTGGTGCAGGATCCGGAGGATGTCGGTGACCGACGACGGCGCGGGTCCCAGATGCACCATCAGCGGCTTGCGGACCCGGTCGGCGACGTCGCGCGCGATGGCCAAGGCTCGGTCGGTGAAGGCGCCGCCCACGTTGGCCGACGCTCTGACCTTGATGCCGGCGATGAGGTCGGGGGCCGACTCCACCGCGTGCACGGCGACGTCGGCGTCGACGTAGGGGCCGCGCAGTTCTCCCGCCAGCATGATGCTCGTCGCGCCGATCGACGACACGTTGAGGAAGGGGATCACAGTCACGTCGCGCAGATCGGCGATCGAGCGACGGAAGGCTCCGAGCAGGTGCGCACCCGACGATCCTGCGTCGACAACGGTGGTCACGCCGGAGCGCGGGGCGATGCGGTCGATCGGGACGCCGAGATCCTGACCTTCGAACACGTGGGTGTGCAGGTCGATGAGTCCGGGCACGACGATCGCGCCGTGCACGTCGATCACATGCCAGCCGTCGACCACGGCGTCGGGGACCGGAACGAAACGGCCGTCGACGACGGCCACGGATCCACGGCGCAGCGCACCCGTCTCCGCGTCGAAGACCTCGGCGCCGACGATCAGTGTCGCCGTCACGTGCGGCCCCTCAACGCGTCGTCCGTGCGGGAGCTCACGGACGACAGCGCCCCCACGGCATCCACCACCCAGGACGCCCCCGCACAGCGAGACTCTCCTCGACGCTCCAGACGGCCGTCCGGGCCTACCGCCACCTCGACCACGAGATCGGAGTCCCAGCAGGCCACGAAGATCCGGCCGTCCACCACCGCGATGTGCTGTGGCCAGCTTTCCGCGAGCGGCATCTCGTCGATCAACCGCGGCACCGTCTCATCGATGGCCACGAGAGCGAGCGTGTCATGGCCGCGGTTCGTCACCAGCACCGCCCCAGGGGACACGTGCTTGATGTCGCCGGGATAGTTCCGCGGCGACCGCGAGCGGGCGGCGCCCGTCACTCGAGTGCTCGGCGTCGAATGCCAGATCACGCGGTCGCCCGACACCTCTCCGCGGCAGACCGTCTCGCCCAGCTCGCCGCTGACGGCGATCGTCCTCGGGGCACCGGCCGCACCCGGATCCTCCCGGAGGACGACGAGATGGCGCGGACCCGTCCCGGCCGGCACAGCCAGCGGGGGAAGCCGCTCCGGGACGGCATCGCCAAGGCGGTACCGGTGGACCAGATCCGCGCCGAGATCCGGCACGTACAGTTCGGTCCCGGTGAACACCGCCTGGTGCGGATGCGTCATCCCGCCCAGCCGCTCTGGGGACGTCCCCTCGGGCAGGCCGTCAGCGTCGAGCCGCAGGAGCACCGCGTCTCCCGGGGAGTCCTCGCTGCCGAAGGCGACGGCAGCGAGCACGGCCCCGTCGGGGGATACGGCGACATCGCATGCGATCGACGCGAGCGGGAGCGCGGTCGCCGCCAGGAGCTCCGGCTTCCCGCGCACGACGGACCAGACCATGACCGTCGCCCGCCCTGCAGGATCCTCGATCAGCCCGTACACCAGCGGCGCACGGGGGTGGCGGCAGAGCGCGACGGGCTGGTCAACGGCCGCCACCTGCTCTGCGGGGATCCCGGCACCCGCACGAGCGAGGCGGTAGAGGCCCGGCTCCTCACCGCGTCCAGCGACCAACAGCGCGGCCGGTGGTGCCAAAGACGTCATCGTGCAGCCCTTCCTGTTGTTCACCATGCGAGCCTCAGTTCGTGCCGAGTCCCTAGATCTCGCTACCCCTTCACGGCACCCGCGGTCACACCACGGAGGAAGTACTTCTGCAGCGCCAGGAAGAGGATCGTCGTGGGGATGAGACTGACGACGGTCGACGCGGTCATGTTTCCCAGGTCCTGGGTGAACTGCGTGTTGGTCGTCGCAAGCCCGACGGTGAGCGTCTTCAACGAATCGCTCTGGATGATCAGCAACGGCCAGATGAACGAGTTCCAGGCTGCGACGAACGTGAGGATCGCCACGATGATCATCGGCTGGAAGCTCAGCGGCAGGATGATCGACCGGAAGATGCGGATCGTCGAAGCCCCGTCGATCCGGGCGGACTCCAGCAGCTCGTCCGGGATCTCCTGGATGAACTGGCGCAAGAGGAAGACGCCGAGAGGGCCCGCGACCGCCGGAAGGATGATGCCGGCGTAGCTGTCGTTGAGACCCAGATTGACGGCGATCAGATACGTCGGGATCAGCGTGACGGAGAACGGCAGCATCATCGTGCTGAGCAGCAGCGCGAACAACCAGCGCCGACCGCGGAAGTCGATCTTCGCGAACGCGAACGCGGCGATCACGTCGAGCAGGACGACGAGCACAGTGGTGCCGATCGACACGATCACCGTGTTCATCACCCAGATGGGCAGCTCTCCGGCTTCCAGCATTCGCGCGTAGCTGGCGAACGACAGGTTGCCGAGACTCAGCGACAGGTCGCTGAAAGTGCGAACGTCATGCAGAGACGCGATGACGATCGCGGCGATGGGTCCGACGCACACGATCGTCACGACGATCGCAAGAACCTGCAGGATCGACTGCGACAGCGCTCTCCGAGCACGACGGCCGAGGCGAGATCCGGTCATGGATGTCATGCTGTAGCCCTCCGAGAGAGTCTGAGGAAGACGACCGAGATGGCCGCTGTGACCACGAGGAGCGCGACGCTCATCGTCGCTGCGTACCCGACCGAGCCTCCCTTGAAGGCGTTGCTGTAGATGTACCACATGGCCGTCGACGTCGCGGTTCCCGGGCCGCCTTTCGTCAACACGAAGATGATGTCGAACACCTGGATGGCCGTGATCGTGTTCACGATGGCGAGGAACTGAATGACGGGCTTCAGCAGAGGCAGCTTGATCGACATGAAGACACGGAGCGGGCCCGCGCCATCCAGTTGCGCAGCCTCGAGCAGGTCACTCGGGATGTCATTGAGCGCGGCCATGATGACGATTCCCCCGAAGCCGGCTCCGGCCCACACCGAGACCAGCGCGACCGCGACCATCGCGGAGTCGCCGCTCGCGAAGGGATTGATCGCGCTGAGCCCGATCGAGCGGAACATCGAGTTCAGCGGGCCGCTGTCAGGATCCAGCATCACTCGCCAGATCAGTCCGACACCGACGACGGAGAGCAACGACGGAATGTAGATGAGTGCGCGGTAGATGGATCGGCCCCTGAGGTCGCTCCCGAAGAGCGATCCGATGAGCAACGCCGCCACCAGACTCGCCGGCACATACAGCACCCAGAACCACAGCGTGTTCAACAGCGATTTCAGGAATGCCGGGTCCACGAGCGCACTGGCGATGTTGCGGAATCCGACGAAGTGAAAGCCCATCAGCACGTCGCCGGATTGGAACATGAGGATGAACGTATAGACGAACGGCAGGACCACGAAGACCCCGAACACGAGGAACTTCGGCGTGATGAACGCGAGGCCCACGCCCGTCGTGACGGCGCGAGCCCGCCGGCGCCCTGATCGGCCCGAGCGAGACGGTATAGGCCCGGCGACGCCGCTCTCTTCGGCCCCCGCAGGAGCCGAAGAGAGCGGCGCGCCAGAGTAGGCGGGTTGTGTCATCGGAGTTTTCGTATCACTTGGCGTTCGCAGCGAGCGTCTTCACCTGGCTGGAGGCGCTCGCGATGGCCTCGTCGAGGGTCGAGCGGCCGAGCAGGTAGTCCGTCGTGGTGGTGATGATCGCCTCGGTCGGGTTGAATGCGGCCGAGTCGTTCAGCCGCACGTACTTGCCCTGGGCGCTCGCTGCGTTGAGCGTCTCCTTCTGCACCGGGTTCTTCATGGCGTCGAAGTAGCCGTCTGCGGCGCCATTGGCAGGGAAGGCGGGGATCTTGACCATGAATTCCTTCGCCTTGTCAGGGGCGGTCAGTGAGGCGAGCAGTTTCGCCGCTGCCTTCTTGTTCTTGCTCCCCTCCGACACCGCCCAGTAGCCGGCGCCGCCGACGACGAACTGCCCGGCCGGACCTGCAGGGATGTCCATCACCTTCAGTTTCAGATTCGGGTACCGCTGCACCGTCTCATCGCTGACGCCGGGAATCCACCCGAAGGCGGCAAGGCCCGACGGGATCAACTCGGCGAACTTCGCCGGGTCGGTGTACTTGCCGAGGGGCACCGCCCCGCCGGAGTCCAGCATCTTCTTCATCACCGTGAGCGCCGCACGCCCCTCGGGGTTGTCGTAGCCGATGTCGTCCTTCGCCGCGTTGAGCTCGCTCGCGCCGTACGCCCACAGGTAGTTCGCGAAGTAGTTCGGATCGGTGTTGAACGCGTACCCGTAGGACGCCACGTTGTTGGCGTCGAAACCGGGCTGCCCGTAGTGGACGCCCTTCGTGTCGACCGTCAGCGCTTGCGCGAACGGGATCATCTCCTCGTAGGTGGTGGGAAGGGCCGGGGACCCGGCAGCCTTCCACAGGTCGACGTTGAGCACGAGCATGAAATGGGACACTGCCGCGGGCACGCCGTAGATCTCACCATTCGGCCCCTTTGCCACGTTCTGGATCGACTCGGGCGTCTGCTCGTTCACGGACTTGATCAGATCGGGGGCGAGTTCGCGCAGATCAGCGAGCTTTCCGGCTGATGCGTACTTCTTCAACCACGGCACGACCTGGTAAGTGACGTCCGCGGGGGTCGCCCCGCTCGCGAACGAGGCGGTGTACTTCGTCTCCGCGGTCTCCCAGGGGATGATGAGCGCCGAGCCCTTGAGGCCGAGCGGGGTCGCGGCGGACTCGGTCAGCCCGCCGAAGAAGGACTTCTCCCAGTCGACGTCGGCGTGAGGCGGCTTCCACAGGGTCAACGTTCCTTCGGCGGATCCTCCGCTGGGTGAGCAGGCGGATAACCCGAGGGCCACCACCGCCATCCCCAGCGCGGTCAGGGCGAGTGTGCCTCGCCGGCGTGGTCGAGTCGACTTCGTCGTCTGCGAGAACTTCGACATCTTGCCTCCAGCTTTGTCTGCCCGGGACACCGGGTCACGAATGGGGGAACAGCTGTGCTTGCTACTTTGCAATGCCTCTCCTGTTTCGACTAATGAACCAGAAGTTTCATGCTGTGGCGATTGACGTTGACTCTACACGAACCACCAGATGAACGAAAGCGCTGTTTCTCCTCGACCGCGCGCCGCGCTCTCTCGCCGAGCCGACCTCGAACACCTGAGGCCCGAACTTCTCCGAATCAAGGCCGTTCTGCGGGAGCGACAGGCCCTCGGCACGGGCAGCCCCGCAACCAGACTCGCTCGCAACATGCAAGTTCGAGAGACTTCTCGCCCCAGGTGGAGTTTCACTGAGTAAACTTCACACACCAGCCCGTCCGCCGCCGGTCAGCCGTCGGCGGCGAGGCGGCCGGTATAGGGTTCGCCTGGCAGGATCCCCGACAGGAGCACCGGCCCCAACCGCCAGTGGAGAGGAAAAGCGATGAGCCCTGATGCTGAGCGCATATCCCAGTACGGCATCCGCGCCGTCGACCGTGTGTGCGACATCCTGGACGCCATCCAGGAGGCCGAAGGTCGCGGAAGCGCCTCCGACATCGCCGCGCGCGCACGTCTGCCGA
This sequence comes from Microbacterium sp. 2MCAF23, assembly GCF_052115565.1. Classification (NCBI taxonomy): domain Bacteria; kingdom Bacillati; phylum Actinomycetota; class Actinomycetes; order Micrococcales; family Microbacteriaceae; genus Microbacterium; species Microbacterium sp. 2MCAF23. The sequence continues at coordinate 199,733 of NZ_JBFRGY010000015.1, read as the reverse complement.
AGAGCACCGCGATGCGATACCTCCTCACTCTCGAGTCCCGTGGCTACGTCGCCAAGAACGAACTCGACGGCTCCTACGTCGTCGGCATGGGGCTGCAGATGGACCGCCGCGACTACTTCGAGCGTGTGCGCGATGTCGCCCGCCCTGTGCTCGAGCATCTCCGAGCACAGTTCGGCGAGACCGCGAACTTGTGCATCGGCGCCAGTGACGAAGTGCTCTATCTCGCGATCGCACCGTCGCTGCAGCCGGTTCGCTACATCTTCAACGAGGGGATGCGCTTCCCCCTCCACGCGACCGCGTCGGGAAAGGTCATCGCTGCCCAGATGTCGGCCCGGCGTCTTGACGAAGTCGTCTCGGGCAAGCCGCTCGCACGCTTCACCGATGCGACGATCGTGGACGTCGATCAATTCCGGGCACAGGTCGAGGCCGCAGCCGCCAACGGATTCGCGACAGATGATGGCGAATGCACCCTCGACGGCACCTGCTTCGCCGTCCCCGTGGTCGGTGCACCCGTGGCGATGGCCGTCAGCATGAGCGCGCCTTCGTGGCGCCTCACGGAGACCTCGGGACCGGAGATGATCGCATCGCTGCGCCAGGCCGCTCAAGAGCTGACCGGCCTGATCCGCGCGATCATCTAGTGCGCCTCCATCGCGTGGCATGAAATCGCGCGCGGGGCCGGCCCGGAGGGGACGACCCCGCATGCGGGAGGACGGCTACGGGCGCTGCTCGATCTTCTGAAGCACCGTCAGCGTCTGCGGCATCAGCTCCCAGTTGCGGGAGCCGGCCACCGTGCCCGCATACTCCACAGCCTCGTAGGGCCCGGACGTGGTCACCGTCACCGTTTGCTCGCCATAGTTCGCGAGCACGAGGTAGCTTTCGCGGTTGACGAAGGCCGAGGCGACCACGTTTGCCGGTATCGGGCTGGAGAAGAGATCGGAGTCAGTGATCTCGACGTAGACGTATGCGCCCTCGGTGGCGATCTGACGGTAGATCCCCAACCACTTCTCGTGCGTCTCGCGGATGAACGGCCGCGGCGGACTGACATCCCAGGGTCCGTAGATGTGCGGCCCCTGGGGGTGCTCGTTGTAGTACTCCCACTGCTGAGCCCATTGAGTGCGAAGCACATCGTCCTCCAGCGGACGGTAGTCGACTCCGGGAATGAGACCGCGCTCACCGGTGAAGGGACGTCCGGCGAGCAACTGGGGGAACTGCATGTACGGGATCGTGTTCAGGTACTGGATCTCCTCAGATCGCAAGCGCCCGTATCGGAAGTCGAACTGCGGAACGACATACGGCAGGTGCAGCTTGGTCTCTTCCCGCGTCCGCTTGAGATCACCGACCCCCTCACCGACCCAGAGGTAGTCATACAGGCGCTCCGCGCTTCGGGGAGCGTCATTGAAGTCGGCGTGCAGCTTGTAGAGAAGCCCGCGCTTCTTCACCTCCGCATAGATCAGCGCGAGGAGGTCTTCCTTCGCAGCGTCGTGCGTCTCGGTCTCCGTCCACGCGAAGACCTCGTCAGGTGTGGCCGGCAGCTGAGCCTTCGCCAGGGAGTAATAGCCCCAGTCGTTGTAGAGCCCGTCGAGGTCGTAGTCGTCGAGCACGCGAGCGGTCTTGTCGAGGATGAAGGAACGCCAACCGGGGCTCGCCGGCGAGCAGCGGATCAACTTCCAGTGCGCCGCGTGCATCTCCGGGAAGTAGGACTCCCGGGTCCATTCCTCCTTCAGGTCGGGGTCGCCGATCTGCATGTATCCGGATGAGACATAGAGGAGCACGCGGATTCCGTGGCTGTGCGCCATCTCGATGAAGCGCCGCATGCCCTCCGGGTTCGGGGACGAGAAGCGATCGGCGCCGTGCAGGCGAAGAAGGTCGTTCCAGTCCTCCATCACCTGGATGACCTCGACTCCTGCCGCGCTCAGCCGCGCCAGCTCCTGATCGTCATACTCATCGGGATCGTACGGCTTGCGCGACGGATACTCCCCCAGGTTGTAGGACGCCTGACCGGGCTGATAATTCGTGATCCGATGACGCGCGGCGAAAGATCGAATGCCTCGCTCGGCGGCTTGCAGATTGAAGAGTCGCCGGCGATGATCCGCTGCTGACCAGCCGACCAGCAACCCTTCGTTCGTCGCGGGCGTCAAGACAGTCTTCTCCATGCTGGTCTTCCTTCAGGCCGGGGGCGTCGGGACGTGTCGTTGCGATGCGGGGCATCGCGATCGTCGCCCCAAGAAGTTCATACACTGAACCTTAGTGTTTATCTGCTGAAACGCAAGGCTTTGACCTCACGCGGGCGATCCGAGCGATTTCCTTAGGAATCGAGCGATGTTCGCACGGACTCGCCGAGGCTGTCCTCTCGATCGGAATACGTGGCGGTTTCATTCAACGAAACCCGCCGGCTCAGTACCGGGCGCCGCCTCCGCCGATTCGACCGGGAGCCCGGACGCGCGGGCGCGTTCGGCGCGATTCGGCCGGCGCGGCCGGGGCGGATCACGCACCACAGGCGGTGGACGAAACAGCATCTCCTCCTCCTCATCCAGCAGCGCGCGCCGGATGATCCGCTTCGGGTCGTACTGACGCGGATCGAGCTTCTGCCAATCGATATCGTCGAACTCATCACCGACCTCGTCGCGCACGCGATCCTCCACACCGCGGAGGATCCGCTTCATCGCGTGAACGAGGTCAGCCAGCTTCTCGGCGTACTCCGGAAGCCGCCGCGGCCCCACGATGAGGGCGGCAACCAACCCGATCAGCAGCAACTTCTCGATGGTCAGGCCGAACACGGCTCACCTCTCACGCACTCGTCATCGACATGCTCGCTCGCGGCCTCCCATGCTTCGAGGAGCAGGGAGGGTCCGCGCACAGGATTTGGAACAGCGGTACGGCCAAGACGACCAGGGGTATCACGCACCGAGACTCACGATCAGGCTCAGTTCCACCATTAGTCGGTATATACATTTCAGTGACTGAAACCTAGCCCAGACCCTAACTTTTGTCGATAGGCCAGGGAATGCCGCGATTTGGCACTTCTTTCCCGCCCTAGCGCTTCCAGGGATTGCGAGGTAGAGTCTGCGGCAGTTTCATTCCTTGACTCGCTAGTTCCACTGGTTGAACGGAGAGATCCATGCCTAACGACAACGATGCCGGTAGCGGAATCACCAGACGCACCCTGCTCCAAGCCTCCGGCATCGCCACAGCTGCAGCTGCGGTGACCCTGGCGGCGCCGGCGCAGGATGCGCACGCCTCAACAACACTGACGGTCTCCTCCGCAGGAGCCACCACGTACTCCATCTATGTCGGCGCGACGGAGGACGCGATCGTGATGCATGCCGCAAACGAGCTCGCGGCATACCTCGGCCGGATAACGGGAGCGGCCTTCCCCATCGTGCTCTCGACGGATCCGACGCCGACGGGCCCGTGCTTCATCGTGGGCGCGACCACTGCCCTGGCGGGTGCGGTGGAACCGAATCTGGCATCCATCGCTCTTGGCGAGGACGGTTTCGTGTTCCGCACCGATGCGAACGGAAACATCCTCATCGCGGGCAATCACAGCCGCGGCACGCTCAACGGCGTGTACTTCGCGCTCGACCGCATCCTGGGCGTGCGCTGGTTCTCGGATTCTTTCGAGACGGTGCCATCCCACCCCACCCTGGTGATGAGCTCAGCCGAATTCACGCGCGACGAGGTGCCGCGCTTCCGGTTCCGGAACATCATGTCGGGCGATGTGACGGACCCGACCTACATCCACCGAAACCTCCTCAACGGTCGGGCGTTCCAGCACATTCCGGTGACAACGCCCGCCGGCGTCGACACCTGGTCTCAGTACTTCCCTGACATCCAGATGTTCCTCGCCTCCGGAGTGGACGCGTCAAAGCGATACGGCGGTCAGATCCTCATGATGGACTCCGCCGCACGATCACAGCTCACCACCTATCTCCTCAACAACCTCGAGTGGCGCGTGTTCTACATGGGCGGTCCCCGCTCGTACCAGGTCAATCAGAACGACACGGTCTGGACTCCCGACTCGGACAGCGCGGCGTTCGCGGCCCTCCACGGCGACGCACTCTCGGCGCCGCTGGTCGACATGATGAACGAGGTCGCCGCCGGCACCGTGGTCTGGTATCCGGATGTGCAGCTGTCGATGCAGGCGTACCAGTGGAGCTTGAAGCCTCCCACGGGCCTGACCGTCCACCCGAACATGGCCGTCGTATTCGCACCGATCGACGCAAACTTCGCGACATCCCTTTTCGAGGGGAGCAACACCGAAGTCGGGGAGTTCCTCACCGACTGGTGCGACGTCTCCGCGAACATGATCGTCTGGAACTACACCGGCAACTTCCGAAACTACCTCCAGCCCTACCCGGACTATCACGCTCACCCGGAGAGCATCAAGGACATAGCCGCGCATTCCGAGATCCAGGGGTACTTCTCGCAGTCGCCCTTCGACACCCCCGGCCTGGAGCTCGCCGCAATGCGACTGTGGGTGCACAGTCGCCTGCTGTGGGATCCGTCACTCAACGCGAGCGACCTCATCCAGGAGTTCGTGAACGGGTTCTTCGGCCCGGCGGCGCCGTTCGTGTCGGACTACATCGACCTCATGGTCAGCGCATTGGAGAGCACCTCGTCCAGTCTCAGCTGCTTGTCAGCGCCGGTAGGCGCGTACCTTCGCTATGAGACCATGCGGGATGCCGACGCGCTCCTGACCTCCGCGTTCGCCGCGGTAAGCGGTAACGCCCAGTACACGCTTCACCTCCAGCCCATCCGCGCGACCATCGACTACATCATCCTGCTGCGTCGAGCGAACTTCTCCGCACGTGCGACCGAGCTCGGCCAGACCTGGGATCCCGACACGACGAATCGACTTGCGCGCCTTCAGGCCGACCTGGCCGCGATCGGGATGGAGTTCTGGACCGGCGACAGCTCCACCATCGCCGAATTGGTCGCCCTGCTCTCGATCGAGCGCACCGCGGCCGTCGTTCCCGACGCGGCGATCGGCCTCCTTCCACAGGACTGGGTGGACTTCCAGGATCCGGATCTGGTGCTCGACAAGCCCAACTGCACCCTCCTCGCCGACCCATTGGCGTCCGACGGGTACGCCATCAAACTCCCCGGCAACCTGTTCAGCTGGTTCCTGCAGATGCGGCTCAACAGCCTTCCGGTGGGACGGGACTGGAAGCTCTTCGTCCGCCTGCGCGTGGATCCGGGCACGGCCACCGCTTCCTCGCTGATGATGCGCTACGGCGTATACGCGCCCCCCATCTGGAATGACTACGCCGATCCCGTCCCTGTTGTGGCCGACGGTGCCTACCACGAGATCGAGCTGCAGGGCACCTACACCAACAGCAACCTGCTGTTCTACTTCGGCGGCTTCGACAACAACCTTCTCGGCGATGTGTACGTCGATCGCGTCTTCGCGATCGCAACAGATCCGGCGCCGAATCCAGACGCACCGGCGGTGACGGTGAAGGAAGGCTCGGAGTTCACGGTGCAGACGGGCGACAGCTATGACATGGTGAGCTTCAAGCTCCACGCCCGCCAGAAGATCGATCGGGTGATCCTGAACGGAGTGGTCAAGGACTTGACGAACAACGAGTGGTCGGACGTCAACTTCATCAAGCCAGGCGTCTTCGGCGCGAAGAAGGGGCGGAACTCTCTCGTCGCCTACGACACCGTGGGCAACGGCAAGCTCGTGCAGTTCATCCTCAATTGAGACCGGCGCGGCTACCGGCGGTCCGCCGCCGGTAGCCGCATGTAGACGCCTGCGGCACGATCGAGATCACCACGCCTCGCGGGTCAGAACGGCTCCTCCAGCACGAACTCGCCGGCGGCTCGGTGTTGTGCGCCTGACGGCAGGATCACGGTGGCGCCGGCATCCGGCGCCGACCCCGTGAGCGAGAACACACCGTCGCGCAGGGTCCAATCCACGACGACACGCCCGCGAGGAGTGTCATACCATCCCGATGCCGCTGTGAGACCCGCCGCAACCCGGGGCTCGATCTTGAGCTCGGAGTATCCGACCGATGACGCGGGCTGAGTGATTCCCAGCACGCCCTGCGAGAACCAGGTGGAGATCGCGGCATTCATGAAGTGATTCTGGCTGAATCCGAAGGTCGGCCCGTCCCACGTTTCGGTGAGAGCCGTCGCGCCGTGCGCGACCATGTAGCCGTAGCCCGGCCTGTCCGTGACCCGGCACATCTGCAACAGTGTGCCGTCCCGCCGGTGACGCGTCAGAACCGAGACGAGCGAGGCCATCGCCATCTCTCCGACATCCACGGAGTAGCCTCCCTCGACGATCAGGCGTTCCAGCTCGTCGACGCCCGCCGCCTCCTCGTCCGCGGTGAGGATTCCGGCGGTCAAGGTCACCGACAACTCCGCCGCGCCGACCTCCCGCAGCCGTCCGTCCTCGCCGAGCAAATCGGCACGAAGCCGTTCACGCAGGCGCGCAGCACGCTCTCCCACCCGTCGCCCCGTCGCGACGTCGCCTCCGAGTGCACACGCCTCGGCGGCGATGACCAGCAGGCGGTGCCAGGTCGTGCTCTCGACCGTCGTCACGTGACGGAACGCCCGGCCGTCCCAGTCGCCGAGGCCGGAGCGCAGCAGCCCGCCCTCCGCGATCTCCTCGACGTGTTCCAGGTACCGCAGCAGCGTGGGCAGCGCCTTCAGCAGCGGGCCCGGATCGCCGTACTCGCGGTACATCAGCCAGGGAAGGAAGCCGATGGCCCCGGCGAAGTTCGCATCCTCCCGCCAGGGGTGCTCCCATTCCTCCCACTCGGGGACCCACAGACCGATGCTGCCGTCCTCGCGCTGCGCTCCGATCATGAGATCGACCATGTGGTCGAGGACCGGACGGGCATCGATGTTGCGGACGATGCTGTCGAAGACGAGGTGCAGCTGCTCCAGATACCCGAGCTTCTCGCGCTGCGGACAGTCGGTGAACACCGAGAAGGCGTTGGAGCGCACGGCGCGCACGATGAGGTCGTCGATGCGGTCCAGCAACGGGTCGGAGCAGGTGAAGGCGCCGGACTGCGGGACATCGGCGGTGATCACGCGCGCACGGAACATCGACGTGTCCGCCTCGGCGAGTCCGCGCACGTCCAGGTACCGGAAGCCGTTGTACATGAATCGAGGACTCCACGTGACCTCGTGCTCGCCCGTGGTCACCGTGTGGAACACGGGCCCCCATCCCTCGGTGCGTGCGTCGACGACACCGTCGGGGTGGCGGATCTCCGCCGGCACGATCGTGACGCGGCTCCGTGCCGGCACCGTGATCTCCGGCCAGCCGGCGATGTTCTGCCCGAAGTCGACAGCGAACGACTTCGTGTAGGTCTTCTCGACGAGCACGGCTTCGAAGGTCTCTGCGAGAGCGACCGCGGGCGATGAGCGGGGCACGAGCCGCGTGACCGGGGGCCGCAACGGCGCTGCCGCGGCCGCCCACTCGTCCTGCCGGTCGACGTGGGCGGCGCGGTCCCGCTCGGCGTCGAAGTCCTCGCCCCCTGTCCAGTTGGAGCGCACCGTTCCGCCGACGGTGCCGCGCCATTCCGGGCCAGTCGCGGTGAGCACCTGCGCGCTCGTGCCATGGCCGGCGACGATCACCGCGCGGGCGCAGAGGTCGCCGAAGTCGGCGGCCACCTGCGTCCAGCGGCCGTCGGAGGAGGCGCTGACGTACGTGCCCGGTCCGAGCTCGATCCGCACCGTATTGGATCCGTCGCGCACGATCTCGGTGATGTCGTACTCGGTGACCTCTAACACCACGGAGTGATCGACGTACCCCGGCTCCAGCACGTGCCGGGTGATCGGACGACCGTTGACCTCCACCCGTGCGATGCCGGCGACCGCGAGGTGCAGCACGATCGTTTCGGAACGACCGTCGTGCCTGAAGCGGGCTGCCAGAACGGGAAGACTGCCGCTCCGGTCCTCCATCCAGGAGGCGGAGGTGATCCAGCTCGCCGCGTCGATCAGGTCGGCGACGGTCGCGGTACGCGGCTCAGAGGCGCTCATCGTGCGAGCCTACGAGGCGACCGCACGGGCGCCGGCGAAGCGCACGAGGATCTTGGATGCGAGTGATGTGCCTTCCGCGAGCTCACGGAAGGCCTGCGGAGCCTGGTCGAGATCGACGACCTCGCTGACCAGGGCTTCCAGCATCTCGGCGTTCTCGGCAGCCCAGCGGGCCGTGTCTGCGAACTCGTCATCGGCGTAGCAGAACGTGCCGACCAGCGTTCGCTCCTGAGTGCTCACCCGGTAGGCGTCGATCTCGGCCCTCGGCGATCCCATGCCCACGAGCACGATCGTGCCGCCCCGGCGGGAGAGACGCAGCGCCTCTCCCACGGTGGCGCTGACCCCCACGGCGTCGATGACGATCTCGGGCTCGCGCCCCAAAACTGCGGCCACGGAGTCGGCGAGGCCCTCGGAACGCGGATCGAACACGGTGAACCCCAGCGCACGAAGCAGATCGGCCCGCGGCGCAGACATCTCCGTGACGACAACGTCTGCTCCCAGGCGGCGCGCGCCCAATGCCGCAGCTTGTCCGATGGGGCCGCCGCCGATCACCAGCACGGCGTTCCCCGCCGTGACGCCTCCGCGTCGAGCGGCGCGGTACCCGACGGCCAACGGCTCGACGAGCGCTCCCACGAGGGGGTGCCGCTCCGCGGAGAACCGGACTACGTTCCGCGCCGGCACCACCATGGTCTCGGCGAACGCAGCACTGATGTCCGGCACGACGCCGATGACACGGCTCTCGCCGCATTCCAGCGACCGCGACGACATGCAGGCCGCGCACCGCCCACATCCGATGACCGGGTTGACGGTCACCAGATCGCCGAGGAGCAATGCGGACCCTTCCGCCCCGCCGCCGATCTCGGTCACACGACCGACGGTCTCGTGACCCATCACCTGCCCCGGGAAACGACGGCCGTTCTCACCGGTATACCCATGGATGTCGGAACCGCAGATCCCGGTGGCGATGATCTCTATCCGCACCTCGTCGGCGCCGAGATCGGCCGTCGGGCGGTCCTCGACCACAAGGTCATTGTTCCCTCGCAGCACCAGCGCTCGCATGGAAGCCTCGTTTCACTAGCTTGAACTAAAGATCGTCTGTACGAACGACTTGGCGTCAATCTAGCGCATATTTCTTAAGGCTTGATCATGCTTATGAAGTTTGATTCACATTGACGTGCAACTCCAGATACACTCGGACGAGCCACAGCGAACATGCTGCCGACCCTCGGCGCACGGTTCACGGGCACCCCAAGGACTGCTCCCGCCCGAGTGAGGGCGGGCGGGAGCTTCAGTCCGCCATCCACCCCGGGGTCACGACCACGGGCCGTGGCTCGAGCGGCATGATCGCTCCCATCGCCGCGAGCGCTTCGCGCGCGTAGATGGCATGTCCCCGATCATCCGGATGGTTGATCCCGTTCCGAAGCAACGTCGGGTAGGCCGTACCCTCTGCGAACAACGCCTCCCACGCGCGCGCTGCATCGGCGAGAGGCAGTTCGTGCGTCGCGCAGAACGCACGGAGGAACGCCACATAGGGGCGCCGGTCAGGTTCGTCCAGTCGCTCGTGGCCCATCCACGGGGGCATCACGAAATGCGGAGTCATCAGCAGCAGATCGGCCCCCATCCGCACCGCGCGTTCCCTGATCTCCGCATAGGAGCGCTCCCACGTCGTGAGGTCGCCCTCGGCGTCGTTGACGAACTCCACGATGAGAAGGTCTGGGTTGGAATCGACGACGGCGGAGAACGGCAGATCGAGGCGCCCAGGATCCAGCCACTGGGCCGAAGTCGTGCCGCCGACGGCCACCACCGTCACCTCAGCAGGTCGCCCCGCCGAGGCGAGCCCGTACGAGACGAGCTGCGGATAGGAGCTCCACGGGCTCGACGATGACGCGCCGACGGTGACGCTGTCGCCCCAGCAGGTGATCCGCAACGGACGCTCGCCGTCGGCGCGCACGCGAGCGACGGCCGGGAAGAGATCGGGCCGGGGGGAGGATCGCACCACGCCCGGCTCTTCGCGCAACGGGAGCAGCTCGACGCCCGCGGCCGACACGTACACGTTCGCCACATGTCGCAGACCTGCCGCGTGAGGCGGAAGCGGGTTGGAGAGGTGTGGCACGCCCGGAATGACCTCGAACGCGCCGTCGCCACGATCGATCACCGCATCGACACGACGAAGGGCCACGCGGTACGTCGCAGCAGCGTCCCCGGACCAGTCCCCGACACGCGTCAGCGCGCCCCACGTGTCGTCGATGAGGTAGTCGGTCCCCTCGTCGAGCCGGCGCCCACCCACCTCGAGGCGCACGGTCCCCCGGACGAGGGCCCCCGGGACCGGGGTGTCGTCACTCCCGCGGAAGTCACTGACCACGCCTCGCAGATGCCACCCGTGCAGCCAACGGTCCGGCGCGCCTGCAGGAAGATGGACACGCTCGCCGCACACCTCCCGCACATCGATCGGCGCGATGCCGAGGCTGCCGAGGTCAACAATGATGTCCCGCATCGACGCTCCGGTTTCTGTCAGCGATGGCGTGGCGCGTCGCGCCGCCATGGGTCAGGCGGTCAGCGCCTCGGAAATGCGCCTTCCGTTGCTGGAGAGCACCTCGATCATGCGGGCGGAGCGCATGTCACCGCTCTCGATCCGCACTTTCGGCACCGAGCAGCTCATCGCAGCGACGACCTGGCCGGCACGTCCGACGATCGGCACCGCGACGCAGTACACCCCGTCGGTGTATTCCCCGTCGTCCACGGCGTATCCCTGGCTTCGCACCTGCCCGAGCACATCGAGCAGGACGTCGCCCGAGGTGATCGTGTGGGCCGTGTAGCCGGGCAGGTCCCGCCCCGCGAATCGACTCTGCAACAGGCCGATGTCGAGACCGCTGAGCAGGGCCTTGCCGATGCCGGTGACGTAGGCCGGCAGGCGGCTGCCGACATTCGACACCAGGCGCAGGGGCTTCGTGCCCTCCGCCTTGTCGATGTAGACCACGTCGAGATCGTCGAGGATGCCCAGCTGGATGGTCTCGTCGAGCTCGGCGTTGGCGGCGAGGATCGCGGGTCGCGCGTGGATCACGATGTCACGGCTGCGCCGGAACGCCTGGCCGACTTCCCACGGCTTGACGCCGACGGCGTAGGTGCGATCGTCCGGGTCGAACGTGAGCCATCCCATCGTCACGATGGTCTGCAGCAGGCCATGCAGGCTGCTCTTCGGATACGGCAGCTCCTGCGCGAGGTCTACGAAGGTGACGCCGTGCTCGTGACGCGCCACCACCTCGAGAAGCTCCAAGGTCCGCTGGGCCGATTTGACGTTCTGCTGGGACTCGGTCATTTCACTGGGATCCATTCCGGGACATGTGCGACAGTTCGGACAGTCTCTCACCGGCGACCAGCCGCAGCACTTCTTCCGCGGCGGCGACGGCCGCCGCCCCCTCCTCGACACCGGGCTCGCCGTCTGCCGCGCCGGCGACGAAGGCGTCCAGCTCGGCGGCGAACCAGTCATCATTCCCCGCCGACATCACGACCGGGGGCTCTCCGGCACAGACGAGCGTCGCGGTGCGCCGGACGGAGTCCACGACGATGTGCCCGCGCTCGCCCTGAACGAGCAGCTGGGCGGCACCGGCGTCGTCGTACCCGTCTGCGAATCCGAGCGTGAGACCCACCGGCGCGGATCCGGCAGTGGCGAGAACCGAAAGATGCCGCTCCGCTCGCCCATCCGCGGGGCCGACCACCGCAGCCCTGGGGAGAACCGGCACCCCCGCGATCCAGGCGATCCGATCGAACAGATGATGGGACTGGAGCTGGATCACACCGCCACCGTCAGCGGTGCGCCAATACCAGTCCGGTGTCTCTGTCGCCGCCTCGACCACGGTGTCGGTGATGAGCGTGACGGCGCCGATCCGTCCCGCATGCACCCAGTCATGAGCCTGACGCCATTCCGCCCGGTAGCGATAACTGAACCCGACCATGAGCCTCACGCCGGAGAAGCGCACGGCCCGGATCACCTCATCGGACTCGGTCGAGCTGAGGGCGAGAGGCTTGTCCACGAGGATGTCCACGCCGAGCTTCGCCGCGGCGATGCAGTGCTCGCCATGCAACGCACTGGGCGAGGCGATGTAGACCGCGTCCGCAAGCCCGTCGAGCTCCTGCATTCGCCGTACGGCACGCGCACCAGAGCTCGCAGCACGCTCGACATCGGGATCGAGGACCGCGACGACCTCCACGCCGGGGCGTCGGCTCAACAGCTCGACGGCACGCTGCCCCATGCGACCGGCGCCGATGATGGCGATACGAACCGCATCGGGGTCGCGCTGCGCTGCCATTGCGCCTCCTGTCGTCACGTTCTCGATGATAGCAAGACAGTTCAGAAGCAAGAAGTTGATTTCTCATGCATGACCAAATGGGCCGGCGGCGACGACGACGTTCGCGGGCCGCGTCGGAACATCGACCGGACTTCGGATCCGGATGTCACACATCCGCCGCGGCCGGTGTCTCCATGTTCGAAGGCGCGAGAAGCGCGCCGCAGAAGGAGCAGATCATGACGATTCAGGCCCGCATCCCCGCGACCGAGGTGACCGGACTGTACGGCGCCGTGGTGAAGTTCGCCACGAAGAAGATGTTCGGCAGGGTGCCCGACTCGATCGGGGTGCTCTGGCACCACCGCCCGGTGTTCACGGACATGATGAACTTCGGCCGCAAGACCGAGAAGTGGCACGAGCTCGACAAGAGCCTGTCGACGCTGGCGACGATGACCGCGGCCGCGACCGTCGGCTGCAGCTTCTGCCTCGACCTGCACTACTTCATGGCCCACGACCACGGGCTCGATGAGGAGAAGGCCCGCGAGGTGCCGATCTGGCGCGAGTCCACCCGGTTCACGCACCGGGAGCGGCTCGTGATGGAGTACGCCGAGGCGATGAGCCTGACGCCGCCCGCGGTCACCGACGAGCTCTCCGACGCACTGCTCGCCGAGCTGGGCGCCCCGGCTCTACTCGAGCTCGCCGCGAAGGTCGGCTACCTCAACGCGACGGCCCGATCCAACATCGCGCTGGGGATCCACTCCGATGGCTTCGCGGACGCCTGCGGGCTGGCACCCCTGGCGACGCGGGGCGAGACCCGCGTAACGTCGCCGGCATGAGCGACGTGAGCCGGCCGGCGACCGAGGATCCGTTCGTCACGCACCGCGGCCTGTTGTTCACGGTCGCGTACGAGATGCTCGGATCCGCGGCAGACGCCGAGGACGTGCTGCAGGAATCGTGGCTGCGCTGGGCGTCGGCCGATCGCGACGACGTGCGCGATCCCCGCGCCTATCTGGTGCGCACCGTGACCCGGCAGTCCCTGAACCTGCTGCGGACGGCGTCCCGCCGGCGCGAGGAGTACGTGGGCCCGTGGCTGCCGGAGCCGTTGCTGACGACCGCCGACGTGGCCGAGGACGTGGTGCTCGCCGAGAGCGTGTCGGTCGCGATGCTCACGGTGCTCGAGACGCTGGGCCCGACCGAGCGCGCGGTGTTCGTGCTGCGCGAGGTGTTCGACGTGCCGTTCGACGAGATCGCCGACGCAGTGGGCAAGACCCCGGCGGCGGTGCGGCAGATCGCGCACCGCGCCCGCGACCACGTGGCCGCCCGCCGCCCGCGCATCGCGGTCGACGCCTCCGAGCACGATCTCGCGGTGCAGCGCTTCATCGCGGTGATGAACTCCGGCGACGTGCAGGGGCTCATGGATGTGCTCGCGCCCGACGTGGTGTCGGTCACGGACAGCGGCGGGCTCGTGCGGCACGCGGCACGGCGACCGCTGCACGGCGCCGACCGCGTCGTGGCGTTCCTGCAGGGCAGCATCGCCAAGCTCGACACGGCCTTCACGGTGATCCCGCTGCGGGTGAACGGCATGCTCGCCGCGGGGATCCAGGTCGGCGGCGAGCTACTCGCGGCGGTGAGCTTCACGGTCGAGGAGGGCCGCATCACGCAGGTCTTCTCGGTCGCCAACCCGGGCAAGCTCTCCGGGCTGGACGCCGAGGCGCCGCTCGCCCGCTGATCCCGGTGCAGCCCCCTGATCTGCCACAGCGCGAGGCCGGAGCCCTGCGACCATCCACCACGTCTCATTCCTTGCACATTGCGAAGGATCCGAGGTTCTTTCACGGCAGATCGCCCAGAAGGGCGGGCGAATGCACCGGAAACTGGATCCAAGCCACCCCTGTCCACAAGGAGCACCTCCATGGAACGCGACCCCGAACTGTTCGACTCCGACGCGCTGCTGCACATCGGCCGCCCCGTCTGGTTCGAGAAGCACCCCTCACAGGCCGAGGGCGAAGACTTCTGAGCGCCCGACGCTGAGACGGCGAAAGGGCCGCGATTCACCCGGTGAATCGCGGCCCTTCGTCATGCCCGGTCAGGCGCCCTTGAGGCGCTCCGACAGATAAGTGTCGAGCTCGGCGAGCGGCACGCGCTCCTGCGCCATCGTGTCGCGGTCGCGGACGGTCACCGCGTCGTCCTCGAGGGAGTCGAAGTCGATCGTGACGCAGAACGGGGTGCCGATCTCGTCCTGACGGCGGTAGCGGCGGCCGATCGCACCGGCGTCGTCGAAGTCGATCGCCCAGTGCCCGCGCAGCTTGTCGGCCACCTCGCGGGCCAGCGGCGAGAGGCGCTCGTTGCGGCTGAGCGGCAGCACCGCGACCTTGACCGGCGCGAGGCGCGGGTCGAGCTTCAGCACGGTGCGCACGTCGGATCCGCCCTTGGCGTTCGGCACCTCCTCCTCGACATAGGCGTCCACGAGGAACGCCATCATCGAGCGGGTGAGGCCGAACGACGGCTCGATCACGTAGGGGGTGTACTTCTCGCCCGAGGCCTGGTCGAAGTAGGTGAGCGAGGATCCGGAGGCCTCGCTGTGGTTGGTCAGGTCGAAGTCGGTGCGGTTGGCGACGCCCATGAGCTCGCCCCACTCCTTGCCCGCGAAGCCGAAGCGGTACTCGACGTCGATGGTGCCGGCGGAGTAGTGCGCGCGGTCGTCCTCCGGCACATCGAACTGACGCATGTTCTCGGGGTTGATCCCGAGGTCGATGAACCAGTCCCAGCACTCCTGCACCCAGTGCTCGAACCACTCCTGCGCCTCGGTGGGCGGCACGAAGTACTCGATCTCCATCTGCTCGAACTCGCGCGTGCGGAAGATGAAGTTACCGGGCGTGATCTCGTTGCGGAACGCCTTGCCCACCTGGCCGATGCCGAACGGCGGCTTCTTGCGCGAGGCGGTGAGCACGTTCGAGAAGTTCACGAAGATGCCCTGCGCGGTCTCCGGGCGCAGGAAGTACACGCCGGACTCGTCGTCGACCACGCCGAGGTAGGTCTTCACGAGACCCGAGAACGCCTTGGGCTCGGTGTACTGGCCCTTGGTGCCGCAGTTGGGGCAGGGCACGTCGGCCAGGCCGTTCTCGGCGGGACGGCCCTTGCGGGCCTCGAAGTCCTCGATGAGGGTGTCGGCGCGGAAGCGCTTGTGACACTGGAGGCACTCGACGAGCGGATCCGTGAACGTCGCGACGTGGCCCGAGGCCTCCCACACCCGCTTGGGCAGGATGATCGAGGAGTCCAGACCCACCATGTCGCCGCGGCCGCGCACGAACGTCTGCCACCACTGCCGGCGGATGTTCTCCTTGAGCTCGGTGCCGAGGGGGCCGTAGTCCCAGGCCGAGCGTGAGCCCCCGTAGATCTCACCCGCCTGGAACACGAACCCGCGGTGGCGGGCGAGGGCGATGACCTTGTCAAGACGGGACTGTTCGGCCACGGTGGCTCCAATGGTCGCGATGATGCGGGGAATGCGCACGAAGAGGCGCGACTCAATCCTATCCGGGACCTCTTCTCCTCGACGCGGGGTTCGTGCTCGGGGCGGTGGGCTGAGTCGGGCCTTTCCGCGGCGCGCGCCGGCGCGGCTTACGCTGGAATGATGAGCACCGCACAGGAGACCGAGAAGCACGGCGACCACGACACCCGATTCTTCGGGCAGCCGTGGGCCCTCGCCCACCTGTTCGGGGTGGAGATGTGGGAGCGGTTCAGCTTCTACGGCATGCAGGGGATCCTGCTCATCTACCTGTACTACTCCGTCACCGACGGAGGGCTCGGCCTCGACAAGGGCATCGCCGGCGGCATCGTCGGCGCCTACGGCGGATCCGTTTATCTGGCCACGATCCTCGGCGCCTGGGTCGCGGACCGTATCCTCGGATCCGAGCGCACGCTGTTCTTCAGCGCGATCGTGATCATGGCGGGCCACATCGCCCTGGCACTGCTGCCGGGCGTCGTGGGCGTGGGCGTGGGTCTGGTGCTCGTGGCGATCGGATCCGGAGGCCTCAAGGCCAACGCCACCTCCGTGGTCGGCACCCTCTACGCGGCCGAGGACCCGCGGCGCGACGCCGGCTTCTCGCTCTTCTACCTGGGCATCAACCTCGGCGGATTCTTCGGACCGATCCTCACCGGTCTGCTGCAGTCGACGCTGGGCTTCCACTTCGGCTTCGGCCTCGCCGCGATCGGCATGGCCGCCGGCCTCGTGCAGTACTCGTTCGGACGCCGTGGGCTGCCGGCCGAGGCCAGCCGCATCGCGAACCCGCTGCCGCGCAACCGCTATCTGACGGCCGTGATCGTCGCGATCGCCGCGATCCTGCTCATCGTCGTGCTCGTGCTCGTCGGCGTGATCCGCGCGGACAACCTGTCGACCATGGTGATCATCGCGGCCACCGTCGCCGCGATCGCCTACTTCGCGGTGATCCTCACGAGCCGCCGCATCGACGCGACCGAGCGCTCCCGGGTGTGGGGGTTCCTGCCGCTGTTCATCACGAGCGTGGCGTTCTGGTCGCTGTACCAGCAGCAGTTCACCGTGCTGACGGTGTACTCGGACGAGCGCCTGAACCGCGACCTGTTCGGCTGGGAGATGCCGGTGTCGTGGGTGCAGTCGATCAACCCGGTGTTCATCATCGTGCTGTCCGGGGTGTTCGCCGCGATCTGGACGAAGCTCGGCGCCCGTCAGCCGTCCACGCCGGTGAAGTTCGCACTCGGCGCGATCGTCATGGGTGCCGCGTTCCTGCTGTTCCTGCCGTTCGCCGGGGGCGCTGCGAACTCGACCCCGCTGCTGGCGATCATCGGGATCCTGTTCGTCTTCACGGTCGCCGAGCTGCTGCTGTCGCCGATCGGCTTGTCCGCGGCCACGAAGCTGGCGCCGGCCGCGTTCCACACGCAGATGGTCGCGCTGTTCTTCCTGTCCGTGTCGCTGGGCACCGCGATCTCCGGCTGGCTCGTGCAGTTCTACGACCCGCACAATGAGGTGCCGTACTTCTCGATCCTCGGCGCGATCGCGATCATCGTCGGGATCGGGCTGCTGGTGTCGGTCAAGCCCGTTCTCGCGCTCATGAAGGGCGTGCGCTGACCGGGAAGCATGGGCTCTGAGCGGGCGCAGGGAGACGAAAGGCGGGGCCGGGCGATCAGCGCCCGGCCTCGGCCTTCGTGCTCAGCGGGCGGAGACGCTCTCGCCGAGATACTCGCCCGCGGCGAGCTGCGCGACGAGCGGGCGCGCGGTCGGCGCCCATCCGAGCTCGGCCCGGGCCTTCGCGCCGGTGGCCTGCTCGTCGAGCAGGAGCGCATCGGCGAAGGCCTCGCCCAGACGCTCACGGGTCTCCGTGACGCTCTCGGCGCGGACGCCCTCCGTCACGCCGTAACCGGCGGCGATCGCCTCGCCGAGCTCGCGCACGGTCGGGTTCTGCCCGGACGCCCCGATGTACGTCTCGCCCCGGCCGCCCTTCTCGAGCGCGAGCACGTACAGCGCGGCCAGGTCGTCGACGTCGACCGTGGTCCAGTGCTGGCTGCCGTCGCCGATCAGGAGCACTCCGCCGTCGGTCTCGTCGGTGAGCAGCCGCACCAGTCCGCCACCGCGGCCGTACACCGTCGCGGGCGCGACGACGGTCCCGCGGACGCCGGCCGCGCCCAGGACGCGGGCCTCTCCCGCTCCACGCCAGGCCGTGAGGGCGGGCCGGTCGAGGGCCGTGTCCTCGGTGATGTCGCCCGAGGAGCCGTAGCTCCAGATGCCGCCGGTGTGCACGACCGGCTTGCCGGTGCCTTCGAGCGCGCCGAGCACGGCGTCGATGAACGCCGCGTCGCCCTCGGGCGTGGAGGCCGTGTGGATGACGCCGTCGACCGCGCGCACAGCTTCTGCGATGAGCGTCGCGTCGGTGACATCGCCGACCAGCCCTGTCGCCCCCGCTTCTTCGACCACGCGTGCCTTCGCCGTATCGCGGACCAGGGCGGTGACCGCGTGACCCTCCGCGAGCAGCCGGTCGAGGACGGAAGTGCCGATGTATCCGGTCGCGCCGGTGAGAAGAACCTTCATACGTTTCGCGAACGTGCCGCACGCAGGGTGGTATTCCCGTCCGCGGCGCGTCGGATCCGTTCCGGTACGGAATGGCGTGCCGGTCAGCGGGTGATCGTGCGCCCGTCCGGATCGTCGGGGCCGAGCGGGCGCAGTCGCGCGGGAAGGGGCCACGCCAGCGTGTAACGCTGCGTGGGCGGACGCTGCATGTCGCCGAAGTCGTCGACCTTGACCGTGATCCGGCCATCGCCCTCCGGCACGACCTCCACGATCTGCACCCGCAGCGGCTCCGGTCCCTCGCCCTCCAGGATCCACGGATCCGCGAGCCAGCGGATCCCGTGCTCCTCGAGCGCCGCCTCGGCGTCGAGCCAGTCGATCTCGCCGGTGACCTCGCGCCCGAGCACGTCGACGGCGAGCCAGTCGGCGCCCTCGGGGCGGATCCAGCCCAGGAGTTCGCCGTCCTCGCGGCGATGCGGGGTCCAGTCTGCGGGGATCATGGGGCGAGCCTAGTCGGCGCTCCCGGTCGTTGAGCGAGCCCCGAGCGCAGCGAGGAGCGAGCGCAGCGAGGAGCGAGACGAAACGCGGTGCCCAGGGCCTCGAGAGCACATGCTCCCCGCGAGTGCACATGCCCACGGCGCGACGGGGATGTGCACTCGGCGAGAGGATGTGCTCTCGCCGAGGCGGGGCGGGCAGTGCAACCGCCGAACGACAGAACGCCCACCCCGGAGATCGGGGCGGGCGTTCGCGCGGTCAGACGATCACCAGATCGTGACGCGCTCCTCGGGGGCGAGCCAGAGCTTGTCCGACTCGGTCACGTCGAACGCCTCGTAGAAGGCGTCGATGTTCCGCAGGATCTGATTGCAGCGGAACTCGTTGGGCGAGTGCGGGTCGATGGTCAGCAGGCGGATCGTCTCGGCCTCGCGGCTCTTCTGCTGCCACACCTGCGCCCACGACAGCAGCAGGCGCTGCACGCCGGTCAGGCCGTCGATGACGGGCGCCTCCTCGCCGCCGAGCGCGATCTCGTACGCCTTGAGCGCGATGCCGAGGCCGCCGAGGTCGCCGATGTTCTCACCGATCGTGAGGGCGCCGTTCACGTGGTGCTCGGCGCTCAGCCCCTCCGGCACGAGCGCGTCGTACTGCGCGATGAGCGACTTCGTGCGCTCCTCGAACGCGGCGCGGTCCTCGTCCGTCCACCAGTCCTGCAGTTTGCCGTCGCCGTCGTAGCGGCTGCCCTGGTCGTCGAAGCCGTGCCCGATCTCGTGGCCGATGACGGATCCGATCCCGCCGTAGTTGGCCGCCGCATCGCGGGAGGCGTCGAAGAACGGGTACTGCAGGATCGCGGCCGGGAACACGATCTCGTTCATCAGCGGGTTGTAGTACGCGTTCACCATCTGCGGCGGCATGAACCACTCGTCGCGGTCGATGGGCTTGCCCACCTTGCCGATCGTGCGATCGTGCTCGAACTGCGCAGCGCGGCCGGCGTTGCCGATCAGGTCCCCGGCATCGACCGTCACGGTCGAGTAGTCGCGCCACACCTTGGGGTGCCCGATCTTGGGCGTGAACGTGTCGAGCTTGGCGAGCGCCTTCTCGCGGGTCTCCGGGCTCATCCACTCGAGCGTCGTGATCGACTGGCGGTACGCCTCGAGCAGGTTGCCGATGAGCTCGTTCATGGCCGCCTCGGCCGCCGGCGGATAGTGCCGCTCGACGTAGACCTTGCCGACCGCATCGCCGAGCGCGCCCTCCACGAGCGAGACGCCGCGCTTCCAGCGCTCGCGGATCGTGGGGACGCCGGTCAGCTCGGTGCCGTAGAACGAGAAGTTCTCCTGCACGATGTCGTCGGTGAGGTAGGCGGCGAGACCGTGCACGACCTTGGCCCGCAGCCAGGCCTTCCAGTCGTCCAGGCGCTCTGCGGTGAGCAGGGATCCGAGGCCCTCGAAGAAGCTCGGCTGGTAGACGACGGCCTCGGCGAACGCGTCGGCTCCGGCCGGGCCCGCGACGGCGTCGCGCCACGAGGCGAGGTCCACGCCGACGAGCGTCTGGAACTCGTCCCAGCTCTTCAGGTTGTACGTCTTGACCGCGTCGCGGCTCTCCACGTTGTCCCAGTGGTGGCCGGCGATGTCGTGCTCGAGCGCGAAGGCGCGGTCGGCCTGCCCTGCGGCGTCGGCGACACCCGCGAGATCCAGGATCCGCTCCAGGTGGGCGCGGTAGGCGGCGCGGGTGCCCTCGAAGCTGTCGAGGCGGTAGTAGCTTTCGTCGGGCAGTGAGATGCCGGCCTGCACGACGAACGGCACGTAGCGCTCGGGGTTGCCCGGATCCGGCTCCACGAACACGCCGATCAGAGCGGCGATGCCCTGGCGGTCGAAGGATCCGACCGTCGCGAGGAACTCGTCGATCGTGGTGATCGCGTCGACCGCGGCGAGCGGCGCGGCCAGCGGAGCGGTGCCGAGGGCGGCGATGCGCTCGGTGTCCATGAAGCTCGCGTACAGGTCGCCGATCTTGCGCGCCTCGGTGCCGGGCTCAGCGCCCTGGGACTCCTCGATGATCGCGCGCACGTCCTTCTCGGACTGGTCGGCGAGGAGGTGGAAGGATCCCCAGCGCGCCTTGTCTGCGGGGATCTCCGTGGTGGAGAGGAACGTGTGGTTCACGTGCCGGTAGAGGTCGTCCTGAGGGCGGATCGCGGGGTCGAAGTCGCCGATGGCGAGCCCGGAGGGAAGAACGTCGGTCATGAGGCCCAGCCTATGCGGACGCCCCGACAAGAGGAGAGCGGATCCGCGCCGCGGCTGTTCGCTGGTCGCGGACTGCGCCAGATCGAACGGAGCGGCGAATGTACGCCGACTCCGTCCGCGCGGCGACGGGCTGTCCGGGGCTCTGCGGCGAGTCCTGCCGTTCAGCGGGGGATTCATCGCTTGGCGGCCGGATCCGGCCCGTTTGTCCCGCCAAACGGTAGTTCTCCCGCCATCTGGCACCGGCTGGAGAGTTCACGGGCCGGTCAGTTCGGCGCGCCGACCCCGTCTCCGTCTTCCGCGACGGGAGGCGTCGTTCCGGAGTCGGTGGACCCGGCCTTCGGGCGCACGTCACCCGCGCCCGTGGCCGTCCGGCCCGACGATGCCGCCGAGGGCGATGCCGCCGGCGCCGAACCCGCCGGCGCCGGGGCTGCCGGCTCCGCGTGCGACGGCATCGCGGCCTCCGCCTTCGCAGCGAGACGGTTCAGGGTACGGCCGGCCGCCTCACGACCGCCGAGACCGAACGCGAGAGCGGCGGCCAGCCCGGCGGCGATCACGACGGCGCCGAACGCGAGGTTGATGATCGAGTCCGCGAGCCCCATGGCCTTGAGCCCCATGGCGGCGAACAGCGCGATCGTGGCGTAGCGCAGCACCTTCACCATGGTGCTGTCGCCCAGCACCCGGGCGAGCACCGAGGCGATGAGGAAGCCCGCCGCGATCACGACTCCACCGAGCAGCACTCGGCCGCCGACAGCGAGGATCTGGTCGAGGATCCGGGTCACCTCGGGGAAGCCGAGCAGCCGGGTCGCCATGATTGCGAAGAAGATCATGATCGCGGTCTGCACGATGCGCGTGATGATCGTCGATGCACTGGTGCCCTCAGGCACCACACCCGCGCTGGACAGTGCCCGGTCGGTGCCCCCGGCCTGCAGGAGCCCTTCGAGCAGTTCACCGAGGAAGCGCGCGATCACGTAGCCGATCGCGAGCAGGATCACAGCCGCGATGATCGCGGGCAGCGCCGCCAGGAACATCGTCAGCATCTGCTCGGCCGGCCGCGAGATGGCGGCGATGCCGAGTACCTGCAGCGCCGCGATGGCGACGACGATCACGATCACGCCAAACACGAGGTTCCCGATGAGCGGGACGATCTTGCCCTTGTTCTCCGCCACGGGAGCCGCGACGGTCTCTGCATGGGCGGTTCCGGTGGCCGAGTCGGCCTTCGCGCCGAGACGACGGCCGAACCGCGAGAAGTCGACCGTCCCCAGAGCCGTGACCACCAGCTGCCGGGCGATCTTGGCGAGCACGAACCCGATGAAGAACACGATGCCGGCACCGATGATGTTCGGCAGGTAGCCGAGCACGCCGTCCACAAGGCCCTGCAGCGGGGCGAGCACCTGATTGAGCGAGAACACCTGGAGCACGGCGATGAGGCCGAGGAGCCATACCAGCAGGCTCGCGATCTGCCCGATCGATTGGCCGACCTGGGCTCCGTCTGCTCCCTGTCTGCGCAGGAAGCCGATTCTGCCCACGAGGCGCGCGAAGATCCAGCGCACGATCCAGGCGATCAGCCAGGTGACCAGCAGGATCACGATGGCGATGAGTACCTTCATCCCGATCGACAGCCAGTCGATCGAGCCAGTGGAGAGTTGCATTATCTTCCTCCTGCGGTATCTGCGACATTGAAGATGTACCTGTCAATGAGACGCCGGAAGCACGGAATCATCACGTCGTTCGGCGCAATCGGGCCTCCTGCGCCCGACTGTGGCGCTCTCCGAAGCCATTCGCACGGTCCTGTACATGGCCGTCGGGATCGGGTACGGTCCGCCCTGGCGGCTTCAGTGCCGCTGGGCCGGGTCGACGCCGTGGCGGGCCCTGCCCGGGGCCTGAGCGGGCCTCAGGATCCGGGCTCGCCCACCGGCAGCAGCACCTTCAGGCAGAAGCCGTCGTCGGTGTGCTCGGCGAACACGTCGCCGCCGTGCGCCCGGGCAAGACCCCGCGCGATCGCGAGGCCGAGACCGGCCCCCGACGCCACTGCATCCGGCGCGGTGCCGCTGGTGCGGGACGGATCCGAGCGCCATCCCACCTCGAACATGCGGTCCAGGTCCTCCACGGCCACACCGCTGCCGTGGTCGAGGACTGCCAGCACCAGCCGGTGCGGCGACGGCGATTCGGCGAAGACGAGGATCTCGGATCCCTCGGGCGCATGCCGCACCGCGTTGGTGAGCAGGTTCACGATCACGCGCGTGAGCTGATGCGGATCCGCCCACAGCACGTGGCCGTCGATGCCCTGCTGCACGATCCGTACGTGGTGCTCCCCCGCGGCGGCGCGCACGTCGGCGACCGCGTCCGAGACCACGTCGAGCAGTTCGACCTGCTCGGTGCGCAGCCGCAGCGAGCCCGAGGTGATCCGCGACAGCTCGAACAGGTCGTCCACCATCCGGCCCATCGTCTCGACCTGTGCGCGGACTTGACCGGGGAACGCGTCCGGATCCGCGAGGCCCTCCTCCGCGGACTCGGCGAGCGCGCGAATCGCGGTCAGCGGGGTGCGCAGGTCGTGCGAGATCCACGCGAGGAAGCGCCGGCGGTCGGAGTCCAGCCGCTCCAGCTCGGCCCGCGCGTCGCTGAGCTTCGCCGACACCTCGGCGAGCTCGGCGGACAGGTCGTCGAACTCGCGCCATCCGCTGGATCCGCGGTCGACGACGTCGCCCTCGCCGACACGGCGCACCGCGGCCGAAAGCCCCCGCACCGAGCTCCGCGCCGCACGGGCGGTGATCCAGGCCGTCGCGAGCGCGCACAGCAGCGCCGCGCCGAGCACCCACACCAGCACCGTGAAGTCGTGCGCCGACAGGTACATCTCGGCCGAGATCGCGAGCACACCCGTCGCGAGGGCGAGCACCGATGCCACGCCGACGACCACGAGGCGCAGGGTCAGCCCTGCCCGGCGCGCGCGGCGCAGCACCAGCACCGCCGCGCACGTCACGACCGCCGCGCAGACGAGTGCGGTGAGCAGGATCAGCAGCACATCCGCGACGCCGAGGGGCATCATGAGCCGGATCCGCTCCGCTGCTGAACACGCACAGCCCGCCCGGGCACGCGCCGGGTCCGCCCCGCAACCGAGCGCAAGCGCGCCATCATGAGCCGGCTCCGTCCGCCGAGAACCGGTAGCCGGCGCCCCATTCCGTGAGCAGGTGCAGGGGGTGGCGCGGATCGTGCTCGATCTTCTCCCGCAGCCGGCGCACGTGCACGGTCACCGTGCTGGCCTCGCCGAACGACCAGCCCCAGACCTCGCGCAGGATGTCGTCGCGGGAGAGCACTTCGCCATCGTGCTGCACGAGGTGCGCGAGCAGCTCGTACTCGCGGGCGGCGAGCGGCACCTCCTCGCCGCGCACGTGCACCCGGCGCCGGGCCGGATCCAGTCGGAAGTCGCCGCGCACGATCTCCCGCGTCGGCGCGGACGCCGCCAGGGACCGGCGCAGCAGCGCGCCCACCCGCAGCAGCAGCTCGCGCAGCGCGAAGGGCTTCACGAGGTAGTCGTCGGCGCCGGTCTCCAGCCCCTCGATGCGCTGCTCCACCTCGCCCAGCGCGGTGAGCATGATGATCGGCACCGCAGAGCGCGCCCTCGCATCGCGCGCCAGCTCGTCTCCGCTGATGCCCGGAAGCATGCGGTCGACGATGAGCACGTCAGGCGGATCCGCCTGCACCGCGCGCTGCGCGCTGACGCCGTCGCCGAACCCGTCGACGCGGTAGCCGTTCGCCGCGAGATAGCGCTCGACCGCGGCCCGCACGGTCGGGTCGTCCTCGACGACCACCACGCGGGGCAGAACGGATCCGGGCATCTCCATGCTCAGAGGCTAGCCCCGGCGACCGAGGCGGATCCGAGTTCCTTACGGCCCCGAAAGAACTCCCCCGCGGCGATTCCGGCCGTTCTAGCGTCGCCACTGTCCTCGAAACCATGTGGCGGATCCCGCCACGGAATGGAGCAATCATGCGCAAGACCGCTTTCGTCCCCGCCTCGCTCGGCGTCGCCGTCCTCGCCCTGGGCCTGACTCTCGCGGGCTGCAGCTCGACCCCCGCGGCCTCACCGACCTCCGGCGACACCATGTCGTCGTCCACCCCGATGCCGTCCTCCTCGCCGATGGCGTCGGACATGCATGACATGTCGAAGACCGGCACGTTCATGGGCCTGAACGGCAAGAACGTGAAGGGCACCGTGACGATCTCCGGATCCGAGCTGACCCTCTCCGGCTTCTCCTCCGACGAGGGCCCCGACCTGCACGTCTACCTGACCAACGGCACCGATGAGGCCGCGGTCTCCGCCGGCAAGCAGATCGACCCGGTCGCCTTCGACAAGGACTCGCAGACGTTCATGCTGGACGGTGTCGACGCGTCGATGTACACCGACGTCGTGATCCACTGCGACAAGGCCAAGGCGGTCTTCGGGGCCGCTGCGCTGTCATGACCGCGACGGCGGTGCGGACCGGCACGGGGACGCCGGCCCGCACCGCGCCTTGGCTGACCGCCTCGGCGTTCCTCGGTGCGGTGGCTCGGATCGCCGCGGGCGTGCTGTGGCTGAACGAGGGGATCCTGAAGTACCGCGCCGGGTTCGGATCCGCCGACATCCTGCTCGTCTCGCAGAGCGCCGCGGGCAACACGCGGGTGCCGTTCTTCTTCCACCCGCTGGGGGCGCTCATGCAGTCGGCGCCGGGGCTGTTCGGGATCGCGATCCCCGTACTCGAGGTGGGGCTGGGCGTGCTGCTCATCCTCGGCCTCGGGCGGGTGCTCACGACACTCGTGGCGCTCGGATCCGTCGCCACGCTGATGCTCTACTGGTCGTCGGACCAGCTCATCGCGCAGTATCCGGCGATGGTGCTGCTGTCTGCCGTCGTGCTGGCGCTGCCATGGTCGGGGCGCATCGGCGTCGCGTGGTGGTGGGAGCGGCGGCGCGGGCGGGGCTCGGCTACGCCGGCTTCGTCCAGGCGGTGAGGGAAGCCGTATCCGGCCGGGGGCAGGTGGGGCTGGGAACCGCGTTCGGCTGGGTCCGGGAGGTGAGGCTGGAACCGCATTCGGCCGAGTCGGAGCGGTGAGGCGTTCGCTGGTCGCCAGATGCCCTTTCGCGAGGGACGAAAGGGCTTCTGGCGTCAGGTGAGCGCCTCGTTCCAGTGGGGTCCGGAATCAGCGTCCCGAGTGCGGTGACACGGATCCGGATCCGGTCCGTCAGGCTTTCCGGAACCAGCGCTTCTTCCGCTCGGCGGCGGGGGCGGGCTCGACCCTGGCTGCCTCCCGGCGGTCGCGCCGCTCGTGCCAGGCCTCGAGCTCAGCCTCCACGTCGCGGGGCTTCGTCACGACGGGTGGCCCGCCGAGCAGCTGACGCCTGGCCTCGATCACGCGGCGATTGAAGTCCTCCACCACGGCGCGCACGTCGTTCTCGCTCCGCAGGTCGTCGAGCTGCGAGTCGAGTTCGCGGTCCTCGACGCGCAGCATCAGCGCCGGCGGACCGAGGCCGGTGAGGTTCTCCCGCTCGATCTTGCGCCGGATCCACCAGTCCGGATCGTGATGGTCGCCGAGCCCGGGGATGGGCTTGCCCGCTCCAGGGAGGTCGTCGAACTGACCCTGACGGATGGCCACCTGGATCGCGGTCTCGACGATCGCCGGCATCGTCTCGGCGTTCAGGACCGCGGGCGGGGCGGTGGGCGGCGTGGTGGCCGCGCTGGACTCTGGGGGCGTGCGGCCTAGCAAGCGCTCGGCATGCGAGCGGCGCCGGTGCGCTTCATCCGTCATGACGCTCCTCCGGTTCTGGTCGGACCTCGGGTCCTTCCAGACTACGGGGATGCGGGTGGCGCGGCGTCGGGTTCGTTTCGCCCCCTCCTTCTGCGCCCGTTCCTTCCATCCCTCGTTCCTTCATACTTCGTTCCCCCTTCTGTTCGTTTGCCCGCCTGCTCCGCGCGTTTGTCCCTCCGCTCAGTGGTCGCGAATTGCGGTTATTCGGGTCGGAGAACCGCAATCTGCGACCACCGAACACGTCCGGTTCGTCCTCCACAGGTGCGGATTCTGACGAGATCTCCACAAGTTTGGTTCTGCGGCCTGATCTGGGGTTCGAATGTCGGTGGCCCGGAGTTGAATGAGGGTATGACATCCCCGTTGCGTGAGGCTCTGGAGCAGGTTCAGCACCTGCTCCAGCAGGCGAGCGTGCGGAGTGAGCTCGACGCCCAGTTCGAGGGGACAGAGGATGCGGAGACGATTCGGGTCCTGCGCGAGTGCGGGCAGGTGCAGCGCCTGCTGGACCCGGCGATCACCAGCGCGGTGGCGCGCGGGCGCCACCGCGACACGGGGTTGCCCTCGGAGAAGATCACCACCTTGGCTGGGTGCCGGGATGTCACGGAGCTGATCCGGCGGGCGCTGCGGGTCGACGCCGGCACCGCGCGCGGGTATGTGCGAGCCGCCGACGCCGTGGGCAAAGACTTCCTGCTCTCCTCGGGCGAGCACACCGCAGCCCGCTACGAACATCTCGGGCAGGCGCTCAGGGACGGTGAGCTCTCGGTCACGGGACTGCTCGCCGCCATCAGCCCGGTGGAACGTGCCGGTACCCGGATCAGCACGGACGAGCGGGAAGCGGTGGACGCCCTGCTCGCGAACACCGCACGCGGGTTGGACCTGGCCGATGAGCACGGCCGGCCAGGGCCGGCACCGTCGACGGACGAGCTCGCCGATTACGCACGGGCGTTGATGCTCGCCCTGGACCCGGACGGTGCCGAACCCGACGACGCCAAAGCGGACCGGTCCCGCAGTTTCTGGATCGGGAAGCTCCGTGACGGCACGCACCCGTTCGGCGGGCGCGCCCTGCCCGAGGTCGCCGGGCTGCTGCAACGGCTGATGGACGCCTTCAACAACCCCGCCGCACCCAGCTCCCCGAACCTCGACTCCGGGACAGTCACCTTCGAGACCGACGACACGGACCCGGCGGGTCCTGATCCTGCGGTTGATTCGGATCCTGGTCTCTTCGACGGTCTCCCCGCTCCCGAGGACCCGCGCACCCCGGCACAGCGCAACCACGACAACTTTGCCGCGATCCTGCACGCCGCAGCCGCCTCCGGGGCCACCCCCGACCTGGGCGGGGCGGCACCGACCCTGGTCGTGTCCGTCACCGCGCAGGATTACGCCGCCGGGCGCGGGCGGGCGTTCATCGAAGGCACCGGCACCGACGTGCCGTTGTCCATCGCCCGGCACACCGCCTGCACCGGCGGGATCCAACGGGTCCTGTTCGACGAACACGGACAGATCGTGTCCATCGGGACAACCGCCCGTATCTTCACCGCGATCCAGCGCCGCGCCATCCAGCTCCGGGACCGGGAATGCCTCATCCCTGGCTGTCACGTCCCCGCCACCTGGTGCGAGATCCACCACGTCCAAGAACACGCCCACGGCGGCCCGACCCACACCAGCAACGGCGTCGCCCTGTGCTGGCACCACCACCGCACCCTCGACACCTCCGGATGGCAGATCCGCATGAACGCGGGCGTCCCCGAAATCCGCGGACCAGCCTGGTGGGACCCGCACGGCACCTGGCACCGACCGCGCATCCGCGGCGGCGACCCGCAGCACGTCCGCCGCGTCCTCACCGACGCCCTCGGCCCACCCGGATGACGATACGACGCCGCCCATGACGGCGGGCTATTCCTCCAGCGGTCGATCAGCCTCCGCCGAATGACGGGCCGCCCGGTGCGCCCTCCCCGATCGAAGGGTCCGCCACACAACCGCGATCAAGGCGGCAAGGAGAACAGCCACGCCTATGACTGACAGCATGATCGCGGCAAAGCCGGCAAGTGAAACGAGAGTCGGCGTGAGATTTCCGCTCACTATCGAAGCGAGTAGCACACCTAGTGCCAGGAGCCCCATCCCGAGCAGCATCGCCCGATCGAGATCCGAAAAGATCTCGGTACTCGACTCGCCGTATTTCTTGGCGATGAGTTCTCGACGTTTGGCGAGCGCCTGGCGGCCCGGACTGGGTGGCATGTCTTTGAGGATCTCCGATAGCGCACGTAGTTCTTTGGCTTGGCGTGGTTCACCTCGCGAGGAAATGAATGAAAGAAGTCCAGAGATCACAACAAAGGTGCCCGTCACTGCCGCAGCCGCGATTACGATCCAATTGCTTCCCATAGTCGCTGAGCCTAGACAGCACGCCATCCTGACGATTGCCGTTTCGTGGCGATGTCGGCCGGCACGCCGCAGACCCGTGTCCCCGC
Source organism: Microbacterium sp. 2MCAF23 (assembly GCF_052115565.1). Lineage (NCBI taxonomy): Bacteria > Bacillati > Actinomycetota > Actinomycetes > Micrococcales > Microbacteriaceae > Microbacterium > Microbacterium sp. 2MCAF23. Next base: position 170,464 of record NZ_JBFRGY010000015.1, on the reverse strand, counting down.
CCGCCCCTAGGCTCGTACGGTGCCCTCCCCGACGCCGAACCCGCAGCCCGGCGACACCCAGCGTGGGGTGCCGCACCCGGACTCGGCGCCGACCCTGAACCGCGAGATCATCCGCCTCGCCGTACCCGCCCTCGGCGCGCTCGTGGCAGAGCCGGCGTTCCTGATGGTCGACGCGGCGCTCGTCGGGCACCTCGGCACGACGCCTCTCGCGGGGCTCGGCATCGCGTCGGCGGTCCTGCAGACCATCGTCGGACTGATGATCTTCCTGGCCTACTCGACCACGCCGGCCGTCGCACGACGGTTCGGCGCCGGCGAGCATGGCGATGCCGTGTCGGTCGGCATCGACGGCATGTGGCTGGCGCTCGGCCTCGGTGCGGTGCTCGCGGTGATCGGGTCCCTGCTCACCCCCGCGGTGATCCCGCTGTTCGGCGCCACTCCCGCAGTCGCAGCGCAGGCGGCCGCCTACCTCGCGCCGTCCATGTGGGGGCTGCCCGCGATGCTCGTCGTCTACGCGGCGACGGGCCTGCTGCGCGGCATGCAGGACACCGTCACCCCGCTGTGGATCGCGGGCATCGGCTTCGCCGCGAACGCGCTGCTGAACTGGCTCTTCATCTACGGCTTCGGCTGGGGCATCGCCGGATCCGCGTTCGGCACGGTCGTCGCCCAGTGGGGCATGGTCGGGGCGTACGTGCTCGTGATCGGGCGCCTGGCGCACCGGCACGAGGCCTCGGTCGCACCGGAGCTCGCCGGAATCCGCGGATCCGCGCGCTCCGGCGGCTGGCTGTTCCTGCGCACCGTGAGCCTGCGGGTGGCGCTGCTCGCGACGGTGGGAGTCGCGACCGCAATCGGCACGCGCGAGCTCGCCGGCTGGCAGGTCGTCTTCACCATCTTCTCCGCCGCGGCCTTCGCGCTCGACGCCCTCGCGATCGCCGCGCAGGCGCTCATCGGCAAAAGTCTGGGCGCGGCGGATCCGAACGGCGCCAGGCACGTACTCGCCCGCACCGTCGCATGGGGCGCCTGGTTCGGCGTGATCGTCGGAGTGCTCATCGCGGCGCTGTCCACCGTCATCGGGCTCGCCTTCACCGGCGACCCGGCCCTCGCCGCGCTGATCCAGCCCGCACTCATCGTGCTCGCCGTCGCCCAGCCGATCGCGGGCATCGTGTTCGTGCTCGACGGGGTGCTCATGGGGGCCGGCGACGCACGCTATCTCGCCCTCGCCGGCGGCCTGAACCTCGTGCCGTTCCTGCCAGCGCTCGCGATCATCGCGGCGACCGGGGTGAACGGCGTCGCGGGCCTGATCTGGCTCGCCGTCGCGTTCTTCGGCGTGTACCTGTGCGCAAGGCTGGCGACCCTCGGCCTGCGCGTGCGCACCGGACGCTGGCTCTCGATCGAGGTCTGACGAAGCGAGGTCTGACGAACGGAACGCCCGTCCAAAGGAGCCAGGATCCGACGACGCGCCGGGATCCGCACAGCAACAGCGCGGATCCCCGGTGCCTCGGGGTCGCCGTCAGCGCCGGCTGCGATGCATTTCACGCTCCTCGATCGCGTCGAGTTCGGCCGTGGCGCGCGCCCGCAGCGTGTCCGACAGCCCGCGGTCGCCGATCGCCCGCGGCACCACGGGGCGTTCCTCCGGCCGGCCGCGGTGCATCGCGTAACCCCATGTCGCGACGCCGAGGAGCGGCCCCCACAGCCAGAACGGCAGCACCAGCATCAGCTCGACGACGCCCACGGCGAGGGATCCGCGCGTCGTGGCGACGCGCAGCAGGTCCACGCCCCCGACCGTGAACATCACGGCCACGACCGATGCGGCGATCACCGCGAGTCCGGCGGGCACCGGACGTCCGCCGACGCCGCTCAGCCACTGCGGGAAGCGGTCCGCCCACGGCAGGCACAGGGCGAGCGTGAGCAGCCCGGCCGCGAGCATCGCCCCGCCGAGCAGCAGGCCCACCATCAGGACATCGGGCGTCAGGGCGGCCGGCGGCGCGAACAGCGGCCACGGCGTCAGCCACGTGAGGCGACAGAACGCGTACGGCAGCGCGCACAGCGCTGCGGCCACGGTGATCGCACGCCGGTGCCGCAGCACGCCCGCGGCGAACCGCCCGCGCACCGCGGGTTCGCCGATCGCCCAGGCGGCGAGCGCGCCCGCGGCGACCAGGTGCACGAACGAGACGGTCAGCTCGCCGAATCGCGGAGCGAGCGCCTCCAGCACGCGTGGCGCGAACGTGCCAAGCGGCAGCCGCAGCGCGGCGAACCCGACGACGCCGATCACGAGCAGGATCCCGGCCGCCCCGATCAACGGACGGCGCACCGTCAGCAGCACGAGACCCGCGACGACGAGCCCCGCCACGACGAGCACGAACGAGTACCCGGCGACCGGGATGATCCCGCCCGGGATGAGCGCCACCACCAGCAGCGCCACGGTCACGGCGATGATGCGCAGCCCGGCGGGCGCCGCGACGGCGACACCGACCGCGCTCACCGACGCGTCCGCCCGGCGCCCGCGCAGTCCGAGCACTCCGACGGCCACCGCGGCGAGCCCCGCCGCGATCGACACCACCGCCGCCGCGGGCGCGCCGACGACCGCCGAGACCAGGCTCGGGCTCGCCCCCGTGGGCACCACTCCGGCGAAGAGCAGTCCGATGGCGCCGAGCAGCGCGACAGCGGTGCCCAGCACGACACCGAGGATCAGCAGTGCGACACGCGTTCTGTTTCTCATGTTCGGCACGCTACGGATCCGGATCCGTCCTCCGCGTCGCCCCTGAGGACGGTTGCGGATCACCCGCGGGGATGATCCCGAGGAGCGCTGTCAGCGTCCGGGGCGGCGGATGCCGTTCTCGTAGGCCCAGATCACGACGTGCACGCGGTCGGCGAGGCCGAGCTTCGCGAGCACCGCCTTCACGTGCGTCTTCACCGTGTTCGCGCTGAGGAACAGTGTCCGCGCGATGTCATCGTTCGAGGCACCGGTCGCGAGCGCCCGCGCGACCTCCCGCTCCCGGCCGCTGAGCGGCGCGAGYGCGGTTTCGGGATCGACCGTGGGCCCGCCCTCGCGCACGAAGCCCAGCAGCGCCGCCGTCGCGCGCGGCGACATGGCCGCGTCGCCGGCGGCCGCCGCGACGACGGCGTCGGCGAGCTCCTGCGGCGCCGCGTCCTTCGTCAGGAACCCGCTCGCCCCCTCGCGGATCGCCTCGACGACGTACTGGTCGAGGTCGAACGTGGTGAGCATGAGTATGCGGATCCCGGACTTCAACCGCAGGATCTCCCTGGTCGCGGCGATGCCGTCCATGCCGGGCATGCGGATGTCCATCAGCACGACGTCAACCGCGTGGCCGCGGACGTGCTCGATGCCGCCCTGCGCATCAGCGGCGGTCGCGACCTCGGCGATGCGCGGGTCCCGGGCCAGCATGATCGCCACGGCCTCGCGGAACAGCTCCTGGTCGTCGACGAGCAGCACCCGGATCGTCATTCGCYGTCCCCCTCATCCGCCGGGCGCGTCACCGTCGCTACCCTGTCCGAGTCGCTCTCGCTCAGCACCGGGAGCTCGACCCGCAGCAGCCAGCCGCGGGATCCGGCGAGCCCGGACGAGCCGCTGCCGACGTCCGCAACCGGCCCCGCCACGAGCGACCCGCCCGCCAGCCGGAGCCGCTCGGCCAGGCTCACGAGACCGGTGCCTGTGCCGAGATCGGATCCGCTGCGTCCGGATCCGCCGTCGTCCTCGACCTCCGCGACCACGTGCCCCTCGGTCCAGGAGAGGCGCACCTCGACCCGCACCGGCGGCAACGCGTGCCGCATGGCGTTCGTGAGACCCTCGCGCACCGCACGGTGCAGCGCCAGCGCCGGCGCCGGGGCCAGGTCGCGGCGCTCTCCGCTCTCGGCGAGCTCGACCGCGCACGCGGGGCTGCGCACCGAGGCGATCAGCTCGGCCAGGGAGTCCGCCGTCGGCAGCGGCTCCTTGGGCGCGTCACCGTCGGCCGCGACGATCGCGCGCATGCCGCGCAATGCGTCGCGGCCCGTGTCCACGACGACGCCGAGCGCCTGCTCGCTGACGTCCGGACACTCGCGCACCAGCGCCCGCGCCACCTCGGACTGCGCGATCATGACCGTCATCGCGTGCGCCACCACGTCGTGCAGCTCGCCGCTGATGCGCATCCGCTCGTCCGCGATCGCCTGCTGCACGCGCACGACGGTGCGCTCCTCGGCCCGGCTCGTCGCGAACCGCACCAGCAGACCGCACGCCCACGCGGCGGTCGCGCTGGCAGCGAGCCCGAGGAAGGCGCCGAGCCGCAGCAGCCCCACATCGGCGCCCGACCCGGTCCCGGACCCGAAGGACGGCTCGGCCCACGCGATCATCCCTGCACCCACGAGCGCGACGGCCAACGCGATGACCGACAGCCGCACCCGCTCGCGCACGGCGACCTGGGCCAGGCAGAGCAGGTAGACGACGACCGAGGGGTGCATGGCCGCAGAGGCGTCGCGCGCCGCGGGGATCAGCACGAGCAGCAGCATCACGGCGCTGGCCAGGAGGAATGCCGGCCTCGGATGCCGCACCGCGAGCAGGGACGCGCCGTGCAGTGCGGCGAAGGAGAGGGCGAGCCCTGCGGTCACCAGGGGCGCCGCGTGCGGCGTCGACCACGCGAGCGAGGCGAGACTGATCGGCAGCAGCAAGACGAGGGCGGCCAGCGCCACGATCAGCACGGTGCCGCCGCGCCCGCCGCTCCGCGCCTTCCCTGTCCGCACGTCCCCATGCTCGCACGCGGCTCTGCGCGCGTCCTCACCCGTGCGAGTGAGACGGATCCGGATCATGGCGTCAGCCGGCGTGCCTCCGGCACCACTCGTACATGATCACGGCCGCGGCCGCTCCGGCGTTGATCGAGCGGGTGGATCCGTACTGCGTGATCTCGACGTGCCCTGACGCCGCCTCGAGCGCCTCGTCCGACAGCCCGGGCCCCTCCGCGCCGAACAGCAGCACGCAGCGCTCCGGCAGATCCGCCCGGTCCACGGGCACGGCGCCGTCGAGGTTGTCCACGGCGATGATTGGGATGCGCTCGGCCTCCGCCCACGCGGTGAACGCCTGCACGGTGTCGTGGTGCATCACGTGCTGGTATCGATCGGTGACCATGGCTCCGCGCCGGTTCCAGCGCCGTCGTCCGATGATGTGCACGGTGTCGGCGAGGAACGCGTTGGCGCTACGCACGATCGAGCCGATGTTCATGTCGTGCTGCCAGTTCTCGATCGCGACGTGGAAACCGTGCCGCCGGGTGTCGAGGTCCGCGACGATCGCCTCCATCCGCCAGTACCGGTAGCGGTCCACGACGTTGCGCCGGTCGCCGTTCGCGAGCAGCTCGGGATCGAGGTGATCTTCGGCAGGCCACTCCCCCTCCCACGGGCCGACGCCGTGCGTGGGCTCCGGTTCGGGCGCGGGCTCGGGAGCACGCGCTGGCTCGGGTGCAGCAGTGGACTCGGGCGTGGGCTCGGACTCGCCGACGACCTCTGGATCCTGCATCCCGCCAGCGTATCTGCGCGCGATCCCCCACCCGGCGCTGTCGAGCGGGCGCGCCCACCTCGGGTCGTCGAGCGCGCACGCCCGCGAACGGGATCCGACTATTTCGGCGCACCTAAAAGTGGGGTAGGTTTTCGGTGTGCCTAAATCCACGGTGACCTTCGCACCCTCGCGCGCCGATGCCGCGGCGTCCGCCCGCGGTGCGGCGCTGCTCGGCCCTGCGCTGGTGGCAGGAGTCGCCTATGTGGACCCGGGCAACGTCGCCAGCAACATGACGGCGGGAGCAGGCTACGGCTACCTGCTGGTCTGGGTGGTCATCGTGGCGAACGTGATCGCGTGGCTCGTGCAGTACCTCTCCGCGAAGCTCGGCGTCGTCACCGGGCGCAGCCTCCCCGAGCTGATCGGCGACCGGCTGCAGCACCGGTTCGCGCGGCGCGCATACTGGCTGCAGGCCGAGCTCGTCGCGATGGCGACCGACATCGCCGAGGTCATCGGCGGCGCGGTCGCGTTGCAGCTGCTGTTCGGGATCCCCCTGCTGCTCGGCGGCCTCATCACGGGCGCGGTCTCGATGGCGCTGCTCGCCGTGCAGGGCCGACGCGGCGCCCGGCCGTTCGAGTTCGTCGTGATCGGCCTGCTCGCCGTGGTCACCATCGGGTTCCTCGCCGGGCTGCTGGTCGCCCCGCCGGATCCGTCCGCCGCCCTCGGCGGGCTCATGCCGCGCTTCACCGATTCCGGATCCGTGCTGCTCGCCGCCTCGATCCTCGGCGCGACGATCATGCCGCATGCGATCTACGCGCACTCCGCCCTCGCCAGGGACCGATTCGGATCCGCCCCCGTGCACCCGGGCGGAGACCCCGAGCCGACCACGCGCACCCCGATCGCGCGGCTGCTCACCGCCACCCGATGGGATGTCACCCTGGCGATGGTCGTCGCGGGAGCCGTGAACCTCGGCATGCTGCTGCTGGCCGCCACCACGCTGCCCGGTGTGGACGGCACCGACTCCCTCGAGGGCGCGCACGCCGCGATCAGCGCGCAGCTCGGGCCGCTCATCGGCACCCTGTTCGCGGTCGGCCTGCTCGCGTCCGGCCTGGCCTCGACCGCGGTGGGGGCGTACGCGGGCGCCGAGATCATGCACGGCCTGCTGCGGATCCGCATCGCGATGCCGGTGCGGCGACTCATCACGCTCATCCCGGCGCTGCTGATCCTCGGGCTCGGCGTCGACCCCACCTTCGCCCTCGTGCTCAGCCAGGTGGCGCTGTCGTTCGGGATCCCGTTCGCGCTCATCCCCCTCGTCGCGCTCACCGCCCGGCAGCGCACGCTCGGGCGCTACGCCAACCGACCGTGGACCACGATCGCGGGCATCATCGCCGCCGCCCTGCTCATCGCGCTCAACGCCGTGCTGCTCTGGCTGCTGCTGAGCGGGTCCTGACACCGGACCGGATCCGGCGTCCGCGTTTCCTGACCGCGAGACTGCAACGGAGTAACGAGACAGCGACTCAGGCGTGCAGTCTCGTTACTCAATTGGAGTCTCGCGGTCGAAGGGACCCGGATCCGGATCCGGATCCGTTCTCGGGCACGGCCGGCGAGCCGCTCCCGTCCTCCTGGACCTGAGCCTCCGCCCGGACTTCGGCCCGGGTCTCCGCTGCTCTCGCCGTCGCCTTCGCGGCGTCCACCTCGGTCGCGACGTCCTGCGCGTCGACGTCCGTCGCGGCCGCCCCACCGGTCTGCGCCGGTACCAGGGCGCGGGCGATGCCCTGCAGCTCGGCGATCATCTCGAGCTGGCGGCGATTGATCTCCAGCAGCGCCTCGATGTCGACCCTGGCGGCGACGTTGGTGTCGAAGTCGTGGTGAGCGAGCGCGGCGGAGATCGCGTCCTGCCGCTTCGCGGCGATGAGCAGGATCGCGCCCTGCAGACCGGCCAGCATGCTGAGGAACAGGTTCAGCAGGATGAACGGATAGGGATCCCACGCCGTGCTCTTGATCGTGTTGAGGGTCCACCACACCGCCATGAACAGCACGAACCCGCCGACGAAACCCCAGCTGCCCATCGCGTTGCGCAGGCGATCGGCAGACCGCTCCCCCAGTGTGAGGTGCTCCTGCGCCTGTTCGTGCCAGGTGCTCTCCGGCAGCGGCCGTGCGCTGCTCTCCGGCAGTCGCCCGAGGAACGCATCGAGGTCCTCGCTCGAGATGGCCTGCTGGCTCGACATGGTCTGCTCCCTCGCCCGCCCGCGCCGTCGCGGGGTCGGATCCAGTCTCCTGCGTCGTCCCGGCATGCCACGGCGGCGCGCTGAGCGGGGCGACGCGGCGGTCCTGGCGGATCCGGCCCCGTCCCCGAGGCCGGGCCGCAGCTCACACGTCCGGATCCATCGGACGGACGATACGGCCCAGGCAGGACCCACAGCCTCCGCCGGTAGGCTCGAGGGATGGCCAGATCCCGCCGCCCGTCCGCCGCGCAGCGCGCCGCCGAGAAGGCCGAGGCGCAGGCATCCGCACGCCGGGCCGTACGCATCTGCACCTGGGCATCGCTCGTCACAGGCGCACTCGGGATCCTGCTCGTCGCTCTGCCGAAGCTGCTGCCGGCGGGCGGCCCCTGGGTGCAGCTCGCACTGGGCGCCCTGACCCTGATCCTGTCGTTCCGCGCTCGTGCGATCGGCATGCGCGGCGTCGAGGACTTCGACGGTCGGCTCTCGCTGCTGGGCGCGTTCGCCGGCTTCGGGATCATGTTCTTCGCCGGCCAGGCCGCGTTTCCCTGAGCACGGCCTATAGGTCGTGCTCAGGGGGACGACTCGAAGGTGGGAGGACAACGGCGGCGGTTAGGCTGGACCCGTGGCATCCCCCGCGGCCGACGACTACCTGAAGACGGTGTTCGCGCACACCGAATGGCAGCCGGCGCCGATCACGCCGTCGCAGCTCGCCGCGAAGCTCGGCATCGCCCCGTCCAGTGTCACCGAGATGGTGAAGAAGCTCGCTGCCGCCGGCCTCGTCTCGCACGTGCCCTACGGTGCGGTGCGCCTCACCGAGGAGGGCGAGCAGCGCGCCCTCGCGATCATCCGCCGACACCGCCTCATCGAGACCTGGCTCGTGCGCGAATTCGACTACGCGTGGGACGAGGTGCACGACGAGGCGGAGGTGCTCGAGCACACCATCAGCGACCGCCTGCTGGAGGGCATCGACGCACGCCTGGGACGGCCGCGATTCGATCCGCACGGTGATGCGATCCCCGACGCCGAGGGCCGCATCGACCGCGAGCCGTTCGTGCTGCTCGCCGATGCCGCCACAGGCCACGAGGGCCGGGTGCTGCGCGTGGACGACCGTGATCCCGAGCTGCTGCGCGCTCTGGAATCCGCGGGCCTGGTGATCGGCGGCGAGGTCGTCGTCACCAGCGACGGACTGCGGATCGAGGGCTCCGATGTTCCGCTCCCCTCCGACGGCGCCGACGCGGTCTGGCTGTCGGCCTGACTGCGGGCAGCCGGATCGGTGGGGGCGCTGTCATCCACCCGTAATCCGGGAGTCCTAGGCTGGGCGCATGGCACAACGCGACGACATCGAATGCTGGCTCACCGACATGGATGGTGTGCTCGTGCACGAGAACGACGCCATCCCCGGGGCGTCCGAGCTGCTCGCCGGTTGGGAGAGCAGTGGCATCCCCTATCTCGTGCTGACGAACAACTCGATCTTCACCGCGCGCGACCTCTCCGCGCGTCTGCGCACCAGCGGGCTGAACGTGCCGGAGGAGCGGATCTGGACCTCCGCGCTCGCGACGGCCGACTTCCTGCAGCAGCAGCTCCCCGGCGGATCCGCGTTCGTGATCGGTGAAGCCGGGATCCTCACCGCCCTGCACGACGCGGGCTTCATCATGACCGAGACGAACCCCGACTTCGTGGTGGTCGGCGAGACCCGCAACTACTCGTTCGAGGCGATCACGAAGGCCATCCGCCTGATCAACGACGGCGCCCGGTTCATCGTCACCAACCCGGACGCCACGGGCCCCAGCGCGGATGGGCCGCTGCCCGCCACCGGCGCGATCGCCGCACTCATCACGAAGGCGACGGGCAAGGATCCGTACGTCGTCGGCAAGCCCAATCCGATGATGTTCCGCTCGGCGCTCAACAAGATCGGCGCGCACTCCAAGCGCACCGGCATGATCGGCGACCGCATGGATACCGACGTCGTCGCGGGCATCGAAGCGGGCCTGCACACGATTCTCGTGCTCACCGGGATCAGCGACACCGCCGAGATCGAGAAGTACCCGTTCCGCCCGGACGAGGTCGTGCAGTCGGTCGCCGATCTGCTCCCCCGCATCACCGAGACGATCCGCACGATCCCGCAGAAGGCCCCCAAGACCAAGGGCTGATCCATGGGCGCACTCGACGAGGGCGAGCGGGTCGTCGCCGCCGACGCCGCCGCCTGGCGGGCCTGGCTCGCGGAGAACCATGCGACCGCGACCGGCGCCTGGCTGGTGCGGCCGCGGCCGGGGAACGACGATGTGCACGTCGGCTACGAGGAGGCCATCCTGCAGGCGCTCTGCTTCGGATGGATCGACGGTCCGGTGCGCAGCTTCGATGAGCGGATCGGCGGGCTCTGGTTCGCGCCGCGCCGCGCGTCCAGCGGCTGGGCGGCGACGAACAAGGCCCGCATCGCCCTGCTCGAGGAGGCCGGCCTGCTCGAGGCCGCGGGGATCCGCGCGATCGAGGTCGCCAAGGCCAACGGCGCCTGGAGCGTGCTGGACGGTCCCGAGGCCGGCATCGAGCCGGACGACCTCATCGCCGCGCTCGACGCATCCCCTGCTGGGCGCGCGGGATGGGACGCCTTCCCGCCGTCGGCGAAGAAGGTCGGCCTGACGCAGATCGCGATGGCGAAGCGGGCCGAGACCCGGGCCGCGCGGATCGCGAAGATCGTCGCCGACGCGGCGGAGGGGAAGCGGCCATGACGTCGAATCCGATCATCTGGGTCGCGGCCGTCATCGCGCTCGGCTCGCTCGCCGCGTGGATCGTGCAGTTCGTGCGCAACCGCCGTGGTGGCTCCGCCCGCGACCGCGGCGCCTGGTGGGAAGGCCCCTGGGATGAGGACGACAAGGGCTCACCCGGTCGTTGAGCGCCCCTCGACTACCGGACCGGTGAGCGCGCCATTCCACAGGACTTTCGCACTTCTGTAGGACGGATCCGTGGATTCCGTCCTACAGAAGTGGAGCCTTCCTGGATCTACGCGCGCAGCACGAGCTTGATCTATGCGCGCAGCACGAGCGCCGCGGCGCCGATGAGCGGCCCCTCGTCGCCGAGACCCGAACGGACGACGCGCGTGCGGCGGGAGTAGTCGTGCTGCGCGCTCTCGGTGAGCGCGGCCTGGACGAGGTCGATGTAGTCCTCGGCGACGCGGGAGAATCCGCCGCCGATCGCGACGACCTCCAGATCCACGAGCGTCGAGGCGTCGGCGAGCGCCGCACCCACCGTGCGAGCGGAGCGCTCGATCGCGGCGCGCGCGATCGCATCCCCCGCCTGCGCGTCGCGGGCCAGATCCTCGCCCTGCTGTCCCGACCATCCCTGCGTGCGGGCCCAGGCCACGCTCGCAGGACCGGAGGCGACCTGCTCCACGGTGAGCTCGGGTGTCGCATGCACCTGGCCGAGGTGGCCGGCGTTGCCCGAGGATCCGGGCAGGTAGCGACCGTCCACGACGAACCCACCGCCGACGCCGGTCGACACCACGATCGACAGCGATGCCGCGGCGCCGCGCGTGGCGCCGTACCGTGACTCGGCCAGCGCGAGGCAGCCGCCGTCGTGCGCGAGCACGGTCTCGACCGCGGCCCCGTGCACCTCCTCTGCGGCGGAGCGCACGGCGTCGCGCAACCCGAAGCCGTGCGCGCCGGGCATGTTCACCGGGACGATCGTGCCCTGCACGCGGTCCACGGGGCCCGCGCTGCCGATGCCGGCGCCGACCAGCTCGTCATCCGCGCTCAGCCCGGTGAGGGCGTGGGCGACGACCTCCCCGACCGCGGCGCGCAGCGAGTCGAAGGTCGCGTCGGGGCCGGTCGGGCGGCGGCTGCGCGTGCCGTCCACCACGGTGCCGTCGGCGCGCACCAGGGCGGCCTCGAGCTTGGTCCCGCCCACGTCGACGGCGAGCGCGACCCGGCGGTCTGCGGATCCGGATCCGGTCATGCGATGCTCCTGATGTCGGGGACGGATGCACGATCCGGGGACGGATGCAGGACGGGATCCGGGATCCGATCGTGCAGACGTCGCAACGTCGTGCAGACGTCGCGGAGAGCCGCGGCCGAGGTCGCGGCGAAGGTCACTGCGGGTCGAGCCCGAGGTCGTCGAGGTCGATCGCGGCGAGCCACTGCAGGCCCGCTGCCTCGATCGCGGCCTGCGCGCCGGTCTTGCGGTCCACGATCGAGATGACGGCGACCGGCTCGGCGCCCGCGGCGCGCAGCACCTCGACGGCTTTCAACGGGGATCCGCCCGTGGTCGAGGTGTCCTCGACCACGACGACACGCTTGCCCGTGACGTCGGCGCCCTCGATCTGACGCCCGCGGCCGTGGTCCTTGGGCTCCTTGCGCACCACGAAGGCGTCGACCGGAGCTCCGGCGCGCACCGACTCGTGCAGGACGGCGTTGGCGATCGGGTCGGCGCCGAGCGTGAGACCGCCGACGGCGGCGATGTCGCCGAGTCCCTGCATCAGGTCGAGCACGATGCGCCCGATCGCGGGCGCGGCACGATGGTCGAGCGTGAGCCGGCGCATGTCGACGTAGTAGGTCGCCTGCTTGCCGCTGGCCAGCGTGAAGTCTCCGTGGAACACCGCCTCGTCCTTGATCAGGGCGATGAGGGCCTGGCGGTCGGCTTCGAGTTCGGGGGTGCTGAGCGTCACAGGATCAGTCTAGGGCGGAGGGTTCAGGGCTTGGATGGCCGACCGGACCCGATGCGGCCGGGACGGCATCGGTTCACGAGGGCGCACCGCGTACCGGACCGCAGGAGCCGCGCTCGATCAGTCGTGCCTCGCGACGTACCGGCGGTTGCACCGCGACGCCAGGTTCGGAGATCTCGCGCATCAGCACGTCGAACGCGGTCTCGCCGATCCCGTCCGGATCGATGTCGATGACCGTGATCGGCGGGCGCCAGGCGGAGAACCAAGAGACGTCCTCGACGCAGATAAGGCTCAGCTCGTCCGGCACAGACACTCCCGCATGGACGAGTTCGGGGAGGACTCCGAAGATCGCCTCATGGTTGGCCACGAGGAGTGCTGTGAACTGCTCCCGATGCTCCAGCAGCGTCGCGGCCGCTGACACGCCGAACTCCGGCGTGAACGGTCCCGAAAGCACGAGTCCGGTGTCGATCGGCGCGCCTGCGGCCGCCATCTCATCCGAGAAGCCCTGGAAGCGCTCCATGCCGGATGCCAGCTCGAGAGCGCCTCCGATGTACGCGATCCTTCGATGTCCGAGCCCCAGCAGATGTCTCGTCGCCGCCCGGGTGGCGCCGACGTTGTCGGGCAGCACCACTGGCAGATGCAGCCCGGACGGGTTTCGGATCATGCCGACGATCGGCGTCCCTGAGTCGATCGTCTGGTTGATCAGCTCGGCGTTCTCGACGGACCCCATCAGGATCAGCCCGTCCACGCGGCTCTCCGCGAACGCTTCGATGACGCCCGCCTCGACCAGCGGGTCGCCGTTGGTCACACCGAGAAGCACCTTGTACCCCGCTTCCCGCGCGTGCCGCTGCACGACCTGAGTGATCTCCTGGATCGATGCGTTCACCAGGTTGGTCACGGCGAGCCCCAGAAGGTACGAGCGTCCACTGCGAAGCCCGCTCGCGAGCCGGTTGACCCGGTATCCGACGTCCTTCGCGCTCTGCACCACGCGTGCCCTGGTACCGTCATCGACGCTCGGATGACCCGACAGCGCCCTGGACGCGGTCGATCGCGACACGCCCGCCGCCTTGGCGACATCGATGATCGTCGGCATCCGAACCCCTATCCCTGTTCTGCGGCCCAGAGCCGCGTGGCGATCCGCTCAAGGAAGTCGTAGCCTCCGACGAACGGCTTCGGATCGATCGACGGCGATGCGCACTCCGAGGTACTCGCACGGACGAGGGCGATCAGACGATCGATGCCCGCGGAGATCGGATCGATCACCGGGATACCGCACTCTTCCTCGAGCCACTCGGCATGCACCCCGAGCGGCCCTCCGCCGAGAACGATGCTGCGCACGTGCGGATCTTCGACGATCCGCGTGGCCGCGTCTCTCAGCAGCACGCGGACGGCGGCGGGGTCCGCCGCGGCGAGCACGGGTACGGGCAGCGCCTCGATCCGTCGACAGCCGGACTCGACCCCGTTCGCGCGCAGCATCGCGCGCACGGTTGGCACGGAAGCCGGCTGAATGGTGAGCACCGCGAACTCGCCGAACCGTGCCGCGAGCAGTGTGGACGCCTCGCCGATCCCGACCACGGGCACTCCTGCCAGTTCACGGCTCGCAGACAGACCCGGGTCGCCGAACGCCGCGACGAGTACGCCGTCGGACCGATGATCGATCACCTCGTCCGCGACCGCCAGCCCGGCTATCGCCATGTCGACCGCGGTCTCCACCGATGGCGTGCCCCAATGGGCGCTGCGCGCTTCGGCGCTCCACCCGGCGGGAAGCGCACGCCGGACGCGCTCGTCGATGAGTGCGGTGACGGCGTCCGTCGTGTTCGGGTTGAGCACCAGCAGGTGCCCGTGCCCTCCGGCTGCATCGATCATGCGGGAAGTCTTTCACACACTTGACAATCGCGACTCGAACATGGGATCGTTCCCATACGAGCATGAAGGGGAACACGTGTCCGAACTCTCGACCGCAACGGAGGCGTACCGCCCCGAACCACGCGACCTGATCGGCTACGGCCGGCACGGCCGCACCGTCACCTGGCCCGGCCGCGCCAGGATCGCGGTCAACCTGGTCGTCAACTACGAAGAGGGCTCCGAGTACGGCGCCGAACCCGGTGATCTGGAGGTCGAGCCGCCCCCCGAGCTCGGCTACCCGTCCTCCACCCACGATCTCGCGACCGAGTCGATCTACGACTACGGCTCACGGGCCGGGATCTGGCGCCTTCAGCGCATGCTCGACGACTACGGGCTGCCCGCGACGTTCTTCGGGTGCGCACGCGCCTTCGAGCTGAACCCCGAGGTCGGCGCCTACATCCAGGAGGCCGGCCACGACGTCTGCGCCCACGGCTGGCGCTGGGAGAAGATCTCGACGCTCGCACCCGAGGTCGAGCGGGAGCACATCGCGCTCGCCGTCGACTCGATCGCCCGGACGTGCGGCACCCGCCCCTACGGCTGGTATTCGCGTGCGCCCCGGTCCAAGCACACCCGCGAGCTCCTCCAAGAGGAAGGCGGCTTCGTGTACGACTCGGAATCGTTCGCCGACGACCTGCCGTACACCGTCGACGTGCGCGGTCGTTCCTCGCTCGTCATCCCCTACACTTTCGTGACCAACGATTCGAAGTTTGCCCCCGGCCAGAGCTTCTCCTCCGCGGTCTCCTTCCTGGACGACTGCCGGCGCGCGTTCGACTGCCTCTACCGCGAGGGCGAGCACTCGCCGAAGATGCTCACGATCGGACTGCACAGCCGCATCATCGGTCAGCCTGCACGCGCCGAAGCGCTCCGCGACCTGCTCGAGCACATGCTCCGCCACGAGGGGGTCTGGTTCGCCCGGAGAATCGACATCGCCCACTGGTGGCTGAGCGAGGTGGAGCGCACCCCGTTGCAGGCGGATGCCTCGCTCAGCCGCCTGCTGCAGGCGGCCCGCCCTCTCGTCTGATCCGTCCGCCTGACCGATCCCCGCACCGAAGGAGAAGAGATGCCCGCATCCGCAGACCTGCCCGAAGGGCTCTGGACCGGGGGGCGCCTCACCATCGTGCGCCACGCGCCGCAACCCGGATCAGACTCGGCCTCGCTCCTGGAGGCGTGGATGAGCCCGGGTCAGGGCCCGAACGCCTTCCTGCACGAGCGCACGGACACGCTGTACCACCTGTTGGAAGGCGCGATGACCTTCCAGGTCGACGGTGTGCTCACGACGCTGCGCCCGGGCGACTCCGTCTTCGCGGCACGCGGAGTCGCACACACCTACCGGGTCGACGGTGACACCGTGGCACGCGTGCTGATGATCGGCACGCCCGGATCCCCCTGGGTCGACTACTTCCGCGCCATCGGACAACCCGCCCCCGCATTGAGCCTGCCACCCGCCGACTTCGTGCCCCTGCCGATGGACACGGTCCACCGCGCCGCCGATGCGAACGGCATGCGCTTCGTCGGTACGCGCCTGCCCGGCGCCAGCCGCACGGGAGCGAAAAGCCCCGACGACGACCACTGACCCGCAGAAGGAGCCCCATGTACGCGCACGTAGCCATCCACGAACCCCGCACCGACCGCCTCGACGATACCGAGCGCATCCTGCGCGAGATCTCGGCCGGGGTCATCGCCCCCGCTGACGGGCTCATCGACCTCTATATGGGCCGCAGCCTCGACGGCAGCCGGATCTTCGCCATCACGATGTGGCGCGATGAGGAAGCGGCCCGGCGGACTCTGCCGGCCATCATCGATGCCGTCACTGCGACCCCAGTGCACGGCTGGGCGGCCGTGCCGCCGCGCGTCGTTCGACTCGACGAACTGGTCTGAGGTTCGCCCGGGAACAGCACAAAGGGGGAGGCGTCACGCGTCTCCCCCTTTGTGCTGTTCCCGGGTTCAGACCGCCGGTCGTGCCGCCATCCGAGCCCGCTGCACGACCGGATCGGGCACCGGGCTCGCCGCGATCAGCTCGCGCGTGTACTCGGCCTGCGGAGACGCGAAAACGTCCCTGGTCGGGCCCGACTCCACAAGGTTGCCGTGTTCCAGCACGGCGACCGTGTCGCACAGATGCCGCACGACTGCGAGATCATGTGCGACGAAGAGCATCGAGAGGCCGAACTGCCGCTGCATCTGCTTCAGCAGGTTCACCACCTGCGCCTGCACCGACACGTCCAACGCCGACACCGGCTCGTCGCAGATCAACAGCCGGGGCCGCATCACGATGGCACGGGCGATCGCGATCCGCTGCCGTTGCCCACCCGAGAACGAGGCGGACCGCCGGGGCAGATGCTCTTCCGCGAGCCCGACGCTCTCCAGCGCCTCGACGACCAGCGCTCGGCGCTTGGCACGGGACAGGCCGGGCTGCTGGAGCCGCAGGCCCTCGCCGACGAGGCTCTCCACGGTCATCCGGGGGTCGAGGCTGGAGTATGGATCCTGGAACACCATCTGGACCTCACGTCGGAACGTCGCCCAGTCGGCGCGCGAGGCACCCACCATGTCCGTGCCGTCGAAACGGATGGTCCCGGAATCCGGCCTCTCGAATCCCATCACACACCGGATCAATGTGGATTTGCCCGATCCGGATTCGCCGACGAGACCCGTCACCGACCCTTCGGGCACGGACAGCGCGACGTCGTTCAGCGCGTGGGTCTTAGGCCGCCCCGACATCGAATAGGTCTTGTGGAGGCCCTCGACCTCCAGCAGTGCACGCTCGCTCATGCCGTCTCCTCCATGGTCCGCAGGTGGCAGGCCACCTGACCTGCACGATCCGGCCGTTCAGAGAGCAGCGGAAGCGTCGCCCGGCAGATCTCCATCGCGAACGGGCAGCGCGGATGGAACGCGCAACCGGAGGGACGGCTGCCGGGCGCGGCCGAGGCCCCGGGCATCGCGACCAGCTCCGCCTGATCCTCGTCCAGCCGTGGAACCGCCGCCAGAAGCCCCTCGGTGTAGGGATGCGAGGGCGATGAGTAGAGCACGTCGACCGGAGCGTCCTCGACCTTGCGGCCCGAGTACATCACGGCGACGCGATCCGCGAATCCGGCGACGACGCCGAGGTCGTGGGTGATCAGCAGCACTGCCACCCCGCGCTCGCGGGCGGCGTCGTCGATGAGCCGCAGCACCCGCTCTTGCACCCGCGTGTCCAGTGCCGTCGTCGGCTCGTCCGCGATGAGTACTTTCGGCCGGGCGATGAGCGCGATCGCGAGCGCGACGCGCTGGCGCATGCCTCCGGAGAACTCGAACGGGTACGCCCGCATCCTCGCCTTCGCGTCGACCACGCCGAGGCTGTCCAGCGTCTCCTCCGCAGCCTTCAGCGCGTCGCGCTTGCTCACGCCGCGGATCCGCAGCGGCTCGGCGATCTGGTCGCCGATGGTGCGCAGCGGGTTCAGCGTGCGCAGCGGATCCTGGAACACCATCGAGACCTGGGCTCCGCGCAGTGCCCGCATCCGCTTCTCCGGCAGCCCGACCAGCTCCTGACCGTCGAGCTTGACGGAGCCGGTCAACGTCGCACTGTCATCCAACCGCATGATCGCGCGCGCAGTCACGCTCTTCCCCGAGCCGGACTCGCCGACCAGGGCGACCCGCTCGCCGGGCGCGATGCGCAACGACAGCTCATCGACGATGCGGATATCCCGCCCGGCGCTGTTCATCGTGACGCTCAGATCGGTGATGTCCAGGATGGAGTCTGGCGCGGCTGACCCGCCGCCTTCGAGCCGAGGGCTTGCGCTCATGATCATCGCCTTCCCTGCGACGGATTGAACCGGGCCTGCAGCACCTCACCGAGCAGGCCGAACGCGACAGCGGCGACCATGATTGCGAGGCCGGGTGCGACCGTGATCCACCACGAGGTCAGCACGTAGCTGCGGCCGTCGGCGGCCATCGCGCCCCATTCCGGGCTCGGCGGCTGTGCGCCGACGCCGATGAAGGACAAGCTGGCGAGGATCAGAGTGATCCCTCCGATGCTGAAGGCCGTGTCGACGATGGCCACGTCCAGCGAGTTCGGGATCACGTGCCGGAACACGACGTTCCACTTTGACGCCCCCTGCGATCTGGCCGCTTCCACATATGGCTCCTCCATGTTCTTGCGCATCGAGCTGCGCACGATGCGGGTGGTGCCCGGCCACATCGCGACGATCAAGGCGATGATCGCGGACTGGAGGCTGGGGCCGAGCGCCATCGCGATGCCGAGCGCGAGGATCAGCGCGGGGATCGCGAGGACGATGTCGCACAGACGCATCACGGCCTCGTCGAGCCACCCGCCGGCCAGCGAAGCCAGCGCGGCGATGATCACGCCGATGACGCCGGCAGACAAGGCGATCACGAGGGCGGACAGCAGGGTCGTGCCCGCACCGGTCATCAGCCTCGACAGGACGTCGCGGCCACTCTCATCCGTGCCGAGCAGGTGCTGGGGGCCCGGCGGGATGAACGCCTTGCCGAGGTCGACCAGGAACGGATCGTTCGGCGCCAGCAGGCCGCCGAACGCCGCCAGCAGCACCAGGAGGACGACGAGCCCGACGACGACGCCATCGAACCAGAGCTGCTTCGCCGGGCCCAGGCGACCGCGCAGACCACCAGTCGGGCTGCCGCCGCGGAAGACCTTCAGAACGGTTGTCGACATTACGAGCTCCTCGTCACCATGCCACGACGGACACGCGGGTCGATGGCAAGCTGGAACAGATCGACAAGCAGGCTCACCAGCAGGACGATAGCTCCGATGAACAGCACCGTGCCCAGTACCGCGAAGGTGTCCTTCTGCAGCACCGAACTGGTGAGGTAGGCCCCCACACCGGGGCGCGCGACGATCGACTCGATGATGACGGCGCCGCTGAGCATGTAGCCCACCTGCAGGCCGAGCACCGTGACCATCGGCACGATCGCGTTGGGCAGCGCGTGCCGGATCAGGATCCGCCCCGTGCTCGCACCCTTCGAACGAGCCATCAAGATGTACTCCTCGTGCATCTCGTTCAGCATCGAGGTCCGCAGCGTGCGGATGATGACCACGGTCTGTGGCAGCGCAAGGACGAACACCGGCAGCAGCAGGTGCAGGAACGCGTCGCCGAACGCGTCGGGCTGCCCCGACAGCAGAGAGTCGACCAGCAGCAGACCAGTGACCTTGGGGACCACGTACTGCGTCGAGAGGACTCCGGAGATCGGGATCGCCTGGCCTGCGGCCAGCCCCAACTGCAGCATGAAGGCGGTCCAGAACAATGGCATGCCGGCGGCCGCGATGGCCACGACACGGACGGTCCCGTCGATGAAACCGCCCTTGTTGGCGACGACCAGCAACGCGATCGACACCCCGAAGATCACGACCGTGACCATCGACAGGAGCACCAGCTCCAGGGTCGAGGGGAAGGCGTCTCGCAGGTTGTCGGCGATCGGCTGGAACGTCGACGTGGATGTCCCGAGGTCGCCCTGGACCAGCCGCATCAGATATCGCACGTACTGCACGATCAGCGGCTGATCCAGGCCGAGCCTCTGCCTCGCCTGCTCGATCATCTCGGGTGACGCACCCTCGCCTGCGGCGATCTTGGCCTGATCGCCCGGGATCACCGCGATCATCAGGAAGACGATCGTGATCAGGGCCCATAGGCTTATCAGCGCGAACGCCAGCCTGCGCAGAAGAAAGTGAATCACCTCGAGCCGCCCCTTCCTACTTGGTCGTCAGGGACATGGGGTTGAGCAGGATCCGCGCGGGGTTGGCCTCCAGGCCCTTCACGTTCGCGGACATCGAGTACTCCCACATCAGGGTGTTCACGGGCCGGAGTGCGAAGTCCTTCGCCGCGAGCTTCTCAATCTGGACGTAGAGGACGTCACGCGCCTTGTCGTCGCCGGCCACCTGAGCCTGGGCGAGCAGCGCGTCCACCTGCGGGTTCGCGTACTGGCTCTTGTTGGAGCCGGTGCCCACGAACTTCGAGTTGAGCATGCCATTCAGCAAAGCCTGCGCGGCGGGGTACCGCGGGTACTCGGAGGCGATCGCCAGGTCGGGCGTCGTATCGACAGAGGACAGCGAAGCCAGGTAGTTCTGGAACGTCGTCGACTGCAGTTCGAGGTCGATGCCGATCTTCTTCAGACCGGACTGGAGCAGGATCGCCGCCGGCTGCTGGTCCGGGCGGGTCGGCTGGTAGACCATCGTGAGCTTCGCCCCCGACGCACCGGCCTCGTCGACGAGCTTCTTCGCCCGGTCCAGGTCGATCGCAGGCGCGGCAAGGCCTGCGTCATAGCCGAGCAGCGGGCTGCCGATCTGGGCCGCGACCTGACCCTCGCCACCGTAAGTGTTCTTCAGGAACGCCTCGTAGTCGAATGCCAGCGAAATCGCCTCACGCACCCGTGGATCCGCGGTGACGCCCTTCTGGGTGTTGAAGAAGAAGTAGTTCAGACCACCGCTCGGGATCGTCCCTGCGGCGAAGCGGGAGTCTTTCGCGATCTCCTGGACGTCCTTGTGCGGCAACAGGGACATGTTCGCAGAGCCCGACTTCAGCGCCGCTGCCACAGCCGCGGGCTCCGTGATGTTCTGCATGATGAATGTCGACGGACGCCCGTTCAGCGGCGCCCAGTACTTCGGGTTCAGCGTCATCTTGACGATGTTCCCCTGCGTGTAGTCCGAGAGCGTGTAGGCACCGCTGCCTGCCGCGTGGGCGGCCAACCATGCCTGGGCGTTGTCTGCGCCTGCGTGCTTCTGCACTTCCGTCGAGTTCAGCACGTACACCTTGCTCAGGGCGCCGACGAACGTCGCGTCGGCGTCCTTCAGAGTGACCGTCACGTGCTGGTCGTCCGTGGCGGTCGCCTTGTCGACGCCGCTCAGCAGACCCGCGACGCCGGCACCGGCTGCCTGGCTGCGCTCGATGGAGTACACGACGTCCTTCGCCGTCAGCTTCGTGCCGTCCGTGAACGTGATGTCTTTGCGGAGCGTGAGGTCCACGCTCTTCATGTCGGCCGCGGCCTTCCATTCGGTGGCGACCCGCGGGACGATCTCGCCCTTGCTGTTGTAGTCGATGATCGAGTCGTAGAGCAGGTCATCCGGCATGTCATTCTGGACCGTCGTCGCGAGGAGCGGATCCAGCGTGTTGAGCGGGGTGAGCAGAACAAGCGGCTTGCCCGGGGCGGCCGCTCCGGTGGGAGCGCTGCCGCCGCCGTTCGACGTGCCGCCGCAGCCGGCGAGGAGCAGCGCTCCGGCGACGATCGCGCCGGCGATCAGTGAACGAGTGCATCTTTGCATTTCGCGTCTTTCTTTTGAGGGCAGGGATTCGGGTTGCAGGGTTCGGGGTCAGCTCTGCGGACGGTCGGCGGCGGCCCGCGCACGTGCCGCCTGTGCGCCGAGCGCGACGCCACGGTAGGCGTCGAGCGCAGGCTTGCTGCGGAAGGTACCGTCGGCGACCACCTTGCGCAGGCCGGTGAAGTTCCACGGGTCCGGGCTGCGCGGAGCCGGCGGCTCCTCTTCGAGGCCGGACCAGCCGTGGTAGAAGGCGCCGAAGATGTTCAGCGACTCGCGGTTCTCCGCGAGCGCGATCAGGGCCTCACCCACTCGGGCGGCCTGTCCGGCTTCGTCGTACATGTTGGGGTTCGGCGGGTCGAGACGACTGACCCCGAGCGCGGACGAGAAGCTCAGCTGGCTCATCACGACGGGCAGGTCGCCGTCACCGTGGTGGGCCATCACCTCGCGGTTCACCCGGATCGCGTCGAGCAGACCGTCGGCGTCGGCGGGGAAGACATGGAGGCCGATCGCGTCGGCCGCACCTCGATATCCGGCGCGGTAGATGCTGTCCAGCAGCTCGGGCCTCACCGCTTCGGGGCCGATCCCGGTGCCGAGCACGATCGAGCCGGGATCCGCATCCTTAGCCGCGTCGTGACAGGCGTGCGCGATCTCGACGAAGTAGTCCACGTCGAACGGCTGCGGCATGAAGGCGGGGCGATCGGGCTCCTGCCAGGGCTGCCACAGGCGGATCGGCTGAGGAGGGATGTCGGGATTCTGCACCCAGAACGTGCCGTCCGGCCCATACCGCTCGATGAGGTCGCGCTGGAAGTTGGCGATGTCCTCGGTGTGCTCCGGTACTCCGCCGAACGCCGTGAAGCCGAATCGGGAAACCTCCCCGGGGCGAAGACCACCGGTCGCCCACGGCGGGGCGCCCCAGATCGTGCCGACCATGCGCAGGCCGTTGCGCGCGGCCGTCCCGACGATCGCGTCGGTGCGGATGAAGTCCGAGACCGTTTCGATATGCCCTGTGAAACGCGGCGCATACCAGAGCTGGATCTGGTTCCAGAGGAACGTCACGCGCAGCGTCTCCACACCGCTTTCCCGCATCAGGGCGAATTCGCGCTCCATGGTGGGAACGGACATGGCGCTGTATCGGTCGTGATGCACGCCGAAGAAGCCGTAGGGCACCGGATTCGCGCTGTTCATCGTCTGTGACAACTCCTTCACTGGAGGGTTTGGGATCGTTCCCATGCACGTACGATACCCCCCAAACCACTCGGACGCAAAGAAAAACAAGAATTGCTGTACGACCGTACAGACAAGCATTCGGATTGTGACCGACCGCGCCCCGCGTCGGCGGTTCTGATCGGCCACGGGCCGGAGCTCAGGCGCTCCAGCCGCCGCGGATGAACGCCTTCAGCAACTCGGTCTTCTCCGCCAGGGTCGACCCTGCCTCATCGCCGAATCGTCGCACCCGCTCGTCCAGTGCGCTCATGCTCATGGCTCCGACGGCGAACAGGTAGCCCCACCGGATCCGATCGGCGGGCACGCCCGGCAGCGCCTCCTGGAGGGCCGCGATGAACTGCCGGGCCATCGGGTCGTAGAGTTCCTCGATGATGCCGCGTCGCTCCGACGATGGATCCGTCGCTTCACGCGCCAGCAGTTGGGCGAAGGCGAGCCCAGCGGGTGTCTCGCGCAGCTGCATCTGCGGCTCGACGAACGCGGCGACGATCAGGTCGAGACGATCCTCGGCGGCCGGATCGACCGCGCGCAGATGGGCGACGCGCGCTTCGAGGACTGCCTTCTGGCGGGTGAAGATCTCGCGGTAGAGCCGGTCCTTCGTACCGAAGTGATAAGTGAGAAGCGCGAGCGAGACTCCGGCGGCGGATGCGATGTCGCGCATCGACACGGCCTCGAAGCCATGTTCGGCGAACAGATCCTGCGCGACGTCGAGGATCCGGACTCTGCGCTCTGTGGACGGCTCCTCGCTCACGGCGCCCCTTCCTCAAGGCCTTTCCGGCATCCTATCCGCGGTCCGCCCGTTGACAGCGAGCACCTCCGCGCGTACCGTGGGATCGATCCCCTGTACGATCGTACAGGATGAGAATTGGAGGTCATATGCGGAAGCTGATCGACCTGTCGGTCCCGCTGATGAACGGCATCGCGTCCGACCCGCCCGGCCTGCTGCCGAGCATCGAGTACCTCGACCACACCCAGACCCGCGACGATATCCTCGCGTTCTTCCCGAGTGCGACGGTCGACGATCTCCCCGATCAGGAGGGGTGGGCTATCGAGCGGATCCAGCTGACCACGCACAGCGGCACGCACCTGGACGCGCCTTATCACTACGCCTCGACGATGGACAACGGTCAGCGCGCGTTGACGATCGATGAAATACCCCTCGAATGGTGCTTCCAGCGCGGAGTAAAGCTCGACTTCCGCGGCCTTGCAGACGGGTACGTGGTGACCCCGGACGACATCGACCGCGAGTTGGACCGTATCGGACATGCCCTCGAACCGCTCGATATCGTGCTCGTCAATACCAGCGCTGGCGCGAGGTACGGCGAGGACGACTACGTGTCCCGGGGCTGCGGCGTCGGCCGCGATGCGACGCTGCACCTTCTCAAGCAGGGCGTGCGAGTCACCGGCACCGATGCCTGGAGTTGGGACGCGCCGTTCTCGTACACCGCCGAACGATTCGCGATCGACCACGACCCGTCCATCATCTGGGAGGGCCACCGCGCCGGCCGCGAGATCGGCTACTGCCATATCGAGAAGCTGCACAATCTCGAGTCGATCCCCGCGACCGGCTTCGAAGTCTCCTGTTTCCCCGTCAAGATCGCCCGCGCGTCGGCGGGCTGGGCGCGCGTCGTCGCCGTCCTTCCGTCCGCCGACTGAAACCGAGAGAAGTCCACCATGAGCGTCGTCGTAACCGTCGCCACCACCGGCCCCATCGCCACGAAAGCCGACAACCCGAACCTGCCCACCACCCCCGCCGAGATCGCCGAGGCCGTCGGTCACGCCTACGACCTCGGCGCATCCGTGGCACACGTCCACCTGCGCGACGAGCACGAGCGCCCGACCGCGGACCTGGGTATAGCTCGCGAGGTCGTACAGCGGATCGAAGACCGCTGCCCGATTCTGATCCAGCTCTCCACGGGCGTCGGCCTGACTGTTCCGTTCGAAGAGCGCGCGGCGCTCGTCGACCTTGCTCCTGCGATGGCCACGCTGAACCCGTGCTCGATGACGTTCGGGACGGGCGAGTTCCTCAACCCGCCCGCGGGCGTCCGCGACCTCGCGCGCCGCATGCTGGACCTCGGAGTCAAGCCCGAACTCGAGATTTACGACACAGGTCACATCGATGAATGCCTGCGCCTGCGCGACGAGGGCCTGCTGCCCGAATTGCTGCAGTTCAGCATCGTGCTCGGCGTGCGCGGCGGCGCGGCGGCGACCGCGGAGAACCTCATCACGATGGTGAAGCGCCTTCCCGAGGACTGCGTATGGCAGATCATCGCGATCGGCCGCAGCAACCTCGAACTCACCGCTATCGGCCTCGCGCTCGGCGGCAACGCCCGCGCTGGCATGGAGGACACGCTCTACCTCGGCAAAGGACGACCCGCACCCGGCAACGACCCGCTCGTCGCCCGCACGGTGCAGCTCGTGCGCGACCTCGACCGGGAGGTCGCCACTGTCGATCAGACCAGAGATCTGCTGGCGCTCGCTCGGTGACATGAAGGGGCCCGATCCGTTCCCTGGAGCAGATCGGCCCCTTTCGCGAGACCGGCATACGCGCCTCAGACGTCCCCAGGCCATCCGGCGGGCAACCCGATGTGCGCTAGCTCGACACCGAGGACGTCGTAGAGCATCTTCGCGCTCGAGTACTCGAGTAGTCGCGGATGCGCCCGTCCTCCATGCGGAATGTGTGGAAGCAGACGTCGCCCTGACACCCGAGCATCATCGGATGCGATGATGTCAGGGCCTGCGACGGCGTGACGCCGCTGCGACGAAGGAGGATCCCATGCTCGACGTCGACACCTACGCCGCGCTCGCACGGCTGAAGCCGGTGCCGCCGCTGGAACTGTCCAGCCCCGACTTCGACGCGGACGGGCCGCTGCCGGTGTGGGCCTGGTCGGCGTCCCGGGGCGGGGACGACCGCTCCCCCGGCCTCGTGTGGGGCGAGCCGCCGGCCGGCACGAAGAGCTTCGCGCTGTCGGTCTACGATCCGGACGCCCCAACCGGATCCGGCTTCTGGCACTGGGCGGTCGCGAACGTCCCGGCCGATGTGCGCTCGCTGCCCGCGGGCGCCGGAGACGGCGAACCCGGATCCCTTCCCGCCCCGGCGATCACCGTGCCGAACGAGGCCCGGCTGCAGCGCTACATCGGCGCCGCTCCGCCTCCCGGTACGGGCGTGCACCGCTATGTGATCACCGTCGACGCCCTGGACATCGAGGAGATCGACCTGCACGGGGATGAGACCCCGGCGGTGCTCGGCTTCAACCGGCACTTCCACGTGCTGGCGCGCGGCATCCTGGTCGGCACGGCAGACCCGTCGGAACGGTGAACATCGCAGATGGGATACCAATTTCCCGCCTCTTTCTTTCAAGATGTGGAACTTAAGCTTCACATTGTGATAATCTCCCTGCGAAGGTAATCTCGACATCGAGATAAATCACGCCGAGGGAGACGCCGATGTCCACGCACCGACAGACCGTCACGATCACCTACGAGACGGCCGCGCGCGCCGTGGCGCTCGCCCTCGAGATCGGCGCCGAACGCGGCCTGCCCACGGTCGCCGCGGTGGCGGATCCGTCCATGACGCTCATCGCCTACGGCATGGCCGACGGCTCGACGCCGCACAGCGCCGACACCTCGCAGCGCAAGGCGAAGAGCAGCGCCTCGATCCGCCGCCGCACCGGACAGATCGCCGAGGCCCTCTCGGCGACCCTGCCCCTCGGCACGGGCGGCACCATGACCACGATCGACGGGGGCATGCCGATCTTTTTCGGCGAGCTCCACGTCGGCGGCCTCGGCATCGCCGGAGGTCCGCCCGCGCTCGACGCGGAGATCGCCCTGGAAACCCTGAAGCGCCTCGGCGCCCGCACAGAAGGAATGGAACTATGACCTCGTACCTCTCCCGCGCAGACCTGTCGGTCGCCGCGCCGATCGTCGAGTTCGCTGAAGCGTCGCTTGCCGATTCCGGCCGCGACGCCACGGCGTTCTGGGCAGGCGTGAACGAGATCGTCCACGACCTGGTGCCGCGCAACGCCGCGCTGCTCGCCCGGCGCGATGAGCTGCAGCAGCAGATCGACGAGTTCCACCGCCAGAACCCGGGTCAGCCGGATCCTGCCGCCTACCGCGCCTTCCTCACCGAGATCGGCTACCTGGTCCCGGTGCCGGAGCAGGTCGCCGTCACCACGGAGAACGTCGACCCCGAGATCGCCACGATGGCCGGCCCGCAGCTCGTGGTGCCGCTGCTGAACGCCCGCTTCGCCCTGAACGCGGCGAACGCCCGCTGGGGCTCGCTGTACGACGCGCTCTACGGCACCGACGCGATCGAGCGCACCGGCGAGCTCGCCCCCGGCAAGGAGTTCAACCCCGCCCGCGCCGCGGCCGTGGTCTCCTTCGGCCGCGAGCTGCTCGACGAGATCACGCCGCTGGACGAGGGCTCGCACCGCGACGCCACGGGCTACCGCGTCGACGCCGACGGACTCGTCGTGGCGACCGACTCGGGCGACCGCCGCCTGGCGGATCCGGCCCGCTTCGTCGGCTACACCGGCGACGCTGATGCCCCCGACACGGTGGTCCTGGTGCAGAACGGCCTGCACGCGGAGATCCTCGTCGACCGCTCCGGCCCCATCGGCCGCACCGACGCCGCGGGCGTGCAGGACATCATCCTCGAGTCGGCGATCACCGCGATCCTCGACCTGGAGGACTCCGTCGCCGCCGTCGACGGGGACGACAAGGCACTCGGCTACCGCAACTGGCGCGGCTTCATGGACGGCACCCTCTCCGAGACGGTGACCAAGGGCGGCCGCACCTTCACGCGCACGCTGAACCCGGACCGCGTGTACCGCACCGCCGACGGCGGCGAAGTAACCCTGCCCGGCCGTGCCGTGCTGTTCGTCCGCAACGTGGGCCACCTCATGCGAACCCCCGCCGTGCTCGACCGCGACGGCGACGAGATCTTCGAGGGCATCCTCGACGCGATCATGACCGCGCTCGGATCCCTTCCCGAGCTCGAGGGCGCGAACAAGGGCACCAACTCGCGCACCGGATCCATGTACATCGTGAAGCCGAAAATGCACGGCCCCGAGGAGGTCGCGTTCGCGGCGGAGCTGTTCGGCCGCGTCGAGGAGCTACTGGGCCTGCCCACGAACACGATGAAGATCGGCATCATGGACGAGGAGCGCCGCACCTCGGCGAACCTCGCCGCCTCGATCGCCGCCGCGAGCGACCGCGTCGTGTTCATCAACACCGGGTTCCTGGACCGCACCGGTGACGAGATCCACACCTCGCTGCACGCGGGCCCGTTCCTGCCGAAGGCCGGGATCAAGGCGCAGCCGTTCATGCAGGCCTACGAGGACCGCAACGTCGCGATCGGCGTCGCGAGCGGCCTGACCGGCCACGCTCAGATCGGCAAGGGTATGTGGGCCGAGCCCGACCTCATGCACGACATGCTGCAGAAGAAGATCGCGCACCCGCTGGCCGGCGCGTCGACGGCGTGGGTGCCGTCGCCCACGGCCGCCACGCTGCACGCGCTGCACTACCACCAGGTCGACGCGTTCGCCGCGCGCGCGGCGCTGCCCCCGGTCTCGGCCGAGGCGCTCGACCGGCTGCTGGTGCCGCCGCTCGCGGATCCCGCTGCGCTCACGCCCGAGGTCGTCGCGACCGAGGTCGACAACAACGTGCAGTCGATCCTCGGCTACGTCGTGCGCTGGATCGACCAGGGCATCGGCGTCTCGAAGGTGCCGGACATCCACGACGTGGGCCTCATGGAGGACCGCGCCACGCTGCGCATCTCGAGCCAGCTGCTGGCGAACTGGCTGCAGCACGGCGTGATCACCGAGGAGCAGGTCGACGACAGCCTGCGCCGGCTCGCCGTCGTCGTGGACGCCCAGAATGCGGGCGACGAGAACTACGAGCCGCTCGCCTTCGCGGAGGGTGAGCAGCCCGGCATCGCGTTCACCGCGGCCCGCCGCCTGATCACTGAGGGCGCCGCGCAGCCGAGCGGGTACACCGAGCCGCTGCTGCACGGCCTCCGCCGCGAGAAGAAGGCCGAGCAGGCCGCCCGGGTCTGACCCCTCTAACGCTTTCGAAGCGCGCAAATGGCTGCATCCATGCCCTGGATGCAGCCATTTTCGCGCTTTGAACGGACCCGTTCGGGTTACGACGCCGCGTGTGCGTACGTCGCGCGCCAGATCTGCTCGAATCCCTCCGGGTCCAGCTCGCCCGCGCGGTAGGACGCGCTCGCGTGCTGCATCGTCTCGGCGAGTGCGTCGAGCCGGCGCTGGGCGTCATGGTCGGGTCCGTAGGCGAGCAGGAGGGAACCGCAGGCGGAGACCCGCGCCGCGCCCCGGCGCACCGCGCGGGTGCGACGGGCGAGCAGCACGCCCACCAGGATCCCGACCGCCGCGATCACCAGGATGGCGACCAGCGGCGAGATGCCGGCCGCCGCGAAGCCGATCCACGCGAGCAACGCGACGCCGGCGGCGACAGCACCGTAGGACCGGGAGGCGTCGGCCCAGCGCCGATCGCGCTCCGGGACGTCCGGCGAGTAGATGACGAGCTCGCTCGACACGACGCCGTACCGGCTGACCGAGCGCGACAGGTAGCCCCAGGCCGGACGGGCCCGGCGGGCCATGCCGGCTGGATGCCCGTGCTGCGAGGGCGTGAACCGCTGTTCGATGACCATGACTCCACCCTGCGCCGCCCGTCGCCGGGCCGGAGCCGTTCCCTACGGAACGCAAACGGGCGCGGGCCGGATCCCTGCGGTTCCCGAACGTCCCGCTGGGTTCGGGAGCGACGCGGATCCGGTTCCGCGTCGAGTCACACGGCAGACATCGCTCTCCGAATGCGGTGCGGGGCCACTGGCAGGGCCGGGCGACGTCCCCGCCCGCCCGTAGGCTGGATCCATGCGCCTGGCCACCTGGAACGTCAACTCCATCCGCACCCGTGTCGCCCGCACCGTCGAGTTCGCCGTGCGCGAGGACATCGACGTGCTCGCGATGCAGGAGATCAAGTGCAAGCCGGAGCAATTCCCGTACGCGCCCTTCGAGGAGGCTGGCTACCACGTGGAGGTGCACGGCCTGAACCAGTGGAACGGCGTCGCGATCGCCAGCCGCGAGCCGATGACCGACGTGCGCACCGCGTTCGACGGCATGCCCGGATTCGCCAAGGGTCACGAGGGCCCGGACGCGCCGCAGGAGGCGCGGGCGATCGGCGCGATCGTCAACGGCGTCCGCGTGTGGAGCCTGTACGTGCCGAACGGCCGCTCGCTCGACGACCCGCACCTCGCCTACAAGCTGCACTGGCTGGAGGCGCTGCGCACCGCGACCGCGGCTGAGCTCGCGGCCTCGCCCGGCCTCCCGCTCGCCCTCGTCGGCGACTTCAACATCATCCCGTTCGACCACGACAACGGGGATCCGGACATCGTCGTCGGCAAGTCCACGCATGTCTCCCCCGAGGAGCGCGCGGCGTTCTTCGCCCTGGAGTCGGCGGGCGTGCACGACGTGGTGCGGCCGCTGCTGCCCGAGGGGTACACCTACTGGGACTACCAGCGGCTCAAGTTTCCGCGCAACGAGGGCATCCGGATCGATTTCGTACTCGGATCCTCGGCCTTCGCCGACGCGGTCAAGGGTGCCTCGATCCACCGCAACGAGCGCAAGGGCGAGCAGCCCAGCGACCACGTGCCGGTGGTCGTGGACCTGGAGCTCGCGGGAGCCTCCGAGGACGACGATGACATGCCGATGATCTTCGCGTGAGCTCGCCCGCAACGGGGTCGTTGAGCGCCCTTCGACAGGCTCAGGGACCGACCGCAGCCGACCGAGACGAAACGCGCTCAGCCTCGACCGGCGCAGCGAGCGGTTCCCGGATCCGGCTGATCGCGACCGACCTCGACGGCACGCTGCTGGATCCCACCGGACACGTCACCGCACGCACTCGCGCGGCGCTCGACGCGGCGCGGGCCGCGGGGATCGTGGTGGTCCCCGTCACCGCCCGGCAGCCGATCGGCCTGCGCGCGATCGCGGCGGAAGCCGGCTTCGCAGGCTGGGCGCTGTGCGGCAACGGGGCGTACGGCATCCACCTAGGCACGCACGAGCAGCTGTTCGGGTCGGAGATCGCCGTGCCGGTGCAGCAGCGGATCGCGCGGGAGCTGGCCGCGCAGGTTCCGGATCTGCTGTTCGCGAGCGTGCGCGAGGCCGGCGAGGTCTTCGTCGCTCAGGCCGGCTACGCCGAGGTCGCCGCGCTCGGCGACCACAAGCGCGACCCGCGCACGATGGGCGCCGTGCCGCTGACCGAGGTGCTGCTCGCCCCGAGCCTGAAGCTCGTGGTCCGGCACGCTTCGATGTCTCCGGCGGAGATCTTCGCGGTGCTGGGCACTCTGGATCAGACCGGCTTCGCGGCGACGCTCTCCGGTGCGCCGTTCGTCGAGGTCATGGCCGAGGGCGTCACCAAGGCCTCCGGTCTCGCCCTGCTGTGCGCCGAGCTCGGCATCGAGCAGGACGAGGTGCTCGCGTTCGGCGACGCCCTCAACGACGTCGAGATGCTGCGCTGGGCCGGTCACGGCGTGGCGATGGCGAACGCCGAGCCCGCGGCCCTCGCCGCCGCGGACGAAGTCACGGCCTCGAACGCTGCCGACGGCGTGGCGGCCGTGCTGGAGCGGGTGCTGGCGGTCTGAACCGGCGGCCGCTCGCGACCCTCAGCCCCGCGGGATCCGGTTCTCGTTGATCTGGCTGGGCCTGGTCGTGTTGAGGACCGTCGGGGTGCCGCTGGACGTGTCGATGAAATAGACCCCGTCCTCGCCGGCCTCGGTGATCGGGAATGCCCACGTGCCGCCGACCGTCTCCGGCTGCGGGCCCTGCACGACCTGCATCGGCGCGGTCATCGTGCCTTTCAGCACCTCGATCGGGGTGAGGGTGGCGGATGTCGAGAAGTCGGTCCGTGGCGTGCGCAGCGTCACCTGATCGGATGCGCCGCGGGCGGTCGCGAACACGATGATGTCGGCCCGGGCGGCCCAGTCCTTCAGCTGCGCCTCGGTCGCCGCTGGTACACGCTCGGGCTGCCCGGCGAGCACGCGCTGGAAAGCCGGCAGCGCCCCGGCGTCGTCCTGCACGCCGGTGTTGCCGAACAAGACGTAGCCGTCACCGTCGCCGTTGCGCTTGAGCGTGAAGACTCCGGCCCACTTGGCGTCGTACGATTCCCGCGGCGCGACAGTGAGGTAGTAGCGCGTGTCCGCGGGCTTCGTGACCGTGATCGTGGTGGGCGCATCGCCCTTCAGCACTTGCTCCACGTCGACAGTCGCGGTCTGCGCGGCGTGAGGCCGCGACTCGTCCGCCGCGACTTCACGGTCGACGGATGCGACGGTGCCGACGACGACGAGGTCAGCCTGCGCGAGGAGCTCCGCGACGGGCTCCTCAGGGTTCGGGTCGGAGACGGCCGCCGAGGTCGGCGGGGTGGTGGGTGTGCGCATGGCGTCCTCCTGAGGGTGTGCGCTGCAAGCGGCCAGCAGAAGCGTCACCGCGGCGGCGACCGCGGCGGCACGCACGGGTCGTACCGGCATCATTTCTGGATGTCCACGGCCGTGAATGCCTTGGCGAAATCCGCCATGGTCATGGTGAAGTATCCGTCGTCGGGGTTGTGCAGCGTTCCATGCGCTTCGCGGATCGCGTCCTCGTGTTCGCGGTTCTGGCCCCAAGGGTTGCGGATCTCGACGATGCTGACGCCGTCCTTCTCGTACATCCGCGTCACGGTCAGGGCGTGGCCGCCATCCTTGAACCCCAGAGCACCATCAGAAGCGGAGGCCACGACGGGACGTCCGTGAGAGAGAGCGTCCTTGATCTGTTCACCGCAGTCGCCGATGTCCTTGCTGCCGGTCAGCCAATCCACCAGCCCTCCCCTGTGGTCGCCATGGTCGACGTCCCCGCCATAGATGGCCTTCATCACGGCCGCGGGATCCCCTCCGTTGTCGAACTCCTCGAAGCTGCCCTCGTGCACCTGATAGGCGCCCTCGAACACGCGCACCCAATCGGGCTGACCGTCATCGGGGAGCTGATCACCGCGAACGGTGATGTCCCCGTCGTGGAAGTGCACCGTGTACGTGCCGTCCGGGTTGGCGGTGATCAGATCCTTGATCTTCTGCGGATCCCCCTTCGCGATCCCGGCGAGCACCGACAGCAGATAGCAGTCCCCGATCCTCCCCTGACGGACGTCGTCCGGGTTCGGCTTGCCGTTCGGGAACAGGGCGAGCGGAGCGCCCGACGACAGGTCGCCTTTGCGGACCGACTCGAGGTGCGGGTCGGACAGCTTCTGCACGGCCTGCTTGTACTGCGCCAGCCACGCGACGTAGCCGTTGTTCCAGCGGATCGCGTGGGAGGACCAGTCATTCTCCGCGTCCACGACCGCGGTCTCGGCCTGCGTGCGCTCCTGCTGCTTCCGATCGAAGTCCGGGTCTCCGCCGAGAGGAGCCGGCGTGCCGTCGAGCACGGAGCTCAGCACCTGGTGCTTCGTCCACCGCTCCTGGCACTGTCGGGCCAGATCGTTGAGCCGGTCCTGCAGATCGGCCGTCCACGCGCCATAGTCGACCAGCGCCTGCCCGACCGGTGCGTAGAGCGCGCTGGCGACGGAGAGCATCTGCGCGGCGTCGGCGACGTGCGTCCGCAGCGTGTCGGCGGCTTCGCCGGCGAAGCGCCACTCCGCCATCTCCGCGTCTCGGATCGCCTGCAGCTGCGCGGCGGCCTGCGTCATCAGGTGGCCGTAGTCGGCCATCTTCTGCCCCGTCTTGTGCACCACGTCGGGTTCGCCCACGAGGGTGCGGATCTGCTGTCCCCCGATGGTGACGCCTGCCGTGCCCGCTTCGACCTTGCCGCCCATCAGAACCACCGATCCAACCCGATGTAGGAGTCGATGACGTCGCCGATGCGCTTCGAGACCTGCTCGAGAGCCTCGATCAGTTCCTCACGCTTGGGCTCCCAGGATCCACGGAAGCCCGCAGCCAGCGCCTGCAGCTGCGCCTGCTCGAACGGCTGATCGATCGCGCCCGCCGCGTCGTGGCTGCGCTCCGGCGCGTCCTTCAGCTCGGAGATGATCGTCGTGATCGACGTGCGCACACCGTCCAACAGGTCGTAGTCGATGACGACTTTCTCCGCACTCATGTTCCCCCCGGAAGCTCCTGTGCTCTCGAGGCTACTGACCCTTCCGGATCGACGCGACGGGGAGAACTCCCCATGTGCCGGCGAAGGGGTCGGGTGTCATCGTTTTGAATCGGCCTTGTCTCGGCTCCTTACTTGCCAAGCCTCACGGGACCCTATCTTGTGCTCGAGTTCCCTGATGGCACGCCGACCAAGGCGTCCGCACTTCACACGACGAGCGTTGAAGCGACGAGGTTCAGCGCGACGAGCGCGTGCACGTTCTTCTGAGTGAGCATGATGGACGAGGGGATGATGGCCGTCACCGCACCCAGCAGTGTCGCGACGAGCACTGCGAGGGGGAATCGGAAGATCTCCGACACCGTAGGCCCGACAACGCCGAAGATCATCCAGGATCCGAACAGTGCCGCACTCGTCAGGATGACCGTCGTCGAGGAGAACCACTCGCTCAGCCGGCGTTGCAGGATCCCGAAAAGGAACCAGCGCCACACCACCGCTACTGCCGTCCACCACAACGGCTCGAGGATATCGGCGGCCGAACCGACGCGGACGACGTACACCACGACGGCAACCGGGACGAGCAGATACAACCACGTCGCCCGAGAGTACGCGAACAGCGCCCGGACATCGTCGGGGTAGGAGAGCGTCAGAAGGAGCGCGATCGCCGCCGCGATGCACCCCTGCACCAGCAGCACCTGTGGTTGCACGATCCCACCACCGAACGCGGAGAGCGATGGGGTCAGTTCCTGCGCCGCGACCCAGGCGACCATCACCGCTGCGACGCGAAGCCACGGCGTCCTGTCGCGATTCGGACCCTGCTCCGGGGTGCGGTAGTGATCGGCTTGGCTCAGCTCAGCACCTTGCGGTGTCGACATGCCTCACCCGCCACTTTTCTGGCGGTGCGGGATTCGACGTGCCGCGAATCCCGCACCGGCCGTTCAGGCCTGCTGACGGCGACGGATCCGCATCAGCGCAGCACCGGCCACCAGCAGCAGCACTCCCAGGCCCACGATGCCGACAGGCACGTCCTTACCGGTCGCAGCGAGCTGCGCGCCGGTCTCTGTGGAACCCGACGAGTCAGACCCGGTTCCGGCAGAGCCGCTCCCGGAACCGGACCCGTCCGATCCGCCTGGGGCGGGAGCTGCCGTCACCGTGAGGGGTGCGCCGCCGGAGAGCGTCGACATCGCTCCCACGAGCACGATCTGGTGATCGCCTGCCGCGACGTCCGCCGGAATCGTGACAGTGGTGTCGATGGTGCCGTCGGCACCGGCGGTGACCGACGCAAGCACGACAGGCGTGGAGTGCAGTTCGATCTGGACCGGCTCACCGTGGGCGAAACCGGACGCCGTCACATGGACCGCATCGCCTGGATGGGCCGTCCCGGATGACAGCGCGACATCGGCGGTGAGCGAGGACAGGTCGAAGTCGATGCCCGTAGTGTCGCCGGCACCGGAGACGACGACCGGAGTCGCGTCTGCCGCGGAGTCCGCGTGCGAGTAGTACTGCGGTGCGACGGCCCAGGCGAAGCCTTCCGTGCCTTCGACCTTCACCGTGTAGGTGCCGGGAGCGATCTTGAGGCCGTACGTGCCGTCGGCGTGGACATACGTCATCCCGACGAAATGACCGTCCGCCTCCGCGACTACCGCAAGGCTCGAGGAGTGCCCGCGCAGATCCGTCGAGCCGTCGATGAGCACGGAACCGCGGATGGACACGGTCGCGGCCAGCTGTGCGTCGATGCCGGTGACCTCGGAACCGTCGGCGACCGTGATCGGCGTCGCGTCCTGCGCGCTCGCTGCGCCGTCCCACCACTGGGTGGCGAGTTCCTGGTAGGGGTCGCTGAACCGAACGGAGTACTGCCCCGGCTTGGCATTCGGAATCTGGTAGGCGCCCGTGTCGTCGGTCGAAGTGAAGAAGTAGCCGTTGGCACCCGACACGTCGACGTGGACGCCCGCGGCGGGGAGCCCATCCGCCGCTCGCGTCACGGTCCCGCTGATCGTGCCGGTGCCGGCCGCGGGTGCGGCGCTCGCCGCCCCGACGCCGGTGAACATCAGCCCCGCAGCGAGCAGTGCCGTCAGCACGCTCTTCCAGCGTCGGTGTCCGGGCATACGTGCAGTCATCCTGGTCCCCCTCGGATCAGCGACCGTTGCCCTTCGTCGGGCGCGGCCGGAGCCTGAAGAACCAGGCGTCGATGCAATCTATCGTCACAGGGTTCTCTCAGGAAAGAGGCAATTCCGGTGGTCGGATCCGCACATGGGAACACCCGCACTCCCCAGAGTGCGGGTGTTCGGGTCAACGTCCCCACGCGTTACGGATGACTGTAGTTTCGCGACCGACTCCCGGAAAGACGGATCCGCGATATTCCGGTCACGAATGCGACACGCGGTCTCGCGGGCTCACATCGTGCCGGTGGTGGGCTCCCCGGGCAGCGGCGCGTAGCGCAGCAGCAGTGTGCCGCCGTCGCCCGACTCGGCGTGCACGAGGCGCAGATTGTGCGGGGTCGCCCCATCGGGGAACACCTTCTTGCCCTGGCCGAGCACGATCGGGTACACCCACAACTGCAGCTCGTCGTAGAGCTGCTCCGCGAGCAGGGTCTGCACGAAGTCGACACTGCCGATCACGTGCACGTCCTGGTGCTTCTCGCGCAGCGCCGCGATCTCGGCCGCAAGATCGGCGCCGACCCGGCTGCTGCCCTCCCAGTCGAGTTCGATGTCGGCGTCGCGCGACGCCACGTACTTGGGCACGCGATTGAAGAGCTGCCCGATGAAGCCCTCGGGGCCCGTGGTGTGCTCCGGCCAATAGCCGGCGAAGATGTCGTACGTGCGGCGCCCGAGCAGCAGCGCGTCGAGGGTCTCCATGCCCTGGGTCACGCTGCGCATGACGGCCTCGCTGGGCAGCGTGGCCTGCCAGCCCCCGAAACGGAAGCCGTCGCTGGTGTCCTCCTCGGGGCCGCCCGGCGCCTGGGCGACGCCGTCGACGGTCGTGAACAGGTCGATGATGATGCGTCCGGTCATGATGTCTGCTCCTCCTGGATCCCGGATCCGGTTCGGTCGTTCGTCATTTCGGTGCCGCCGCCGTTCGCGAGACTGCATCGCCGTGCAGTCTCGCGGTGAGATGCGGGCGGTGTCCTACCCCACGGCGACGCTACGCCGCGAGCCGGTCGATGTGGAAGGTCTGCGCGAAAACGCCCAGGATCCGCTCCTCGCCGCGCACGACGGCGACCAGATCCTGCGCGATCGCCTCGTGCGGCGTGACCTCGCCGCCGATGAGGTGCCGGATGCCCGGGCCGGCGACGAGGACGGCCTCGGGGTCGCCCGGCGGAAGCACGCCGCCCACGGGCGGCGCGGACGGGGCGATCTGCGCGACCGAGAGCTCCCCTCCGCGGACCACCGCACGCAGCGCGACGTCTCCGACGTGCAGCTCGACATCGAGGTCCTTTGCGCGGTCCGCGCGGAACGCGGTTCGCAGCGCCATGGTGAGCGAGTCAGCCGTGACGACGTCGCCCTCGCCGGGATCGCCCATCGTCTGGAAGCCCCAGCGCCCGAGCGCGAGCACCACCGGTTCGAGCGCCCGACCGTATGGCGTGAGCTCGTACACGAGCCCGCAGCCGTGCAGCGGCACCCGGCGCACGACCCCGCCCTCCTGCAGCTCCTTGAGCCGGGTGGACAGGATGTTCGTCGGAATCCGCGGCAGCCCCTGCTTCAGGTCCGTGTAGCGGCGCGGGCCGACGAGCAGATCGCGCACGATGAGCAGCGCCCACCGCTCGCCGATCAGCTCGACGGCGGTGGTGACCCCGCAGTACTGGCCGTAGCTGCGTGCGGCCATGTCAGCGCCCGCCCCGCATCAGACCCCGGCGTTCTGGGTCGCCGGCTGCGCGTCGGCATCCTGCCGGGCGTCCTCCGGCACCGAGTACAGGAAGCCGAGGGCATTGCCGTCGGGGTCGTTCAGATCGCGCATGTACATGAAGCCGTAGTCCTGCGCGGGCTGCGGCTCGGTGCCGCCCGCAGCGACGCCCTTCGCGACCATCGCATCCACGTCCTCGCGCGAGTCACGGGAGAAGTTGATCGAGAGCTGCACCGCGGTGTGCGGATCCACGATCGGCTTGTCCGTGAAAGTCGCGAAGAACTCGCGTGTGATGAGCATGAGGAAGACGTTGTCGTCCCACGCGAAACACGTGCCGTTCTCGTCCGAGAAGTCCGGACGGAACTCGCAGCCGAGCGCGCCGTAGAAGGCCTTCGCGCGCTCGAGGTCGGACGTGGGCAGGCTGATGAAGACGTTCGTCACGATGACTCCTCTGTCGGCGGATCCCGGATCGGGTCCGATGTGACCAGCTTGCTTTTTGCAAGTTCGCTTGTCAAGAGCAAGTAAGGTCGTGGTCAGCTCCCGGCGGGCGGGCGGCGGAACCCGAGAGCGGCGAGGATCCCCGCGCCCACCGTCAGCCCAGCCACGACGACGAGGCCGACGCCGGGGAGCGTCGCGGTCGCCACGGCACCGGCGACGAGGGGTCCGCCCGCGTCGCCGAGTTCGCGGCCGAGCTCCGCGGAGCCCATCGTGCGCCCCATCCGGTCCGACGGCGTGGTGGCGGCCAGGTGCGAGAACGCGAGCGGCGTCGCCAGCCCCACACCCGCGCCGATGAGCACAGCCGCGACGACGAGCGTCGGCAGCAGCGGCCACAGTCCGGCGACCAGGATCCCGGCCGCCAGCAGCGCGAGCCCGCCGACCGCGCCGGAACGCACCGGAAGCCGTCCGCGGTCGTGCAGGGATCCCGCCAGCGGCTGCACGACACTGCTGACGACGGCCAGCACGGTGACGAGCGCCATGCTGCCGGCCGTGCCGATGCCGGTCTCGCGGCCGAGCAGGGGGAGGAACCCGACCGCGACCGCGAGGCCGCCTGTCGCCGCCGCGAGCACGAGGGTCGGCACCAGGAACCCGCGTGCGGTGACCTCGCGCGCGAGATCCGCGAGGGTCACGCGCTTTCGGGGCAGCACCGACACCGCCGGCACGCCGAACCGCACCCACGCGGCCGCGACCAGGGCGACCGCGGCGAGCGCCCAGAACAGCGCGGGCAGGCCCGCCCAGACGACGAGCCCCGCACCCAGCAGCGGGCCCAGCGCATAGCCGAGACTCTTCTAGGATCCGTAGCGTCCGAAGTAGCGACCGCGGGAGGCGTCGTCTGCGAGCCGCGCGACCGCGGCCGACGACGCCGGAGAGAACGCCGAGGCCGCCGCACCCTGCCCGAACCTCGCCACGATGAGCCCGACGGTGCCGGGCACGAGCGCGCCGACCACGGAGAACACGGCGAACGCGAGCAGCCCTGCGACGATGACGGGTCGCACCCCGATCCTGTCGCTGAGCGCGCCGAACACGGGTTTGAGCAGCACCTCGGCGAGGTCGTACAGCGCGAGCGTGAAGGCGAATGCGAGGAGGGTCCAGCCGATGTCCTCGGTCTCCGCCCCCAGAGCAGCCGCGATCCCGTGCGCGCCGAAGGCGGTGGTGAATCCCGCGAGATACAGCGGGGCGAGGCGCGGGCGCGGCGGTACCGGCGAGGGCGAGGTCACGTTCCAGTCTCGCATCCGCGGATCCGCCGTACGGGGTCGCATCGAGCCGGATCCGCCGTACGGGGGATGCTCTCCGGCCGGGGCCCGCCCTACGGTGGAGGGATGCCGCCGTTCACCCGCACCCCGACCCCGCGCGAACTGCGGCAGGACGTGCTCCTGGCCGGCGTCATGCTCGTGGGAGGGATCCTCAGCGCCGGGCTCTCCTCGATCGCGAAGGTCTACGGCGCGGACCAGGCCGAGCTGTGGACGGCCATGCCGTACGTCATCGTCATCTCCGCGGCGCTCGCGGTGCGGCGCCGGTGGCCGGCCGCGGTCGCGATCGTCGTCTCGCTCGCCTTCGTGGTGGCGACCTCGCTGAAGGTCCCCGAGATCTACGCCGGCAACATCGCGATGTTCATCAGCCTCTACACGGTCGGCGCCTGGATGAACACGCGCCGCAGTGCGTTCCTGGTGCGCACCGGGATCATCGGCGTGATGGCCGTCTGGCTCGTGATCGAGATGTACCGGCAGGCGATCGATCAGGCGCACAAGGCGGACGTCGTGGCCGGGATGTTCTCCCCGCTCGTGGCGTTCCTCATGCTGCAGGTGCTGCTGAACGTGCTGTACTTCGGCGGCGCCTACTACTTCGGCGAGCGCAGCTGGAGCGCCGCCCGGCAGCGAGCCGCCCTCGAGCAGCGCACGGCCGAGCTCGAGCGCGAGCGCGAGCTCAGCGCAGCTCAGGCGGTGGCGCTGGACCGTGTGCGCATCGCCCGGGAGCTGCACGACGTGGTGGCGCACCACGTCTCGGTCATGGGCGTGCAGGCGGGAGCGGCGCGCATGATGATCCCGCAGGATCCGCAGGCGGCGACGGCGATCGTCGCCGGCATCGAGACCGCCGCGCGCGACGCCATCCGCGACTTCCACCAGCTGCTCGACACGCTGCGGGCGCCCGGCGACAGCGACGACGGATCCTCGACGGTCGGTGTCGACGACATCGCCGAGCTCGCGGCAGCGTCGACGGCGGCGGGCCTGCCCACGCGGCTGCAGGTGATCGGCGAGGCCGCGCCGGTGCCGCGCCTGACCGCGGTGAACCTCTACCGGATCGCCCAGGAGTCGCTCACGAACGCCCGCCGCCATGCCGGCCCCGACGCCGAGGCGGATGTGCGGATCCGCTACGAGCCGGGAGCTGTCGAGCTCGAGGTCGTGAACACGGGGCGGCTCGTCACCGGACTGCGGCCCGGCCTGGGCCAACTCGGCATGCGGGAGCGTGCGACGGCATCCGGCGGATCGATCGAGCTCGTGCCGCGGCCGACCGGCGGATTCCGCGTGCGCGCGACGCTGCCCGTGGGCGCGCCCGGCCCCGGCCCCGTGCCTGCGCCCGCCGGCGCCCTGGCGGAGTCGGGATCCGGTGCGCCGGGCCGCGGCGGAGAGTCTTCGTGAGCGCCCCGATCCGCGTGCTGATCGTCGACGACCACGCCATGCTGCGTGCGGGGTTCCGCACGATCCTCGACCTGCAGCCCGACATCGAGGTCGTCGGAGAGGCCGGCACCGGATCCGAGGCGGTCGACCTCGCCGGCTCCCTGCTGCCCGACGTGATCACGATGGACGTGCAGATGCCCGACATGGACGGGCTCGAGGCGACCCGGCGGATCACGGCGGACGGGCGGATCCGCTCGTCGATCGCGATCGTGACGACCTTCGACCGCGACGACTACCTGTTCGACGCGCTGGACGCCGGAGCCAGCGGGTTCCTGCTCAAGAACGCCGGGCCGGAGGAGCTCGTCGCCGCCGTGCGCGCTCTCGCCGCTGGGGACGGCATGCTCGCGCCCGAGGTCACCCGCCGGGTGCTGCAGCGGTTCGCGGCGCAGTCCGCAGCGGTCCGGCCCGCCCTCGAGACGCCCGCGATCACGATGACCGGATCCGCCGCCCTGCCCAGCGCCGAACTGCCCGAGCCGCTCACCGAGCGCGAGGCCGAGGTGCTGCGCCTCGTCGCCGAGGCCTGGAGCAACGCCGAGATCGCCGCGGAGCTGTTCATCGGCGAGGCGACCGTGAAGACGCACGTGTCGCGGATCCTGCAGAAGCTGGGCGCCCGCGACCGGGTCCAGGCCGTGGTGCTGGCGCATCGGCTCGGGCTGGCGTAAAGCATCACGCCGGGTACCGGCCCGCTCGGGATCCTCGCCCCATTTCACAGGACGTTTGCAACTCTGCAGGAGGATCCCGCGAGCTTCGTCCTGCGGAGTTGCAAACGTCCTCCGGAGTTGAGACCCGCAGACCGCCGCGAGGTGTCGGCCCGCTCCACCCGTCGCTCCGCCAACGCTCCGTCCGCTCGTCGCTCCGCCAACACCCGTGCGCTCGGTGCACCCGCGCACCCCGCTAGCCTCTCCCCATGCCCGAAACCTCGAGCCCGCCGATCCCCCGCCCGTCCTCGTCCCGGCCGATCATGGCCGGGGTCGTCACGGCGCTCGTCGGATTCACGAGTTCCTTCGCGGTCGTGCTCACCGGCCTCGCCGCCGTCGGAGCGACCCATGCCCAGGCCGCGAGCGGGCTGCTCGCCCTCTGTCTCACCATGGGCATCGCCTGCATCGTGCTGGCCTGGCGGTACCGCATGCCGATCACCGCGGCGTGGTCGACCCCGGGCGCGGCGCTGCTCGCCGCCTCCGGCTCGATCGAGCGAGGGTGGCCGGCGGCGGTCGGCGCCTTCCTCATCGTGGCCGGTCTGATCCTGCTCACGGCGCTCGTCCCGCAACTCGGATCCCTCATCGCCGCGATCCCGCCGTCGATCGCGCAGGCGATGCTGGCCGGCGTGCTGCTGCCGCTGTGCCTGGCCCCGATCGTCGGTCTCGGGAAGAACCCGTGGGGCGTGGTCCCGGTCGTGCTGACGTGGCTGGTGTTCGCCCGGCTCGCCCCCCGGTGGGCGGTACCGCTGGCCTTCCTCACGGCGACCGTCGTGATCGTCGTGGGGATCGTGACAGGCGGTCCTTCGACGGGCGCGGGGACCGGGACGGGCGCGGGCGCGGTCCTGGATCCGATCTCCCTGCTGCCGCACGTCGAGCTGACGATGCCGACCTTCACCGTCGGGGCGCTGGTCGGCATCGCGCTGCCGCTGTTCATCGTGACGATGGCGTCGCAGAACGTACCCGGCGTCGCGGTGATGCGCAGCTTCGGCTATGCCGTGCCATGGCGCCCCGCGATGCTGGTGACAGGCATCGGGAGCGCGCTCGGCGCCCCCGCGGGCGGCCACGCGATCAACCTCGCCGCCATCAGCGCCGCCCTCGCCGCCGCACCCGACGCGGAGCCGGATCCGAAGCGCCGCTGGATCGCCGGGGTCTCGACCGGGGTGTCGTACCTGGTGCTGGGCGGATGCTCGGCCGCATTCGCGGCGCTCGTGGTGCTCGCCCCGGTCGCCGTGATCCCGGCCGTCGCCGGGCTTGCTCTCTTCGGCGCGTTCGGATCCGCCGTGCAGCAGGCGATCGACGATCCCGGCGAGCGCACCCCGGCTGTGGTGACGTTCCTCGTCGCCGCCAGCGGCATGGCGTTCTGGGGCGTCAGCGCCGCGTTCTGGGCCCTGCTCGCCGGCCTGCTCGTGCGCGGCGTCCTGCACCTCGGGCGGCGCTGAGCGCACGTCCGTCCCGCGAAGGACGCCGCCGGATCCGCCGCAGGGGGGATGTCCGCGCCCGGCATGGCTCATTAGCGTTGCTCTCATGACCACAGTGCTCACCCGCACCACGACCACGGGGCTGCTCGAACTCGATGGCCTCACCAAGAGCTACGGCGCCCGGCGCGTGCTCGACGACGTCTCGTTCCGCGTCGAACCCGGCCGGCTCACGGGCTTCGTCGGCGGCAACGGCGCCGGCAAGACCACCACGATGCGGATCGTGCTGGGTGTGCTCGGCGCCGACGGCGGCACGGTGCGCCTGGGCGGGCACGACGTCGCGGCCGCCGACCGCCGCCGTTTCGGATACATGCCCGAGGAACGCGGCCTGTATCCGAAGATGAAGGTGCTCGAGCAGGTCGCGTACCTCGCGCGGCTGCACGGATTCGGCAAGTCCGAGGCGACCGCCCGCGGCGAGGCGCTGCTGACCGAGCTCGGCCTCGGCGAACGGCTGCACGACACCATCGAGTCGCTCTCGCTCGGCAACCAGCAGCGCGCCCAGATCGCCGCCGCCCTGGTGCACGACCCCGAGGTGCTCATCCTCGACGAGCCGTTCTCGGGACTGGATCCGCTCGCCGTCGACGTCGTGGCCGGAGTGCTGCAGGCCAGGGCCGCGCAGGGCGCGTCGATCCTGTTCTCCTCGCACCAGCTCGACGTCGTGGAGCGACTCTGCGACGACCTCGTCATCATCGCGGGTGGCACGATCCGGGCCGCCGGCTCCCGCGAGCAGCTGCGCGCGCAGCACTCCGCCCCGCGCTACGAACTGGTCTCCGACGCAGATGCGGGCTGGATCCGCTCCGAGCCCGGCATCACCGTCGTCGACTTCGAACGCGGCACCGCCGTCTTCGACGCCGACACCCCGGAGGACGCCCAGCGCGTGCTGCGCACCGCGCTCGGCCACGGCGTCGTGCACTCCTTCTCCCCGCAGCACCCCACCCTCGCCCAGATCTTCAAGGAGGTCATCCAGTGAGCACCGCGACCCCGCAGAACGGCGCGCTCTCCGTCTCGAGCGGCATCTTCCTCGTCGCCGAGCGCGA
This sequence comes from Microbacterium sp. 2MCAF23, assembly GCF_052115565.1. Lineage (NCBI taxonomy): Bacteria > Bacillati > Actinomycetota > Actinomycetes > Micrococcales > Microbacteriaceae > Microbacterium > Microbacterium sp. 2MCAF23. The sequence goes on along the minus strand of NZ_JBFRGY010000015.1, from coordinate 126,376 downwards.
GATCGGATCCAAGCTGCGCAGCAAGGCCTTCCTGATCTCCACGGGGATCCTGCTGCTCATCGCCCTCGCCGGCGTGCTCATCGGCGGATTCATGAGCAAGAACACCTCGGAGACCAAGATCGCGGTGACCGCCGAGACCGCCCAGGCCGTGCAGGGCGTGGCCGGTCTGGCGCCGACGGAGGTCGCCGACCCCACCGCTGCGGAGAAGCTGGTCCGCGAAGGGAAGGTCGAGGCCGCCCTGATCCCGGCGCCCGGCGACACCGCGTTCGGCTACGAGATCGTGGCGCTCAAGAGCGCGCCGAACAGCCTGCAGGGCCTGCTCGCGAAGACGCCCAAGGTCACGATCCTCGAACCGGACACGACCAATCCGCTGCTGCGGTACCTCGTCGCGATCGGCTTCGGCGTCGTGTTCCTCATGGCGGCGTCCACGTTCGGAATGACCATGGCGCAGAGCGTGGTCGAGGAGAAGTCCACACGCGTGGTCGAGCTGCTGCTCGCGGCGATCCCCGCGCGGGTGCTGCTGGCCGGCAAGGTCCTCGGCAACACGGTGCTGGCGATGGCGCAGATCCTCGCTCTCGCCGCGATCGCGATGGTCGGGCTCATCGTCACCGGGCAGAACACCGTCTTGGAGGGGCTCGGAGCGCCGCTCGTGTGGTTCGCCGTGTTCTTCCTGTTCGGGTTCGTGCTGCTGGCCTCGTTGTTCGCCGCCGCCGCTGCCCTGGTGTCACGTCAGGAGGACATCGGATCCACCACGATGCCGATCACGATGCTGGTGATGGCGCCGTACATCCTCACGATCATCTTCAACGACAACCCGGTCGTGATGACGATCCTGTCCTACATCCCGTTCTCCGCCCCGGTCGCGATGCCGGTACGGCTGTTCGTCGGCGATGCGCAGTGGTGGGAGCCGCTCCTGTCGCTGGTGATCCTGCTCGTCGCCTGCGTGGCCGCGATCCTCGTCGCAGCGAAGATCTACGAGAACTCGCTGCTGCGCATGGGCGGCAGGGTCAAGCTGTCGGAGGCGCTGAAGGGCTGACCGGATCCGGGTCGCGCCTCGGCGAGTCCTGCCTCGGCGGGTTCCGGTCTACCTACCCGCGAGACTGCATCTTTGTCTCGAGACTGCATGAATGGACTGYAGTCTCGAGACAAAGATGCAGTCTCGCGGTCGTGGAGGGCGCGATCCGCGGATCCGGGTTCGGGTTCGGGGCTGGCGCTCTCCGAACGGATCCGAACCCGCTCGGAATATTCACGTGCATGGATCGTTAACCCCTGTTGTACGGACGATGAGGTCCGGCAGCACACGACCCGATCCGAAAGGCCTCATCACCATGAGCACGCCCGCCATCGACCGCACCGCGGTCACCGACGCCCCGATCCTCGACGTCCTCGCCGAGCGCTGGAGCACCCGTATCTTCGACGCCACCTCCGCCATCGACGAGGCCGCACTGGCCAGCGCACTCGAGGCCGCCCGCTGGGCGCCGACCGCCGTGAACTTCCAGCCCTGGCGCGCGATCGTAGCGCGCCGCGGTTCCGAGGCGCACGCGAAGATCGTGGCCACCCTGGCCGGCTTCAACAGCGGCTGGGCCCCTGACGCTGCGGCACTCGTGGTGTTCGTCGCCGAGACCACCCGCGACGGGGAGCCCATGACCTGGGCCCTGTACGACACCGGCCAGGCAGCCGCGCACTTCACCGTGCAGGCGCACGCCAACGGCCTGTCCACCCACCAGATGGGCGGCTTCGACCGCGACGCCATCGCGGCCGCGTTCGACCTGAGCAGCGACTTCACCCCGATCTCGGTCATGGCCGTCGGCGAGCTGGGCGACATCCGCACCGCGTCGGAGGAGCTGCAGCAGCGCGAGAACGCGCCGCGCACCCGCCGTCCGATCGCCGAGACGCTGCTCGTCAACGACTGATCCGACCGGATCCGAACGCCCTCTCCGCCTGCACGCGGGGAGGGCGTTCTGCGTGATCGGATCCTCACCGCGTCGGCGCCGCCAGGGCCTCTCCCGGGATCGACGCATCCTGAGAACAGGGCCTCCCGGGTGCGGCGCACGCCAAGAACAGGAGATGTGACCGAGATCAGGTCGGATCCGCCGATATCCGCCTGATCTCGGTCATTCGTCCTGATCTCGGGATCCGGCGCTGCACCCCGACACGAACTCGAGCCGGCCGAATTCAGCGCTCGCTGTGCAACCCCGCGGCGAGCGCGTCGGCGGCCCGCACGAGCGACAGGTGCGAGAACGCCTGCGGTGTGTTCCCGACGTGCCGATGCCCCACCGGGTCGTACTCCTCGCTCAGCATGCCGACGTCGTTGCGCAGCGCGCACAGCCGGTCCATGAGCTCCCGCGCCTCGGCCATGCGCCCGGTGACCGCATACTGCTCCACGAGCCAGAACGAGCACGCGAGGAACGTGTGCTCACCGCCAGGCAGACCGTCCACGCCCGACCCGGTGCGGTAGCGGTTCACCAGCCCGCCGTGGATCAGGGTCTCCTCGATCCGCTCCACGGTCGCCAGCATCCGAGGGTCGTCGGGCGCGCAGTACCCCGTGCGCGGGATGAGCAGCAGCGACGCGTCGACCTCGTCCGTCTCGCGGTGCTGCACGAAGCATCCGCCACGCACGCCGTGTGCGTCGATCTCGGCGCGTAGCCGGTCGCGCACCTCCCGCCAGCGATCCACCTCGCCGTGCTCGCCGTCCTCCTCGACCGCGCGCACCCCGCGGTCGAACGCCGCCCACAGCATCACCCGGGAGTGGGTGAAGAACTGCGGATCCCCGCGGATCTCCCACATGCCGTTGTCCGGCCGGTCCAATCGCTGCTCGGCGTGCCGCAGCAGCACCCGCTGCAGCGACCAGGAGCGCGCGGAGTCGTCGAGGCCCGCCCGGCGCGCGGCGGCGAGCGTCATCATCACCTCGCCGACGACGTCCGCCTGGAACTGCTCCGCCGCGGCGTTGCCCACCCGCACCGGAGCGGATCCGGCGTAGCCGGGCAGAGAGCGCATCTCGCGCTCGTGCAGATCTCGCTCCCCCGCCAGTCCGTACATGATCTGCAGATCGGCCGGATCCCCCGCGACCGCCCGCAGCAGCCAGTCGCGCCACGCGCGCGCTTCGTCCGCCAGACCGTGCGCGAGCAGCGCCTCGAGCGTGAGCGCCGCGTCGCGCAGCCAGACGTAGCGGTAGTCCCAGTTGCGCGCACCGCCGAAGTCCTCGGGCAGCGACGTCGTCGCCGCGGCCGCGATGCCGCCGGTCTCGCGGTTCGTGAGCGCGCGCAGGATCAGCAGCGAGCGCCGCACGTCGTCCTCGTGCGGACCCTCGTGGGCGATCCCGTCGGCCCAGTCCTGCCACCACGCCCGGGTAGCCCGCTCCGCGGCCTCCGCGTCGAGCGGCGCCGGAGCCCGGCGGTATGACGGGAACCAGGTGAGAGCCAGGTCCACGCTCTCACCCGCGGCAACCTCGACCGTGCCGACGTGACTGTGCCCGTGCGGCTGCAGCGCGGCGCCGCGCACCACGACGGCGTCGGGGCCGGCGGTCGCGGTCAGCTCCGGGGATTCCGGGCTGCCGGTCTGGCGCACCCACGGCAGCGCCCTGGCGTAGTCGAACCGCAGGCGCAGCTGCTGCACGAACCTCACTTGCCCGGTGATGCCCGTGATCCGCCGGATGATGTCGGTGCGATCTGCACCCAGCGCGGCCCGCGCTCCCTCGAGCGACCCCGCATCCTTGGGAAACAGGATCGGCATCCACTCGGTCACCTCGGCGACGCCGTCGGCGGTGGACCACCGGGTCACGAGGCAGAACGTGTCGCCGTCGTAGTGCCGCGTCGCGGTCGCGTCAGGATGCGCCGGGCGCAGACTCCAGTGCCCCTGCTCGACCCCGCCGAGCAGGGCGCCGAACAGCGACGCGGAGTCGAGGCGCGGCGCGCAGAGCCAGTCGATGCTGCCAGCTCGCGACACGAGCGCGGCGGTGCGCCCGTCGCTGAGCAGCGCGTAGTCCTCGATCGGCACGGCCGGCACGTCACCCTCACCCATGGCCGCAGTCTCGCACATGCGTTTCTCCCCCTCCCCCATTCGAGTCGTCTCCCTGAGCACGAGCTATAGGCCGTGCTCAGGGGGACGACTCGATTGTTGCGAGGCACAGGATCCGGGGCGTGCGACCGGCTCACCGCCGGAAGGGCGCGGCGCGGCCTATCGTGGGGGCTATGACCACCCCGACGACGCTGCTCATCCTCGGCGCTTCCGGCGACCTCACCTCCCGGTTGCTGCTGCCCGCGATCGCGCAGCTCCTGAAACGCCAGCCCGACCGCGCTCTGGTGCTCCGCGGCGCCGGATCCGACGACTGGTCCGATGAGCGCTGGCAGGAGGCCGTGCGCACCGCGTTCGCCACGGTCGACGGCACGGATCAGCTGCCGCGGATCGCCGGAACCACCTACGTCAAGGCCGACGTCACCGACCGCGATTCGCTGGCGGGGCTCATCGCGGGCACCGAGGGCTCGCTCGTGATCTATTTCGCGCTCCCGCCCGCCGTGGCCGAGGCCGCGTGCGAGAAGCTCGTCGACATCCCCTTGCCCGCGGGCACGGTCCTGGCGCTGGAGAAGCCGTTCGGTCATGACGAGCAGAGCGCCGCCGCTCTCAACGCTCTGGTCACCCGGATCGTGCCGGAGAACCAGGTCTTCCGCGTCGATCACTTCCTGGGCCGCTCCACGATCCTCAACGTCATGGGCGTGCGCTTCGCGAACCGGCTGGTCGAGCCGGTCTGGTCGGCGGATCACGTGCAGTCCGTTCTGGTGCGCTACGACGAGTCGCTGGCCCTGGAGAATCGGGCCCGCTACTACGACAAGGCCGGGGCGCTGGTCGACATGATCCAGAGCCACCTGCTGCAGGTGCTCGCGATCCTCGCGATGGAGCAGCCGGCGGATCTGGACGAGATCGACCTGCGCGACGCCATGGCCGCCGCCCTGCGCGCGACTCGGATCCTCGGCGACGACCCGGTCGCGTCGACCCGCCGCGCCCGCTACACCGCCGGCACGAGCGGCGACCGCGCCGTGCCGTCCTACGCGGACGAAGAGGGCGTGGATCCGGCGCGCAACACCGAGACCCTCGCCGAGATCACCTGCGAGGTCGACACGGCGCGCTGGGCGGGCGTGCCCTTCACGCTGCGCAGCGGCAAGGCCCTCGGCGAGCGCTGCGCCGAGATCGTCGTCACGTTCCGGCCGGTGCGGCACATCCCCGGCGGGCTCACGGGAACCCCGGCCGACGGCGGCGTGCTGCGCTTCTCGCTCGGCCCCGACCGGATCGCGCTCGAGCTGAACGTGAACGGCGGCGACGACCCGTTCGCCCTGCGCCGCGACGTGCTGTCCACCGAACTCGGCAAGGGCACGCTGCTGGCCTACACCGAAGTGCTCAGCGAGATCCTCGACGGCGATGTGGCGCTGTCCGTCCGGGGCGACGCGGCGGAGCAGTGCTGGCGGATCATCCAGCCCGCCCTCGACGCCTGGCGCTCGGACGCGGTGCCGATGCAGGAGTACCCGGCCGGATGCACGGGTCCCGAGGACTGGGCGACCACGCGACGCTGAGGTGCCCGGCCCGGATCCCGCCCCCGGCCCGGATCCGCCCCGGACCCGGATCCGCCCTCGGCCCGGATCCGCGCCCGGACCTGCTCACTGGTCGCGAATTGCGGCATTCGAGCTCGCGAAGCCGCAATATGCGACCAGTGAGCAAGGGGGTCGGCGGCCCGGGGCGCGGCGGCCCGGGCCTCAGCCGTGCCGGGCGAGCAGCCGGCGGGCCGCGGCGCTGTGCTCGGCGATGAGCTGCGGCACGTCCAGGCCGACGATCTGCCCGTCGAGCACGCGCCAGGCGCCGCCCACCATGACCCGGTCGGCGCGCTCGGCGCCGCACAGCAGCAGGGCGGCGAGCGGGTCGTGGCTGCCCGAGAAGCGCAGCTCGTCGAGGGTGAACATCGCCAGATCCGCCTGCTTGCCCGGCGCCAGAATGCCGATGTCGTTGCGGCCGAGGGCGCGCGCCGAGCCCTGCGTCGCCCAGTTCAGGGCGTGTTCGGGCGTGACGGCGGCGGCGCCGTAGCGCAGGCGCTGCAGGTACAGGGCCTGGCGCACCTCCATCATCATGTTGGAGCCGTCGTTCGACGCGGATCCGTCCACGCCCAGGCCGACCGGCACGCCCGCTGCCTCGAGCTCGACCGCCCGTGCGATGCCCGAGGCGAGCCGCATGTTCGAGGTGGCGCAGTGCGAGACGGCGGTGCCGGCCGCGCCCAGGCGCGCGATCTCGGCGTCGTCGAAGTGGATGCCGTGGGCGAGCCAGGTGCGGTCGGAGAGCCAGCCGACGCTCTCGAGGTAGTCGACCGTGCGCAGCCCGAAGGTCTCGCGGCAGAAGTCCTCCTCGTCGATCGTCTCGGCGAGGTGGGTGTGCAGGCGCACGTCGAGGCGCTCGGCGAGGGCGGCGGTGTCGCGCATCACGCCCGTGGTGACCGAGAACGGAGAGCATGGCGCGAGACCGATCTGCACGAAGGCGCCGTCGCCGCGCTCGTGATACGCGCCGACGAGGCGCTCGCTGTCGGCGAGGATGACGTCGGCGTCCTGCACGGTGCTCTGCGGCGGCAGCCCTCCGTCCTTCTCGCCCAGCGACATGGATCCGCGGGTCAGCGTGGCGCGCATGCCGAGGCGCTTCACGACATCGACCTGCACGTCGATGCCCTCCTCGAGCCCGTTCGGGAAGAGGTAGTGGTGGTCGGCGGCAGTCGTGCAGCCCGAGAGCAGCAGCTCCGCGAGCGCCGCGGTCGTCGCGAGCTCGAGGTCGCGCGGGGTGAGCCCCGCCCAGACACCATACAGCCCCTTCAGCCAGGGGAACAGCTCGGCGCTGACCACGGGCGTCCAGGCGCGGGTGAGGGTCTGGTAGAAGTGGTGGTGCGTGTTGATCAAGCCGGGGATGATCACGTGCCGCGAGGCGTCGTAGACCTCGTCGACCGGCTGCGACGGGGATCCGCCGGCGGGCACCGCCTCGAGGATCGTGGAAGCGGCGACCACCAGGCCGCCGCGGGCGTCGGCGGTGTCGCCGGTGTGGATCGCGAGCGGGTTCTTCAGCCAGACGGTGCGAGTGGATTCGGACATTGCGCAGACTCCCTGTGGATGAGGCGGAGCCGGATCCGGCCCCGCGGGGGCCAGCTCAGTGTTGACCTGTCTGCTGATCCAGGTGCGTCCCCGATGAGGGAGACAGTTCAGATCTATCACTGCTCCGATGTCGAGGTCAATGCTTTTCCGGATCCTGGATCCTGATTTCCGCTATTCGGATTGTGGATCCCGGGGCCCCGTCTGTCCCGGCCGACGGAACCCGCGAGACTGCAGCCCCGTCTCGAAACTGCAGGATTGTGCCGCAGTTTCGAGACTCAGTTGCAGTCTCGCGGGTCCAGGGTCAGTGCGACGGACGCTCGACCGCGACCTCGTTGCCGTCGCGGTCGACGATCTTGCCGTCGATGATCGAGTCGCCGTCTTCGAAGGCGTCCAGGTACGCGACCGGGATGCTGCGCGTCGGCGCCGACACGAAGGCGTTCTTGCGCTTGGCGCTGCCGAGGTGGTTGAACAGCAGGTTCAGCAGGATCGCGGTGACCGCCGCCGAGCTGATGCCGGAGTGGAAGATCGTCACGAACCAGGCCGGCATCTGCGCGTAGATCGACGGCACGGCGATCGGGAGCATGCCCACCGCGAGCGACGTGGCGACGATCACGAGGTTCATGTTGTCCTTGTACTCGACCTTGGCGAGCGTGCGGATGCCCGATGCGGCCACGGATCCGAACAGCACCAGGCCGGCACCGCCGAGGACCGGCGACGGGATGGCGCCGACGACACGGCCGAGCACGGGCAGCAGGCCCAGGATGACGAGCACCCCACCGCCGGCGGTGACCACGAAGCGGCTCTTCACGCCGGTGATCGCGACCAGGCCGACGTTCTGCGCGAACGCGGACTGCGTGAACGTGCCGAAGATCGGCGAGACGGCGCTGGAGAGCATGTCGGCGCGCAGGCCGGCGGCGATGCGCTTGGAGTCGACCTTGGTGCCCACGATCTCGCTCACGGCAAGGATGTCGGCGGTGGTCTCCGTCAGTGTCACCAGGATCACGATGAACATCGAGATGATGCCGGCGAGCTCGAACGTCGGCGGGCCGAATCCGAAGATCTGCGGCAGGGCGAAGATGTCACCCTGCCCGACCTTGCTGAAGTCGGCCTTGCCCATGAAGACCGCGACGATGGTGCCGAGCACGATCGACAGCAGGATCGCCAGACGCGAGATGGCGCCCACCGGGATCTTGCTGAGGATCAGCACGATCACGAGCGTGATACCGGCGAGCATGAGGTTGCCGGGCAGGGCACCCTTCGCCGCGTTGGAGCCTTCACCGGTGCCGACGATCCAGCCGGCTGCCACGGGCAGGAGGCTGAGTCCGATGGTGGTGATCACCGTTCCGGTCACGACGGGCGGGAAGAACCGGATGATGGTGGCGAACACCGGGGCGATGAGCAGACCGATCACCGACGCGGCGATCACGGATCCGAACACCGCCGGCAGCCCGCCGCCGCTCGTGACGATCGCCCCCATCGTGGCGACGCCGGCGAACGAGACGCCCTGCACGAGCGGGAGCTGCGATCCGAAGAACGGCACGCCGACCGTCTGCAAGATCGTGGCGAGTCCGCCCATGAACAGGCACGCGGCGATGAGCACGCCGATGTCAGCCGGCTTGAGGCCCGCGATCTGCCCGATGATGAGCGGCGGGGCGATGATGCCGCCGTACATCGTGAGCACGTGCTGGATGCCGTAGCCGATGGTCGCGCCGATCGGCAGTCGCTCGTCCTCGGGGCGGACGAACTCCTTCTTCTGCTTGGTAGTCAATTCGACCTCTTCGTCGGGTGCAGGCACCGGGTGAGCTGAGCGCCGGCCGTCCGCAACGCCACGCTGTGGCGGTTCGACGACGAATGGTCTCGTCCGCCTCGCGAGCGGGGCGGATGCTGTTGGTCCAGGTGCATCTCCAGCTCTGGAGACCCCCTCAGGCTAACGGGAGCACTCGTCGAGAGTCAAGACTTTTTTCCGAATCTCGGATGGTACTTTCCGTAATGCGGATATATGCTCCGCCCGATCGCCGCCGTGCAAGCACGGAAAAGGGGCCCGGATCAGGAAGATCCGGGCCCCTGGCGTGACGGCGCCGCGTGTCAGTCGTCGAGCAGCTCGGCCTCGATCGTCTCGTCGTCCGAGCCCGTGTCCGCCTCCCGCGGCGCAGTGGGGCCATCACTGGTGAGGACCAGCGAGGATCCATCGGCGGCGACATCCACCCGCACGATGTCGCCGTCGTGCACGCGGCCGGAGAGCAGCGCCGACGCCAGCCGGTTCTGCACCTCGTTCTGGATCAGTCGCCGCAGCGGCCGGGCTCCGAACACCGGGTCGTAGCCGCGCTCGGCCAGCCAGGCGCGCGCATCCGGGGTGACGGCGAGCGTCAGCCGGCGGTCGGCGAGGCGGCGCTGCAGCTGGTCGATCGTGAGCTCCACGATCTGGGCGAGGTCGTCCTCGGTGAGAGCCTGGAACATCACGATGTCGTCGAGACGGTTGATGAACTCGGGCTTGAACGCCTGCCGCACGAGCGCCATCACGGCCTCGCGCTTCTCGTCGGGCGAGAGCGTCGGGTCGATCAGGATCGGGGATCCGATGTTGCTGGTGAGGATCAGGATGACGTTCGAGAAGTCGACCGTGCGGCCCTGGCCGTCGGTGAGGCGTCCGTCGTCCATGACCTGCAGCAGCACGTCGAACACCTCGGGGTGCGCCTTCTCGACCTCGTCCAGCAGCACCACGCTGTACGGGCGCCGCCGCACGGCCTCGGTGAGCTGACCACCCTGCTCGTACCCGATGTACCCGGGAGGGGCTCCGACGAGCCGGGAGACCGAGTGCTTCTCGCCGTACTCCGACATGTCGATGCGCACCATGGCATGCTCGTCGTCGAAGAGGAACTCGGCGAGCGCCTTGGCCAGCTCGGTCTTGCCGACGCCGGTGGGGCCGACGAACAGGAAGGAACCGGTCGGGCGACCGGGGTCGCTGATCCCGGCGCGCGAGCGGCGCACCGCGTCGGAGACGGCTGTCACCGCTTCCTTCTGACCGATCAGGCGGCGGCCCAACTCACGCTCGAGGTGGAAGAGCTTCTCGCTCTCGCCCTGCAGCAGCCGGCCCACGGGGATCCCGGTCCAGGCCGCGATCACCGCGGCGATGTCCTCGTCGGTGACCTGCTCGTTGACCATGCGCGGCTCGTCGCTGACGGCGTCCGCCTGACGCTCGGCCTCGGCGAGCTGCGCCTGCAGCTGCTTGATGGTCTCGTACTCGAGCTTCGACGCCTTCACATAGTCCGCGTCACGGAGGGACCTGTCGCGCTCGGTGAACGCCTCGTCGAGACGCTTCTTGAGCTCGCCCACGCGGTTCAGGCCACCGCGTTCGCGCTCCCAGCGGGCCTCGAGTCCGGCGAGTTCGGCCTCGGCCTCGCCCATCTGCTCGCGGAGCTTCGCGAGGCGCTCCTTCGAGGCCGCGTCCTTCTCCTTCTTCAGCGCGAGCTCCTCGAGCCGCATCCGGTCGACCGACCTCTTGAGCTGGTCGATCTCGACGGGGCTCGAGTCGATCTCCATCTTGAGCCGGCTCATGGCCTCGTCGATGAGGTCGATCGCCTTGTCCGGCAGCTGGCGGCTCGGCAGGTAGCGGTTCGACAACGAGGCGGCCGCGACGAGTGCGGAGTCGCTGATGGTCACCCCGTGGTGCGCCTCGTAGCGGCCCTTGAGCCCGCGCAGGATCGCGATCGAGTCTTCCACGGAGGGTTCGCCGACGTAGACCTGCTGGAAGCGCCGCTCGAGCGCCGCGTCCTTCTCGATGAACTCGCGGTACTCGTTGAGAGTGGTGGCGCCGATGAGGCGCAGCTCGCCGCGGGCGAGCATGGGCTTGAGCATGTTGGACGCGGCGACGGATCCCTCTCCCCCACCCGCGCCCATGAGCACGTGCAGCTCGTCGATGAAGGTAATGACCCGGCCGTCGGACTCGGTGATCTCCTTGAGCACGCTCTTCAGGCGCTCCTCGAACTGGCCGCGGTACATGGCGCCGGCGACGAGGGCGGAGATGTCCAGCGACACCAGCTCCTTGTCCTTGAGCGACTCGGCCACGTCGCCGGCGACGATGCGCTGCGCGAGGCCCTCGACCACGGCGGTCTTGCCGACGCCGGGCTCGCCGATCAGCACCGGGTTGTTCTTGGTGCGGCGGGTGAGCACCTGGCTCACGCGGCGGATCTCCGCATCGCGTCCGATCACCGGATCGAGCTTGCCCTGGCGGGCGCGATCGGTGAGGTTGATGCCGAACTGCTCGAGCGCCGACTGCTGCTCGTCCTGCTGTGCCGTCTGAGGGGTGGCCATTCGTCCTCCTGGGTTCTCCTTGCATGTGAGGCGCAAGAGCCGGATCGGATCCGACCCTTGAAAGTTGAGTTGATAAGACTCAACTTTACCGGATCGAACGTTCCCGGGCAAGAGACCGGGCGGGCGAACTTAACGTCGCCGTTACACGGAGGAAACCCGTGACGGAGAGCGCATCAATAGCTTCATCTCAAGGTCTCGAAGGCGCGATCCCTGCATCACCCGCGGCGCCGACGGACTCGGCGGACCTTCCCGAAAGGCACCCCGAGATGACTCCTCCCCCTCCCCCTTCCGCGAGCTCTGCCGCCCCCGAGACCAAACCGCACGACATCGTCGAGGCGGCCGGCCTTCCGGTCGGAGCAGGCAATATGAAGCCCAAGTACGACCTCCGTCTCGCCAACGAGGATCTCGCGCCTCTGCGCAAGCAGGGCTGGAGCGCGTACAACATCTTCGCGTTCTGGATGTCCGATGTGCACTCGGTAGGCGGCTACCTCACGGCCGGCTCGCTGTTCGCGCTCGGCCTCGCCAGCTGGCAGGTGCTGGTGGCGCTCGTCGCAGGCATCGTCATCGTCCAGGTGTTCGCCAACCTCGTCGCCAAGCCCAGCCAGAAGACCGGCGTGCCCTACCCCGTGATCAACCGCGCCATCTTCGGGATCCGGGGCGCGAACATCCCCGCCATCATCCGCGGTCTCATCGCGATCGCCTGGTACGGGGTGCAGACCTTCCTCGCCGCCGAGTCGTTGAACATCGTGCTGCTGAAGTTCGTGCCGGGCACCCACGACCTGGTGAATCACTCGTTCCTCGGCCTGTCGGCACTGGGCTGGATCTCGTATGCGATCCTCTGGGTTGCTCAGGCGGCGCTGTTCTGGCGCGGCATGGAAGTCATCCGCCGCTTCATCGACTACGCCGGGCCGGCGGTGTACGTCGTGATGATCGTCCTTGCGATCTACCTGGTCTCGCAGGCGGGATGGGGCCACATCAGCTTCGACCTCTCGGCCGGCAAGCCGCTGGACTTCTGGTCTTCGTTGCCGGTCATGGCCACCGCGATCGCGATCGTGGTGTCGTACTTCTCCGGCCCGATGCTGAACTTCGGCGACTTCGCGCGGTACGGCCGCTCGTTCGCCGCCGTCAAGCGCGGCAACTTCCTCGGTCTTCCGATCAACTTCTTGTTCTTCTCGCTGCTGGTCGTGATCACCGCCTCGGCCACCGTGCCGGTGTTCGGCGAGCTCATCACGGATCCGATCAAGACCGTCGAGAAGATCGACAGCGTCTTCGCGATCCTGCTCGGCGGGCTCACCTTCGTGATCGCCACGGTGGGCATCAACATCGTCGCGAACTTCATCTCCCCCGCCTTCGACTTCTCCAATGTCGCTCCGCACCGTATCTCCTGGCGGATGGGCGGCATGATCGCCGCCGTCGGATCGGTGATCCTCACGCCGTGGAACTGGTACTCCAACGACACCGCCATCCACTACACGCTCGGCGTGCTCGGCGCACTGATCGGCCCCCTGTTCGGCATCCTCATTGCCGGCTACTACGTGGCCGCTCACCAGCGGATCAAGGTCGACGCGATGTACACGATGGACGCGAAGGGTCCGTACTGGTACCGCAACGGCTACAACCCCAACGGCGTGAAGGCGATCCTGATCGCCGGTATACCCACCGTGATCCTGGGCGTGTTCCCCAAGCTGTTCGCCGACCTCGGCGCCTTCGACGTGGCGTGGATCGGGAACTACACCTGGTTCATCGGCTGCGCGCTCGGATACTTCTCCTTCGTGCTGCTCGAGAAGCGCGACCCGCAGGTGCCCGTGTTCGAGGGCGAGGCCGAGGGTATCTCGGACGGCACGATCGACGGCGCAGCCGCGACGCCCGCGTCGGAACCGGCCGCGATCTCGCAGGAGATCCCGGTTCTGCAGGAGAAGCTGTGAAGACGGCGCGCGTCTGAGCCGCATTGCGGCGCCCCGCCCGGTCGGGTGCGACAACTCCGGCCGGGCGGGACAAGACCTCGGAGCATGCGAAAATGCCGGCCCGATACAGAATCGGACCGGCATCCGCCGTTCAGGATCACCAGGATCCGCCGACGATGAGGGACGCCGTTGTCCGCACACCGTCGGCCTATGGCTCGCGCTCACGGGGACGACTCCGAGACAGTGGGTGTCAGCCGACCTCGGCCATGCCGCGGCGCAGCAGGCGGCCGCGCGGAGTGGCGAAGTCGATCTCCTCGCCGTGCAGGTAGGTCTTGCGCACCCGGCCGGCGAGCGCCTTGCCGTTGTACGGGGTGAGCGGGTTCTTGTGGTGCAGCTTGGTCACGTCCACCACGTAGGCGTCGTCCGCCGCGAAGATCGAGAAGTCCGCGTCGTAGCCGGGCGCGATCCGCCCCTTGCCCGTGAGACCGGCGAACTGAGCCGGCTTCTCGCTCATCCAGCCCACCACCGTCTCCAGCGACAGGCCGCGCTGGCGCGCCTCGGTCCAGATCAGCGACAGCCCGAGCTGCAGCGACGCGACGCCGCCCCAGGCCACGGCGAAGTCGCCGTTCTCGAGGTCCTTGAGGTCGAGGGTCGAGGGCGAGTGGTCGGACACGATGAAGTCGATCGTGCCGTCCTCCAGGCCCTGCCAGAGCAGTTCGCGGTTGCCGGCCTCGCGGATCGGGGGGCAGCACTTGAACGCGGTCGCGCCGAGCGGGATCTCCTCCGCAGTGAGCGTGAGGTAGTGCGGGCAGGTCTCGACCGTGAGCTTGATGCCGTCGTGCTTGGCCGAGCGCAGCATCGGCAGCGCGTCCGAGGAGGACAGGTGCAGGATGTGCGCGCGGGCGCCGGTCCAGCGGGCGCGCTCGATGACCTCGGCGATCGCGAGGTTCTCCGCACCGCGGGGGCGCGAGGCGAGGAACTTGGCGTAGTCGTCGCCGTCGGGCTTGGGCGCGCGGTCGATCGCGCGGGAGTCCTCGGCGTGCACGATCATGACCGAGTCGAACGTGGCGAGCTCGCGCATGTCCTCCTCGAGCTGATCGGGGTCCAGCGGCGGGAACTCGTCCACGCCGCTGTGCAGCAGGAAGCACTTGAACCCGAATGCGCCCGCGTCGTGCAGGCCCCGCAGCTTGTCGATGTTGCCCGGCACGGCGCCGCCCCAGAAGCCCACGTCGACGTGCACCTGATCGCGGGCGACGTCGCGCTTGATGTCCAGCGCCTCCACGTCGATCGTCGGCGGGATGCTGTTCAGCGGCATGTCGAGGATCGTGGTGACGCCGCCGGCCGCGGCGGCCTTGGTGGCCGAGGAGAAGCCCTCCCATTCCGTGCGGCCGGGCTCGTTCACGTGCACGTGCGTGTCGACCAGCCCCGGGATCAGGGTCTCGTCGTCGGCGAGCTCGATGATCTCGTCGCCCCGGAGCCCGTTGCCGAGCGGCTGCATCGCGATGATGACGCCGTCGCGGACGCCGACCTCACGGGGCCGGATCCCGGAGCTGGTGAGCACCCGCTCGCCGCGGATCACCAGATCGTAGTGCTCACCGGTCGGGTCGAGCGAGGCGTGTTCTTCGGTCTCCTGGGACATGTCCGCGGATTCCCTTCTGCCGGCGACGTCGCCGGCGTTGTGAGGTGGTTGACGGGTGGGTGTGGGGTGATTCGATTGTGCTCCGGAATCAGCGCGCCGTCGCCGGGAAACCGGTGACGCGCTTCGGTCGGGGCGGGGCATAGGTGCGGACCTTGGAAGTGGTGAGCCCCAGGCGCACCAGGCTCTCGGCGACCTGGACGGCGGCCTGCACACCGTCCACGACCGGCACGCCGCACAACTCGACGACGCGGTCCTTGAGCTCGGCCATGCCGCCGCAGCCGAGGACGATGACCTCGGCGCGGTCGACCTCGACCGCCTTCTGCGCCTCGGCGGCGATCGCCTCGACCGCGCGCTCCGGATCCGACTCGAGCTCCAGCACGCCGAGACCCGAGGAGCGCACCGAGGCGCACCGGTCGTGCAGTCCGGCGAGGATCAGCCGGTCCTCGATGAGCGGCACCGTCCGGTCCAGGGTCGTCACCACGGAGTACGACCGCCCGAGGTACATCGCGGTGGATGCGGCAGCCTCGGTGATGTCGACGACGGGCACGGTGAGCAGCTCCTGCAGGCCTTCGCGGCCGTGCTCGCCGTAGCCGGCCTGGATGACGGCGTCGTACTCGCCCTCATAGCGGACGACCTTGTCCATGACCGCGATCGCGGCGAGGTAGCTCTCGAAGTTGCCCTCGCAGCTCTCGGCGCCGAAGTCGGGCGTCAGGCCGATGATCTCCGTGCCCGGCGACGCGGCGGAGCGTGCCGCCTCGGCGATGGCATCGGTCATCGCCTCGGTGGTGTTGACGTTCGCTATGAGAATGCGCATGGTGTTCCTCCTCCGCGCTCAGTGGGTGACGTCCACCGCGATCGCGGTGCCGTCGACATCGTGGAACGGGCCGCGCCGGTCGGCGATGATCGCGTAGATGATCGCGGCGGATCCGGCGGCGACGAACCAGGAGAAGTCGCTGATGCCGTGGAAGACCGGCAGGAACGTGAACAGCAGCGACAGCGCGCCGGCGATGATCAGGGCGATCACGGCGCGCGGGTTGAAGCCCTTGGTGTACGCGTACTCGCCCATCGGGGACTCCGAGTAGAGCTGGGGCACGTTGACCCGCTGCTTCTTGATCAGCCAGTAGTCGACCATGATGATGCCGAACAGCGGGCCGAGCAGGGCTCCGAGGCCGCCGAGGAAGACGCCGATCACGACCGGGGAGTTGTACATGTTCCAGGGGGTGATCACGATCCCGATCACGGCCGAGATCAGCGCGGCGCGGCGGAAGTTCAGATGCCGCGGGAACAGGTTGTTCAACGCATAAGTGGGAGCCACGAAGTTCGCCATCAGGTTGACCGCGATGGTCAGGGCGATCAGCGCCAGCGAGGCGAGTACCAGCAGGAACGTGTTCGGGATGGCGGAGACGATCTCGGAGGGCGATGTGATGAGCGTGCCGTTGATCTTGAAGCTGCCACCGGTGAGGATGACGACGATGACGCCGAAGAACAGCATGTTGATCGGGATGCCCCAGAAGTTGCCCTTCACGATCGCCTTGCGCGACTTGGCGCCGCGGGTGAAGTCGCAGAAGTTCAGCACGAACGTGCCGTAGATCGAGACCCACAGGGACGCCGCGCCCAGCATGTGCAGCCAGCTGTCGGCGCCTCCGGCGGACTTCGTGGGCGCCCAGTCGACCTGGAATCCGGACTGCACGAGAACCCAGACCGCGAGGATCACGAAAGTGGCGAGGATGATCGGGCCTGCGAAGGCCTCGTACTTGCGGATCATCTCCATGCCGTAGCTGACGATGATCACCTGGATGATCCACAACGCGACGAACGTGATCCAGCCGAGCGCCGACAGCCCGAGGAAGGACCCGCTCTGCAGGTTCGTGAGGCCCGGGGCGATCGCGATCAGCACGACCTGCAGCACCTGGGAGGCGAGGTAGGTCTGGATGCCGAACCAGGCGATCGCGACGCCGCCGCGGAGCAGGCCGGGGATCTGCGCGCCGTGGATGCCGAAGGCGACCCGGCTCATCACCGGGAACGGCACGCCGGTCTTCTCGCCCATGAATCCGGAGAAGGTCAGCAGCAGGAAGAGGAACAACGCGCCGAAGCCGAGCGCGCCCAGGATCTGCCCGCCGGACAGGCCGAGGGTGAACAATCCGATCGCGAATGCGTAGTTGCCCAGGCTGTGCACGTCGTTCGCCCAGAGGGTGAAGATGCTGTACGCGCTCCAGTGGCGGCTCTGGCGGTTGGTGGGAGCGAGGTCCCGGTTGTACAGGCGCGGACTGATTCCCGCCTGCACCGCGAACACGCCGGAGGGAGCCTCATCGAGCCCCTCAGAGCTCCGGCTCGGGACGTGGACGTAGTCATTGGACGTCATTGTGATTTGAACCCCTCTCGACGGCGACAGTGCCGTCGACACTCGATTTCACAATCCGGAATGAAGGTTTCGGATGCAGATATCGTCGCGCTCGGACGCGGAGGCGACAACACCGTTTGCACAATTTGGACAGGCACCCTCGCGTGCCGCGCCATCGGCGCTCCACCGGCGCGGGATCACGGGGCCGACTCGCCGCCTGACCCCGGCCGCCGTGTCGACGCACGTTCCACCAGATCGAACTCCAGTCGCAGATGCGACGTGAGCGGAGCGGCGCTGTTCAGCCGGCGCTCCAGCAGCCGCGTCAATTGCGACGCCCAGACCTGCATGTTGGCCTTCATCGCCGTGATCGGCACCGCGGCACGCTCGGCGATGACGCTGTCCATCATGTTCGCGACGAGCACGTCGTCGGGAACGCGAAGCCCGCGCGCCTGAACCGCCTCGATCGCTCCCACCGCGAACACGTCCGATGAGGTGAGGAATGCGTCGGGCGGTGTCGGCGTGCGCAGCAGCGACTCGGCCGCCGCCGCTCCGCCCTGCTGTCCACGCACCGGCTCCAGCTCCCTCACCAGCACGGGCAGCCCCCGCGCGCGCATCTCCTGGACGTAGACGCCGGCGATCGACTCCAGATACGTGTTCTGCGTCGACCCGACGATCAGCGCCGGGCGCTGCGCCCCCCGCTCCAGCAGGTGACCGAGGAGAATGCGCGCGTTGACGACGTGGTCGGCGCTGATCCACCACGGGAACTCGTCGTCGTCCGGATCCCGATCCAGCGTCACGGTCGGGATGTCCCGCTCGATGAGCGCACGGAGCACTTCGTCCCCACGGCGGGGGTGGAGCAGGACGAAGGCGTCGAGCCGGCCGACCTGAGCCCCGATGTCGTCGAGCGTGAGGAAGGAGGAGACGGAGAAGCCGGCGCCCAGCAGAGCCACCAGCACCGCACCGGCGACGGAGGTGAAGGCGTCGGAGCCGGACGCGAATCCGGGGATGGCCTCGGGCGGGCGCAGCAGCAGGCCGACGGTGCGCTGTCCGGCATCGCGCTCCATCACGAAGCCGAGGTCGAAGGCGGCCTTCAGCACCGCGGCTTTCGTCGCGGCCGACACCGGACGATGCCCGCTGAACGCATGAGAGGCCGTCGTCGGCGAGACGCCGGCCAGGGCGGCCACGTCACGCAGACGCGGGCGCTCCGTCATGTGTCCACCTCGTCTGCGAGACCGTTCACCACGTCCTCGGGATCGTTCACCGACCTCCGATCCTACGCGGCGGTGACGTCGGCGACCGCTGTCACGACGGCCGATCCCGGCGATGACGGGCGGGCGCTCAGCGCTGAGGCACGAGCTTGCCGACCTCGGCGCCGATGCGGCGGCCCACCTCCGTGAGCAGCGCCACAGCCTCGGCCATGCTGCGGGCCGGATCCGGCTCGAGCTCGCTGAGTGCGTACACGCGCTCGAACCCGGCCGACCTGGCCGCCTCGGCGCTCAGCGTGGAGCGCCCGCACACGGCGATGACGGGGATGCCCGCCGCGCGCGCAGCCGCGGCCACGCCGAGCGGGGTCTTGCCGCCCAGGCTCTGGTCGTCCAGGCTGCCCTCGCCGGTGATGACGAGGTCGGCCCGGGAATCGCCGGCGCCCAGCGCGTCGGCGAGGCCGGTGAGGCGCTGCACGACCTCCACGCCGGGCTCGCGCCGGGCACCGAGTGCGGCCAGGGCGGCATAGCCCACCCCGCCGGCGCCGCCGGCTCCAGGCAGTGCGGTGGCAGCGCGGATGCCAGGCTGCTGCTCGAGCAGCGCGGCGTAGCGGGCCAGGGCCGCGTCCAGCTCGGTCACGTCCTGGGGGCTCGCCCCCTTCTGCGGGCCGAACACGGCCGGCGCGCCCCGCTCCCCGAGGAGCGGGTTGTCCACGTCGCTCGCCAGCACGATCTCGGTGGCTGCGAGACGCGGATCCAGATCCGACACGTCCACCACGGCGATGCGTGCGAGCGCCCCGCCGCCCCCGGGAAGCTCCTGCCCCTCGGCGTCCCGCAGCGAGACGCCGAGCGCCTGCAGCATCCCTGCACCGCCGTCGGTGTTGGCGCTGCCGCCGATGCCGAGCACGATGCTGGTCGCGCCGTGGTCCAGCGCCGCCGCGATCAGCTCTCCGGTCCCGCGGCTGGTGGCGCCGAGCGCGTCCTTGACGCCGCCGGGCAGCTGGTCCAGTCCGCTCGCGGCGGCCATCTCGATGATGGCCTGCTCCCCCCGCACGCCGAAGCGCGCCTCGACGGGCTGCCCCGTGGGCCCCGTCACCGTCGCGGTGACCGCCTCGAACCCGGCGGCGAGGGCGGCGTCGACCGTACCCTCTCCGCCGTCCGCGACGGGGACCGCGTCGATGGCGGTCCCCGGCGCGGTCGCGGTGATCCCGGCCGCGAGCGCGGCCGCGACCTCGGGTCCGGTGGCGGAGCCCTTGAACTTGTCCGAGGCGATCAGGATGCGCATGGTGGCCTTTCTACTTCCGGCTCGTCGGCTTCGCCTACAGGCTACGGGTCGGCGGACGGCTGCTCAGTCGAGCAGGGCGTAGATGGCCTCGGGGGCGTCGGCGGGCGACGTCGCGAGATCCTCGAACTCGTTCATGGTGTCGAGATCCGCACCCATGGCGATGTTGGTGACCCGCTCGAGGATCACCTCGACCACCACCGGCACCTGGAACTCGTCGCGCAGACGCTGCGCCTCGGCGAAGCCCGCGGCGAGGTCCTCGGGGCGCTCGACGCGCAGCGCCTTGGCACCCAGGCCCTCGGCGACCTTGACGTGGTCCACGCCGTAGCCGGTGGCGATCGAGGAGGAGTCCCGCGGGGTGTTCACGTTGTCGAACGCGAGCGACACCTCGTAGTCCATCTCGAAGCCGCGCTGCGACTGACGGATCAGGCCCAGGTAACTGTTGTTCACCACGACGTGGATGTACGGCAGCTTGTGCTGCGCGCCCACCGCGAGCTCCTCGATCATGAACTGGAAGTCGTAGTCGCCCGAGAGCGCGACGACCTGCTCACCAGGCTTGCCACGCACCACGCCGAGGGCCGCAGGGCCGGTCCAGCCCAGCGGGCCGGCCTGGCCGGCGTTGATCCACTTGCGCGGACCGTAGACGTGCAGCAGCTGCGCGCCGGCGATCTGCGACAGGCCGATCGTGGTGACGAACGTGGTGTCGCGGTCGAACGCGGTCAGCATCTCCTGGTAGACGCGGTGCGGCTTCATCGGCACGTTGTCGAAGTTCGTCTTGCGCTGCAGGCGCGCCTTGCGGTCGCGGCACTCCTGGGCCCAGCCGTTGTAGTCGGGCAGCTCGGCGACGCGCTCGCGGGCGACCTCGAGCAGCGCGTCGATGAACGCGCCGGCGTCGGAGACCACGCCGTAGTCGGGCGCGAACACGCGGCCGATCTGGGTGGGCTCGATGTCGACGTGGACGAACGTGCGGCCCTTGCGGTACGTGTCCAGACCACCGGTGTGACGGTTGGCCCAGCGGTTGCCGATGCCCAGCACGAAGTCGCTCTCCAGGAAGCTCGCGTTGCCGTAGCGCTGCGAGGTCTGGATGCCGACCAGGCCCGCGGCGAGCGGGTGGTCGTCGGGGAGCACTCCCCAGCCCATCAGGGTCGGGAACACGGGCACGCCCAGGGTCTCGGCCAGCTCGACGAGCTTCTCCGAAGCGCCCGAGTTCACGATGCCGCCGCCGGCGATGATCGCCGGGTGCTTCGCTGCCACGAGCAGGTCGAGCACCTTCTCGGCCTGCGCGCGGGTCGCAACGGGCTTGGCCACGGGCAGCGGCTCGTAGGTGTCGATGTCGAACTCGATCTCGGTCATCTGCACGTCGAACGGCAGATCGATCAGCACCGGGCCGGGGCGGCCGGAGCGCATGATCTGGAACGCCGACTGGAAGACGCCGGGCACCTGCGCACCCTCGAGGACGGTCTTGGCGAACTTCGTGACCGGCTTCGCGATCGACGCGATGTCGACGGCCTGGAAGTCCTCCTTGTCGAGCTTCGCCACCGGCGCCTGACCGGTGATGCAGAGCATCGGGATGGAGTCGGCGATCGCGGCGTAGAGGCCCGTGATCATGTCGGTGCCGGCGGGGCCGGAGGTGCCCAGGCACACGCCGATGCGGCCGTCGCCGGTGCGGCTGTAGCCGTCGGCCATGTGGCTCGCGCCCTCGACGTGGCGGGCGAGGGTGTGCCGGATGCCGCCGTTGGCGCGGATCGCGGAGTAGAGGGGGTTGATGGCGGCGCCGGGGAGGCCGAACGCCTCGTCCGCGCCTTCCTTGATCAGGATCTGGACGATCGCGTCGACTGCACGCATGCGGGTCATGGGAGTTTCCTTAAGTCTGGGTTGTGGTCGTTGAGCGAGCGAAGCGAGACGAAACGCGGTGCCCCGTCAGTGACGCCGTTTCGTCTCGGTCGCCTGCGGCGTCCTCGCTCAACGACCCCGAAAAATGGGTCAGTTCTTGCCGGAGAGCTCGGTGGTGAGCTTGAACAGGCCCGAGTGATCCAGGCCCCCGTCGCCGCGGGCGACGAGCGCGTTCACGAGCTGTGCGACAGCGGCGCCGAGCGGGACGGTGACCCCGACCGAGCGGGCAGCCGACGTGACGATGCCCAGATCCTTGTTGTGGAGGGCGAGGCGGAAGCCGGGCGCGAAGTCGCGGTTCAGCATCTTCTGGCCCTTCTGGTCGAGGACCTTGGATCCGGCGAGTCCCCCGCCGAGGACCTTGAGTGCGGCGTCCGTGTCGACGCCGAACGCCTCGAGGAACGTGACCGCCTCGGCGAGCGCCTGGATGTTGACGGCGACGATGAGCTGGTTGGCGGCCTTCACGGTCTGGCCGGCACCGGCGGGACCGACGTGCACGATGGTCTTGCCGATTGCGTTCAGGACCGGTTCGGCCTTGGCGAAGTCATCCGGGGATCCGCCGACCATGATCGAGAGGACCGCGTCGATCGCACCCTGCTCGCCGCCGGAGACGGGGGCGTCGACGACGCCGAGGCCGGCGGCGACCGCCTCCTCGGCGAGCTCCTTGGCCACGTCGGGGCGGATCGAGGAGTTGTCGATCCAGAGCGCGCCGGCCTTCGCGTTCGCGAAGACCCCGTCCGGGCCCTGCACGACACCGGCCACGTCCGGGGAGTCCGGGACCATCGTGATGATGACGTCGGCGTCCTTCACGGCGGCGGCGATGCCTGTGGCACCCGTGCCGCCGGCGGCGACGAGCTTGTCGATCGCCTCCTGGCTGCGGTTGTAGCCCGTGACGTCGTAGCCGGCGGTGACGAGGTTCTTGGCCATGGGCAGGCCCATGATGCCGAGGCCGATGAATGCGATGCGGGTCATGTCTTCGCTCCTTCGCGGGAAATCTGGTGGGTCAGGCCTGGGCGGCCGCGGTGGTGATCCAGGCGAAGGGATCCGCCTGGGTGGCCTTGTACTCGAGACCGATGACGCCTTCGTAGCCGCCGGCCTGAGCGTCGGCGATCCACTGCGCGAGCGGCAGCTCGCCGGTGCCGGGCTCGCCGCGGCCGGGGGCGTCGGCGATCTGGATGTGGCCGAACTCGGCGGCGTGGCCGGCGATCACCGCGGGCACGTCGTCGCCGTTGACGGCGAGGTGGTAGAAGTCGGCCAGGAGCTTGACGTTGTCGACGCCCTCCTCCTGCTGCACGCGCTCGATGATCGCGAGCGCGTCGGCCGCCGTCTTCAGCGGGTAGGTCTCCATGCCGCTGACCGGCTCGAGCAGCACGACGCCGCCGAGCTCGGCGACCGCGCGACCCGCCGCGGCGAGGTTGCGCACGGCCAGGTCGTCCTGCGCCTTCGGGTCGACGCCCTCGAGGCGGTTGCCGTACAGGGCGTTGAAGGCCTTGGTGCCGAGGCGGCGGCCGATCTCGACGACGACGTCGATGTTCGCGGCGAACTCGTCCTCACGACCCACCCACGACACCAGGCCGCGGTCGCCGCCCGGCATGTCGCCCGCGAAGAAGTTCAGACCCGTCAGCTGCACGCCGGCGTCCTGGATCGCGGCGACGAACGCGTCGACCTCGTCCTGCGCGGGAACGGCGACGGAGAACGGCCACCAGTACTCCACGGCGTCGAAGCCGGCGGCCTTCGCGGCGGCCGGGCGCTCCAGGATCGGCAGCTCGGTCAGCAGGATCGAGGCGTTGACGGTGTAGCTCATGAGATCGTCCTTGATGTCTGTCTCGGGTTTCGGGCTATTTCCGAATTGTGGAAATAAAATCTTGATTGATGAAAGTTTAGGCCGCAAGGTGGCGGTTGTCAACGGGTCGGATCCGGATCCGCGGAGTCGTTGAGCGCACACACGCCAACCGGTCGTTGAGCGAGCACCGAGCGAAGCGAGGAGCGAGACGAAACGCGGCGCCCTCGCAAGAGTGCGACGTTTCGTCTCGCTTCGCTCGCTCAACGACCCCGGCGAAGGGCCGCCAGGGACGGCGAACGCCGCCCGCCCCGAGGGCGAGCGGCGTTCGAGGGGCCCTTCGACAAGACCCTTCTCCGGAGCGTCAGGTGAGCTTGATCTGACGGTTCATGTCCTTGTACAGCAGGTAGCGGAAGTCCTCGGGGCCGCCGGCGTAGCAGGCCTGCGGGCAGAACGCGCGCAGCAGCATGTAGTCGCCGGCCTCGCACTCGACCCAGTCGTCGTTGAGCCGGTAGACGGCCTTGCCCTGCAGCACGAACAGGCCGTGCTCCATGATGTGCGTCTCGGCGAACGGGATGGATCCGCCCGGCTTGAAGGTCACGATGTTGACCTGCATGTCGTGCGCCATGTCGCTCGCGTCGGAGAAGCGGGTGGTGGCCCAGACATCGTCGGTGTCCGGCATCGAGACCGGCTCGATGTCGTTGTCGCTCGTGACGAAGGACGCCGGAGCGTCGACGCCCTCGAGGTACTCGTAGGCCTTGCGGATCCAGTGGAAGCTGGTGATCTCGGATCCCTCGTTCGCGAGCGACCACTGCGCGCCCGGCGCGATGAAGGCGTAGCCGCCCGCCTCGAGCACGTGCCGCTCGCCCTCGAGCGTGAGGGTGAGCTCGCCGGTCGTCACGAAGAGCACGCTCTCCACTCCGGCCTCCGGCTCGGGCTTGGCCGCCTCTCCCCCGGGCGCGATCTCGACGATGAGCTGCGAGAACGTCTGCGCGGAGCTCGGCGTGGGACGCGCGATGATCCATGCCCGCGTGTTCGAGAACCCGGGCAGGCTGCTGGTGACGATGTCGCGCATCACGCCCTTCGGGATGAAGGTGTAGGCGAGCTTGACGACCGCGCGGTCGGTGAGCAGGTCGGTCTGCGGGGGCAGCCCGCCGGCGGGCGTGTAGTAGGTGCGGGTGCTCAAGAGACGGCCTCCTTGGTTGCGAGTTTCGGGTGTGCGAGGCGGACCAGCTCTGCGGGCTCGGATCCGGTCGCGGAGCGGACCTCGTCGGCCGTGAGCGCGCCGCACTCCAGGCCGCGCACGACGAACCGCGCCAGGGCACGGGCCGTGGCCGGCTCGTCCATGATCGTGGCGTCGCTGCCGTGCAGGTAGTTGTCCAGGCGCTTGGCGGCCGCGGCGAACCCCTCGCGGTAGAACGCGTAGGTCGCGAGGTACCGAGTCGGCAGTTGGGCGGCGTGCAGGTCCCAGCCCTGGTAGTAGCCGCGCTCGAGCGAGCGCCGCACCAGGCGGGCGTGCAGCTTCCACGCCTCGATGACGTGGTCCGGATCGCCGACGGGGATCACGTTCGTGGATCCGTCCGAGATCCGCACGCCGGTCTCGGCGACCGCCACCTGCATGACCTGCTTGGCGAAGTCGGCGGCGGGGTGCTCCATGGACTGGTAGGCCGCGGCGATCTGCAGCGAGGCGCTGTAGTCGTAGGTGCCGTAGTGCAGCGCGGAGACGCGGCCGTCGGCGCGGTGCAGGAGCGTCGCGACCGGAACGGATCCGTCCGCGGCGACGATGAGCTGCGGCGTCTCCATCTGCACCTCGAAGCGCAGCCGGCCCGCGGGCAGCCCGAGGCGCTCCTCGAACCGCTCGCACAGCGAGACCATCGCCTCGACCTGCTCGACCGTGGTGACCTTGGGCAGCGTCAGCACCAGGCCGTCCGGCAGCGGACCGTTCGCGGCCAGCGTCGACAGGAAGAGGTCGAGCGTGCGGATCCCGCGCCGGCGCGTGGGCGCCTCGAAGCACTTGAACCGGATCCCGATGAACGGGGGCGCGACGCCGGCGGCGACGGCCTGAGCCACCCGCTCGGCGGCGAGGACCGCATCCGCGTCCTCCTCGTCGTCACCGCGCGCGCCGTAGCCGTCCTCGAAGTCGAGGCGCAGGTCCTCGATCGGCTCGGCGACGAGCTTGGCGTCCACGAGAGGCGCGAGCTCGTCGGCGAGCGCACCGAGGCCGACAGCCTGGGCGAGCGCTACGGTGCCGCCGAAGGCCGCCACGGCC
Organism: Microbacterium sp. 2MCAF23; assembly: GCF_052115565.1. Lineage (NCBI taxonomy): Bacteria > Bacillati > Actinomycetota > Actinomycetes > Micrococcales > Microbacteriaceae > Microbacterium > Microbacterium sp. 2MCAF23. Next base: position 100,649 of record NZ_JBFRGY010000015.1, on the reverse strand, counting down.
TGTGCGGCCGTCTGGCCGAACTGCGCCGGCAGGTCGAGCCGGAACCGGTCGGCGGGCACGTACAGGGTGTGCACGGGCTGGCGGGATCCGTCATCGCCGGGGTACTCGGTCTTCAGCAGCGTGTCGGTGCCGGAGAGGCGGGCGTCGATGTCGGCGAGGTCGGCCTCGCCCAGGGTGCCTGCGGACAAAAGGCTCACTCCTTCGACGACTCGACGACGCGCACGATCGCCTCGGCGACGGCGCCGGCCACGAGCGGGTCGAACACGCTGGGGATGATGAAGCTCGCGTTGAGCTCGTCCTCTCCGACCCGCTCGGCGATCGCCTGCGCGGCTGCGACCAGCATAGGCGGCGTGATGTCCGACACGCCCGCGTCGAGGAGGCCGCGGAAGAACCCGGGGAACGCCAGCACGTTGTTGATCTGGTTCGGGAAGTCGCTGCGCCCGGTGGCGACGACGGCCGCGTGCTTCGACGCGATGATCGGGTCGACTTCGGGGGTGGGGTTCGCCATCGCGAACACGATCGCGTCGTCGGCCATGCCGGCGATGTCGTTCTCGTCGAGCACGTTCGGAGCGCTCACGCCGATGAACACGTCCGCGCCGACGAGCACCTCCTTGAGGGTGCCCTTGGCGTTACGGGGGTTGGTGGTGGCGGCGAGTTCGATGCGGTGCGCGTCGGTGTACTCCTCGTCGCGGTTGATCGCGCCGTTGCGGCCGCAGGCCACGATGTCGACGGCCCCCTCGGCGAGCAGCAGCTGCACGATCGCGTTGCCGGCGGCGCCGACGCCCGAGACGACGATGCGCACCTCGCCGATCGTCTTGTCGACGACCTTGAGGGCATTCTGCAGGGCGGCGAGCGTGACGATCGCGGTGCCGTGCTGGTCGTCGTGGAAGACGGGGATGTCGAGCTCGTCGCGCAGCCGCGCCTCGATCTCGAAGCAGCGCGGGGCGGCGATGTCCTCGAGGTTCACGCCGCCGTAAACCGGGGCGATCGCCTTGACGATCTGAATGATCTCCTCGGTGTCCTTGGTGTCGAGGCAGACCGGCCAGGCGTCGACGTTCGCGAACTGCTTGAACAGCGCGGCCTTGCCCTCCATGACGGGCAGCGCGGCCTCGGGGCCGATGTCGCCCAGGCCCAGCACGGCCGTGCCGTCGGTGACGACGGCGATCGTGTTGCGCTTGACGGTGAGCTGGCGGGCCTTGCTCTTGTCCTCGGCGATGGCCATGCAGACGCGGGCGACACCCGGGGTGTACGCGCGGGAGAGGTCGTCGCGGTTGCGCAGCGGCACGCGCGGCACGACCTCGAGCTTGCCGCCCAGGTGCATCAGGAACGTGCGGTCGCTGACCAGGCGGACCGTGACACCCTCGAGGGCGTCGATCGCGTCGCGCACCTGATCGGCGTGCTCCTCACCAGTGGTGTTGCAGGTCAGGTCGACGACGATCGTCGACGGGTGCGACTCGACGACGTCGAGCGCGGTCACGACGGCGCCGGCGCCGGCGGCAGCCGCGGCGAGCTCGCTCGTGACGGTGAAGTTGGACGGCGCGTCAATGCGCAGCGTGATCGAATTTCCGGGACCCGGGTTCGCCATGATTCCTCCTCATCGAGGCGTCCCGGGCGGAGGCCTCGGGCGCTGTTGCGGTGATGAACTGTTTACAAGTTTCGTATTGTGGACACTATTATCTCTATCGTGGAAGTTTCGCGCAAGATGAGATTCGGATCCTCTTGGATTTCCGGCTCGGGACTCTCGCATGATGGAATTACCCAAGGACGGGAGCTGACATGGCAGAGAATCCGAGCACCACAGGCGTGAAGGTCACGGAGCCGAAGACCGGCAGAAGCGCGGGATCGGGCGTGCAGTCGGTCGAGCGCGTGTTCGAGCTGCTCGAGCTCGTGACGGATGCCGGCGGCGATGTGACGCTCAGCGAGCTGTCCGCGTCGACGGACCTCCCTCTTCCGACCATCCACCGGCTGCTGCGGACCCTGGTCTCGCTCGGCTATGCGCGTCAGCTGCCGAACCGGCGCTATGCGCTCGGGCCGCGCCTGATCCGCATCGGCGAGGGCGCATCCCGCCAGTTCGGCGCGCTCGCCCGCCCGCAGCTGAAGAGCCTCGTGGACGCCCTCGGCGAGAGCGCGAACATGGCTGTGCTCGACGGCGACATGGTCGTGTACGTCGCCCAGGTGCCCTCGCAGCACTCCATGCGCATGTTCACCGAGGTCGGCCGCCGTGCCAACGTGCACGACACCGGCGTCGGCAAGGCGATCCTCGCCCAGCTCGATGACGACGTCGTGCGCGGCATCGTGGGCCGCACCGGCATGACCACCCCCACCGAGTACAGCATCGGCACCGTGGACGCGCTGCTGAAGGAGCTGGATCTGATCCGCGAGCGCGGATACTCGATCGACGAGCAGGAGCAGGAGATCGGCGTGCGCTGCTACGCGATGGCCGTGCCCGGCGCCCCCACGCCGACCGCGGTGTCCGTGTCCGGTCCGATCGCGCGCGTCACCGAGGAGTTCGCCCAGCGCGCCGTGCCGCGGCTGCGCGAGGCCGCCGCCGCGATCGCCGCCGACCTGGAGGCGTAAGCGGGCGCAGGGGGCCCGCACGGGGGCATCCCGGGGGTCCCTGAGGGCCCGCCCGGGGGTGACGTCCCCACAACTCCGAAGGACGGATGCAATTCCGCAGGACGGATCCACGGATCCTGTCCTCTGGAGTTGCATCCGTCCTTTTTCTGGATCGTTGAGCACGGGGTCGTTGAGCGAGCGCAGCGAGACGAAACGCGGCGCCCTCCCGAGGTCCGCTTCGAGAGGCACCGCGTTTCGTCTCGGTCGTGCTTCGCGCGTCCTCGCTCAACGACCCGGGACCGACTACTCCGCGTCGGTGCCGCTCGTGCCGGCGTTGACGTCGAGCAGGCGGTACTTCTCGGCGGCCCGGGCCGGGATCGACGCGTCGATCTCGCCGCGCTTGGCGAGCAGCTGGAGCGTCCGCACCACGACCGAGGGTCCGTCGATCTTGAAGTACCGGCGGGCGGCGGCGCGGGTGTCCGAGAAGCCGAAGCCGTCGGCGCCCAGGGTGGCCCAGTCGTTCGGGACGAACTGGCGGATCTGGTCCGGCAGATCCTTCGCGTAGTCGCTCACCGCGACGATCGGGCCGTGGGATCCGGCCAGCTGCGAAGCGAGGAACGACGTGCGCGCACCGCGTCCGAGGAACTCGTCCTCCTCGGCGGCGACCGCGTCGCGACGGAGCTCGGTCCACGAGGTCACCGACCACACGTCGGCGTCCACACCCCAGTCGTCGCGGAGCAGTTGCTGCGCCTCCTGGGCCCAGGTCACGCCGATGCCCGACGCGAGCAGGTGCGCCTTGGGCGCCTCGACCGGGGCGATCCGGTGGATGCCGCCCAGGATCCCGGCCACGTCGACGCCCTCGGGCTCGGCCGGCTGCACGATCGGCTCGTTGTAGACCATGAGGTTGTAGATGTAGTTGCGGTCGACCGAGTCCGCGCCGTACATGCGCTCGATGCCGGCGCGCATGATGTGGCCGATCTCGTAGCCGAACGCCGGATCGTACGTGATCACCGCGGCGTTCGTCGCCGCGAGAAGCGGCGAGTGCCCGTCGGCGTGCTGCAGCCCCTCACCGGTGAGCGTGGTGCGCCCGGCGGTCGCCGAGATCAGGAAGCCGCGCGTCATCTGGTCGGCGGCCGCCCACAGCGAGTCGCCGGTGCGCTGGAAGCCGAACATCGAGTAGAACACGTACACCGGCACAAGCGGCACGCCGTGGGTCGCGTACGCGGTGCCCGCCGCAGTGAAGGCCGCGATGGATCCGGCCTCGTTGATGCCGACGTGCACGATCTGACCCGCCGTCGACTCCTTGTACGAGAGCACGATGTCACGGTCGACGGCGAGGTAGTTCTGCCCGTTCGGGTTGTAGATCTTCGCGGTCGGGAAGAACGCGTCCATGCCGAAGGTGCGCGCCTCGTCGGGGATGATCGGGACGATGCGCTTGCCGAACTCGGGGTCGCGCATGAGGTCCTTCAGCACCCGCACGAACGCCATGGTGGTCGCGGCCTGCTGCTTCCCGGATCCGCGAGCCGCCACCTCGTACGCCTTGGGGTCGGGCAGGGCGATCTCGCCGGAGGCGTTCGGGCGCCGCTCGGGCAGGTACCCGCCGAGCGCCGCACGACGCTCCTGCATGTAGCGGATCTCGGGGGCGTCGGCGCCGGGGTGGTAGTACGGCGGCTCGTAGGGGTTCGCCTCGAGCTGCTCGTCGCTGATCGGCACGCGCAGGTGGTCGCGGAAGTCCTTGAGGTCCTGCAGCGTCATCTTCTTCATCTGGTGCGTGGCGTTACGCGCCTCGAACCGCGGGCCGAGACCGTAGCCCTTCACCGTCTTGACGAGGATCACGGTGGGCTTGCCGTTGTGCTCCATCGACTGCTGATACGCCGCGAACACCTTGCGGTAGTCGTGGCCGCCGCGCTTGAGGCCCCAGATCTCGTCGTCGCTGAGGTGCTCGGCGAGCTTGAGCGCGCGCGGATCGCGTCCGAAGAAGTTCTCCCGGATGAACGCGCCCGACTCGCCCTTGTACGTCTGGTAATCGCCGTCCACGGTCGTGTTCATGACGTTCAGCAGCGCACCCTCGGTGTCGGCGTCGAGAAGCGCATCCCACTCCCGACCCCAGACGACCTTGATGACGTTCCAGCCCGCGCCGCGGAAGAAGCCCTCGAGCTCCTGAATGATCTTGCCGTTGCCGCGCACCGGGCCGTCCAGGCGCTGCAGGTTGCAGTTCACGACGAAGGTGAGGTTGTCGAGCTTGTCGTTGGCGGCGAGTTGCAGCAGCCCGCGGCTCTCCGGCTCGTCCATCTCGCCGTCGCCGAGGAACGCCCAGACGTGCTGGTCGCTGGTGTCCTTGAGCCCGCGGTTGTGCAGGTAGCGGTTGGACTGCGCCTGGTAGATCGCGTTCATCGGGCCGATGCCCATCGACACGGTCGGGAACTCCCAGAACTCCGGCATGAGCCGGGGATGCGGGTAGGAGCTCAGGGCATGCCCCTCGCGGGACTTCTCCTGGCGGAAGCCGTCGAGGTCCTCCTCGCTGAGGCGGCCCTCCACGAACGCGCGGGCGTACATGCCGGGCGAGGCGTGGCCCTGGAAGTAGATCTGGTCGCCGCCGCCGGGGTGGTCCTTGCCGCGGAAGAAGTGGTTGAAGCCGACCTCGTACAGGGTCGCGGCGCCCGCGTAGGTGGAGATGTGGCCGCCGACGCCGATGCCGGGGCGCTGCGCGCGATGCACCAGGATCGCGGCGTTCCAGCGCATCCAGGCGCGGTAGCGGCGCTCGAGCTCCTCATCGCCGGGGTAGGCGGGCTCATCGGCGACCGAGATCGTGTTGATGTAGTCCGTGGTCGCGTTCGGCTCGTCGACCACGCCGGCGCGGGCGGCCAGCGTGCGCACGATGTGCTCGCCGCGCTCGGCGCCGCGCTGAGCGACGAGCGCATCCAGCGACTCGAGCCACTCGGCGGTCTCTTCGGGGTCGTGATCCAGGGTCTCGGATCCGAGGGCGGCGGAGCTGCTCTGTTCGTGCATCTTCGGCCTTTCTGTGGGATGTATCGGGAGGCTGCCGGTCGGGCAGCGGGGCTGATCTGCTAGATGTAGGTGGCTGCGGGTTGCGCAGCGGGTCTGAGGTTCGAGGAGTGACGATGAGCGGACGCATCGCCGTGGTGACGGGTGCAGGATCGGGGATCGGGCGCGCCGTGGCGCGCACGATGCTGGAGGCCGGCTACCGCGTGGCGCTGGCAGGGCGGCGCGAGGCTGCGCTGGCGGAGACGGCGGCCTGGCATCCGGACGCGCTGGTGCTCCCGACAGACGTGACGGTCGAGGCCGAGGTGGACGCGCTCTTCGACCGCGTGGTGCGGGAGTGGGGCCGCGTGGACGTGCTGTTCAACAACGCCGGCGCGTTCGGCCCCGCGGTCTCGGCGGCGGACATCGAGCTCGCCGATTGGGAGCAGACACTCGCGGTCAACCTCACCGGCGCGCTGCTCTGTGCACGGGGTGCGATGCGCGTGATGCGCGCGCAGAGTCCGCAGGGCGGCCGCATCATCAACAACGGATCCATCTCCGCCCAGACGCCCCGCCCGCTGTCCGTGGCGTACGCCGTGAGCAAGCATGCGCTCACGGGGCTGACGAAGTCCGTCGATCTCGACGGCCGACCGTTCCGGATCTCCTGCGGTCAGATCGACATCGGCAACACCCGCACCGAGATCATGGACGAACTCGGTGTCGGATCCGGGGCGCTGCAGGCCGACGGCAGTCGCAGAGTCGAGCCCACCTTCGACGTCGAGGCCGCGGCGCGCACCGTGCTGCTCATGGCGGATCTGCCCACGGAGGCCAACATCGGCGCGCTCACGATCACCGCGAGCGGGATGCCATTCGGCGGGCGCGGCTGAGGGATCGCGGGGGTTCGCGATCATCGGCGGACCTCCTCGTCCCTGCGCCCTCGTGTCGTGGCCGCGGGTTCGTGCTCGATTCCGGATCCGATTGATTTCAGATCGTGGAAGGTTTCTTTCAGATTGCGTAACTATTGTCCTCCCGCGAGGGACGCCTTGTCAAGGCTCCGAGGCATCCCGCTCGCCCGGAGACGACGAATGCGGGGCCCGGCGAACCGGGCCCCGCATTCTCGTGTCGGCAGTGGTGCAGCGCTCAGCAGAAGCCGGCGATGCCGTCCCACGACCAGTGGTCGGCGTCGGCGCCATCACGCAGGAACGACGCCTCGATGAGGCCGTAGGGACGGTCGGCGGCGAAGAACACCTCGTTCGGGTTCTCCAGGCCGAACGGCGACAGGTCCACGACGAAGTGGTGCTTGTTCGGGGTCGAGAAGCGGATCTCGTCGATCTCGGGGTGCGCCTCGAGCACGGCCTCGGCCATCTCCTTCAGCGTGTGCTGCAGGGCGTAGGAGTAGTTGCGCGAGAAGCCGGCGAGGAGCAGGCGACGGACGTCCGCGTAGACCTCGTTGAAGTCGAGGTCGTTGCGGTTGTAGCGCCACTTGGCCGTCACCGAGGTGGCGAGGATGCGGTCCTCGGTCTCGGGGAGGGTCGTGTACTTGTCGCGCGGGTAGCCGACGAAACCACTCGCGGTCGACTTGAGGACCGTGAGGTCCTGCAGGCCCGCGATGATCGTGGTGTCGTCGCCGTCGATCTGCACGACCGCGGTGCGGGTCTCGGTGCCGCCGCGCACGAACGCGTGGTCGTGCTCGCCGTTGTCGCCCTCGATGCGCAGCCAGGTGTACTGCTCCGCAGCCCAGCGTCCGCCGGTCACCCAGTCGAACTCGCCGGTGAAGTGACGACCCAGACGCACGAGGAACTCCTCCGGGCTGCCGATGCCGTCCTTGGCGAAGGCGTAGACCGTGTTCTTCTGGGTATCGGTGGCGACGACGTTCTCGTTGTTGCCGTCGAAGTGCGCGGAGGCGAAGTCGCCGCGCAGCTGCGAGGTGACGTTCAAGTCCTCGATCTCGTGGCGGTCGGTGTCGCGGGTGATGCGGACGACCCGGTTCTCGGCCTTGCCGTACTGGTTCTTGCCCAGGATGATGTTCGTCATTTCGGATCCCTCTTAGCTTCCTCGGTAGGTGGAATAGGCGAACGGACTGAGCAGCAGCGGCACGTGATAGTGCGCCTGCTCGGCGTCGACCTGGAAGGTCAGCACCACCTCCGGGAAGAAGGCGTCCGTCTTGATGCCGGCGAAGTAGGCCGCGGTGTCGAACCGGAGTCGGTAGGCACCGCTCTCCAGCCGCTCCGGGCCGAGCGCTTTCACCCGCCCGTCAGCATCGGTGAGGCCCGTACCGATCCCCGACCACCCGTCGCCGACTCGGGCCTCGAGTACGACGGCGACGCCGGACGCAGGGCGCCCGAGTGTGGTGTCCAGGATGTGGGTGGTCACGTGGGAGACGCTCATGCGCTCACTCCTTCGGTCTCGATGGCCGCCGCGAGGCGCAGGGCCGCGATCTCGCGCAGCTGCTGGTCCACGACGGCGAGCTCCTGCTCGTCGGTGCTGCCGAGCCGCTCGCGCAGCAGGGCCAGGATGTCCTGGGCGCTGCGGCCGGCGGCGCGGATGAGGAAGACGCGGTCGAACCGCTCCTCGTAGGCGCGGTTCCCCTCGGCGAGGGCGGCGGCCGTGACATCGTCGACGCTCGGCTGCTCGCGACGCGAGTGCGCGGCCTCGGCACTGGTGCCGTCGACCTTGGCGCCGATGCGCGGGTGGTGCGCGAGCGCCCCGTCCAGCTCGGCCTCGGTGAGCGGAGCCGCGGCCTCGAGGGCGGCGGCGGAGAGCGCGTCGACCGAGGCGTACGGGCGGCCGTCGACGATCGCGTCGATCCAGCGGGTGATGTCCAGTGCGGGCTTCACGACGGCGATGGCGTCGTCGCGGCCGGCGGAGTTGAACTCCTCGAGCAACATCTTCGATCCTCAGACCATGCTGGCATCCGGCGTGTAAGGGCTATACGGACGGATCCTATCGACAGGATCCGATCTCATCCAAGGGAGGAGTTTCCGTATGCCGGAACTGTTGTTTCAGCATGTGTAACTAGTGTGCGGAGCGGATCCGCGGTTGTCAACCCCCATTTCGAGTCGTCCCCCTCAGCACGACCGATGGCTCGTGCTGAGGGGGACGAATCGCTGGTGGTGGATCGGATTCAGACGCCGAGCTCGGCGCGCAGGCGCGCCACGTGGCCCGAGGCGTCGACGCCGTACTCGGCCCGCTGCACGACGCCGTCGCCGTCCAGCACAAACGTGGAGCGGATGACGCCGTCGAAGGTGCGGTCGCCCACGGTCTTCTCCCCCCATACGCCCCACGCCCGCGCCACGGCGGCGTCGGTGTCGGCGAGCAGCGGGAAGGTGAGGCCCTCCGCCTCGGAGAACGCGCGGATGTCGGCGACCTCGTCGGGCGAGACGCCGATCACGGAGTAGCCGGCGGCGTCGAGCGACGACAGGTTGTCGCGGAAGTCGCAGGCCTCGGTGGTGCAGCCGGGGGTCGCAGCCTTGGGGTAGAAGTACACGACGACGTTGCGTCCGCGGTAGTCCTCGAGCGAGACACGAGCGCCGTCGGCGTCGTCGAGGGCGAAGGCGGGCGCGGTGTCACCGGGGGCGAGGCGAGTGGTCATGATGTCTCCGTTCGGATGGGGTCAGCGGGTGGGCAGCACGCCGAAGGCCTCGGCGAGATGCATGATCTTGCGGGCGCGGCCGAGACGGGGCAGGTCGCTGCCGTCGCGGACGATGCGACCCCGCGCGTCGAAGTCCTCGAGGAACTCGTAGGCCCACTCAACATCGGTGCGGGTGGGGCTGATGACCTCGTTGACGACGGGGGTCTGATCGGCCTGCAGGCAGAGCTTGCCGGTCATGCCCATCGACACGGTGATGGCCGACTGCTCGCGCAGGATCGGGTGGCTGGATCCGACGGTCGGACCGTCGATCGGGCCGGGGAGCCCGCTCGCGCGGCTGGAGATGACCAGGCGCGCCCGCGGGTAGGCCATGGCCTCCCGATCGGCGGACATGCCGGTGTCGCGGCGGAAGTCGCCGCTGCCGAAGGCGAGCCGGAACACGCCCTTGGCCCGGGCGATCTCCGTGGCGTTCTCGATGCCGATGGCCGACTCCACGAGCGCGACGACGGGCACCTTCGCACCCAGGCGGTTGAACGTGTCCATGACCTGGCCGCCGAACTCGGTCTTGGCCAGCATGACGCCTTGCAGTCCGGGGGCGTCGCGCAGCCCGTCCAGATCCGGAGACCAGTGCTCGCTGGTCGCGTCGTTGATGCGCACCCAGGCGCGGTGGGCGTTGCCGTCCTCATCGGCACCGTGCAGCCAGCGCACGACGTCATCCCGCGCGGAGTCCTTGTGGCTCGCATCGACGGCATCCTCGACGTCGAGCACGACGGCGTCGGCATGCGAACGGGCCGCGTCGTCGAACGTCTCCGGCCTCGTCGCCGCGACCAGGAGCCACGAGCGCGCCAGCTCCGGCGCGATCTCGCGCGGGCCAGGGGTGGGCAACGGAGCGTTCATACTCTTCCATTCTGTGAAAGTCTACTTTTACAATACGAAAACTGTACTCCTGCGTGCAAGCGGGCGCCAGCCTTGTGCCCGGCGCGGGCCTCAGTCGCGCAGGGCGACCACAGCGTCCCACAGCGCCGCAGCGACGGTGCGCTTGGACCCGGCCACCGCCGCGACGACCGCCCCATCGGGGCCGATGATCTCCACGGCGTTGTCGTGCTTCTCGAACCCGTGCTCGGCGTCGGCGAGGTTCACGGCGAGCAGATCGGCGCCCTTGCGCTCGCGCTTGCGGCGGGCGCGCTCGCGCCGGGCCTCGGGATCCGTCGCGGTCTCCGCGGCGAAACCGACGAGGACCTGCCCCTCCGGCGCCGCACCCGCGCGGCGGGCGGCGCCGAGGGCCGCCAGCACGTCCTCGTTCTCGACGAGGTCGATCCGCTCGAGGATTCCGTCCTCCTTGGTGAGCTTGTGCGCGGCGGCCTGCGCGGGCCGGTAGTCGGCGACGGCGGCGGCCATGACCACGGCATCCGCACGGGTCGCGGCCTCCTTCACCGCGGACGCGAGCTGAGCCGCCGTGGCGACGGGACGGATCCGGATCCGCGGATGGCTCGCCGCCGCGAGGACGTCTCGCGCGAGGTTAGCCGCGACGAGCTCGACCTCGGCGCCTCGGGTCGCCGCCTCGACGGCGAGGGCCGCACCCTGACGGCCGCTGGAGCGGTTGCCGAGGTAGCGCACGGGATCGATCGGCTCGCGCGTGCCACCCGCGGAGACCACGACCGCCAGGCCGGCGAGGTCCTGCGGGGCGAGCAGGCGCAGCGCGGCCTCGGCGATCGCCTCGGGTTCGCTCATCCGGCCGGGTCCGCTGTCGCCGCCGGCGAGCTCGCCGTCGTCGGGCCCGATCAGGTGCACACCGCGGTCGGAGAGCGTGCGGATGTTCGCCTGGGTCGCGGGGTGCGCCCACATCTCGGCGTGCATCGCGGGGGCGATGAGCACGGGCGCGGTGGTGGCCAGCAGCGTCGTCCCGAGCAGGTTGTCGGCGATGCCCGCGGCCATGCGCGCGATCGTGTTCGCCGTGGCGGGGGCGACGACGACCAGATCGGCGCCCTGGCCGAGCGCGACATGGCGCACCTTCGCCACGTCGTCGTGCACGCTCGTCGTGACCGGGTTGCGGCTGATCGCCTCCCACGTCGGCGCGCCCACGAAGCGCAGCGCATCCTCGGTGGGGACGACTGTGACCGCGTGCCCGGCCTTCACCAGGAGCCGCACGAGCTGCACCGACTTGTAGGCCGCGATGCCGCCGGAGACCCCCACCACGATGTCCATCCCTCGATTCTGCCATTCGGCGCCGTGCCCGGGCCTGGAGCGCTCGTCGACCGGATCCGGATCCCATCGGGGTCGTTGAGCGAGCACGGAGCGCAGCGAGGAGCGAGACGAAACGCGGTCGTCTCGCGGGATGACGTAGGCGCGGCCCATCCGGATCCGGTGGCCCGCGCCCTGCCTAGACTGATCCCGTGTGCACGGTCGTGATCGAGGTCGACGGGACGGGGGCGCGGCTGCTGGCCGTGCGGGATGAGGATCCGTTGCGCGAGTGGGATGCGCTCGGCGAGTGGTGGCCCGAGCACCCCGGCGTCATCGGGATCCGCGACCGCCGCGCCGGCGGAGCCTGGCTCGCCGTCGACCCGGAGTCGCGCCGGCTGGCCGTGCTGCTGAACCGCGCCGACGTGCTCGACCTGCCCGACGAGCTGGCCGTCTCTCGCGGCACCCTCGCACTGGCGTCCGTGGCGGGCGTCTCGCCGAGCGGCTCGGAGCGCATGCACGGCTTCAATCTGCTCGAGGTCTCCCCCGCCGGTGCCCGCGTGCTGTCGTGGGACGGCACCACGCTGTGCGAGACCCCGGTGCCGACGGGCGTGCACATGATCGCGCACTCGGATCTGGACGATCCTGAGACCGCGCGCATCGCGCGCTGGCTGCCCGAGTTCCGCGCGCACCCGACGCAGGATGAGGACTGGCCGCAGTCCTGGATCCGGCTGCTCGCGACGACCGCGGAAATGGATCCGGCCGACGACCGCGCGATCATCCGCGACAACCGCCCGCACGGCTATCCCACGCAGTCGCTGCTCTACTGCACGGCTTCGGTCGGCGCGGAGGGCGTCGACGTGCGCGACCACGCCCTGCCGGCGCCGGCGCACTGGGGCTGACGGTGCCCGCGGGATCCTCCGATCGCCTCGTCCCCGTGCGCGGAGACGTCATCCGTCAGTCGTCCCCACGCACGAACGACCTCGAGCGATCCGTCGAACTCCTGCGCCAGGTCGCTTCCGGGGACGGTCCTGAGCGGGTGCTGCGCCTGTACACGCCGGCGCCGACGCTCGCGCTGACGCGGCGGGAGAGCCTGATGCCAGGCTGCCAGACCGCCGTGTCCGCGGCCGAGCGCCTCGGGTTCGCGCCGGCGATCCGCCCGACCGGCGGCCGCGCCGTCGCCTACGACGAGACGTGCCTCGTCTTCGACCTCGTCGAGCGCGAGGAGGCGCATGCCGACCCCACCGCGTTCTTCGCGCAAACGGGCAGGACGATCGTCGACGCGCTGCGCGGGCTCGGCGTCGACGCCCGTCTGGGTGAGGTGCCCGGCGAGTACTGCCCCGGCGAGTACAGCATCAACGCCCGCGGCGCCGTGAAGCTCGTCGGCACCTCGCAGCGCGGTGTGCGCGGCGCACGCCTGCTCAGCGGGATGCTCGCGTTCGGCCCCGTCGACCGCTTCGTCGCCGTGCTCACGGAAGCCAACGCCGCACTGGGGCTCGACTGGGATCCGCAGACGTTCGGATCCATGCTCACCGAGGCGCCGGCGGTCTCGCGCGACGACGTCGAGAACGCGCTGGCGGCGGCGCTCATCGCCTGACCGACATGGGCAGCGCTGCCCATGTCGCGAATGCGCCGGTGCCGGTAGCGTCGGCGACATGAGCGATCCCCAGCAGCAGTTCCCGCCCGCACCCGGCGCGCAACCGCCCGCGACCGCGTCGACTCCCCCGCAGCCGCCCTACGGATCCACGCCCGCCTATCAGCCGGCATATCCCGGAGCCACCGCGCAGAACGGCCATCCTGCCGGGGCGCAGAACGGCCTGCCTGCGACGGCCGGGGCGGGCCGCAGTGCGGACGGCAGCGCCCGCGTCGCCCTGGTGCTGGCGATCGTGAGCGTCGCACTGGGCGTGCTGTACACCTTGCTCTTCCGCTTCGCGATCATCCGACTCTCGTACGACTTCCACCTGGGCGCAGGGGTCATCGGGACTTACAGCCTCGTCGGGCAGACCCTGCTCTTCCTCGCTTACGCCGTCACGCTGATCTTCGGGATCCTCGGCGCCCGCGGCAGTCGATCGGTGCAGGCGGGTATCGCGATCGGAGTCGGTGGCGCAGGCATCATCGGCATCGCGTTCGCTCTGCTGTCGAACGTGATCCCCACGTCGTTCTGACGGATCCGTGTTCCGCCGGGCTCAGCCTGCGATCGCGCGACCGTAGACCTCGAGCATCGCGGCCGTCCGCGACGACTGCCGGAAGTCGGCGGCGACCTGCGGGTCTGGCTCGGGCGCACGGCCGGCCGCGATGTCCGCGGTGGCGATGCGCAGCGTGTCCGCCAGAGCCGCGATCCGGCGGGATTCGTCGGCGCCGACGTCGGGCACAGCCCACAGCCCGCCCCGCAGCTCGCCCGCGATGTCGGGGTCGCTCACGACCGTCGGGGTGCCCAGGGTCGCCGCTTCGAAGGGCGTCATCCCCTGCGTCTCGAAGCCGATCGACGTCTGCACCACCGCGTCGGCCGCAGCGATCCGGGCGAGCACGTCGGCGTAGCCGATCCGGCCGGCGAAGTGGATGCCGGGGCGCACCGCGCGTGCGGCGATGCGCTCGGCGGCGCGGCGCTCTACCCCGCCTCCGACGATCTCGATGTCCACATCGACGTCGCTCGCGACGACGGCCTCGAGGAACGGCAGCAGACGCTTCTCCGGGCTCATCCGGCCGAGCCAGATGAACCGCGGCCGCCCCGGCTTCCGCTCCGTGCCCGGTCCCTGAGCCTGTCGAAGGGCGGCGAGCACCTGCTCGCGCACCTCGTCGTCGATCCCGTTCCAGATCACGTCCACGGATCCGAAGACGCCGTGCTGCTCGAGCCGGCGGGCGAAGTGCCCCGACGGCGCGGTCACCGCGCGCGACCCCGCGGCGATCCCCGCGAGGTACGCCCACCCGTCGACGCCGCGCGGCTGCACCCCGATCCCGCGCAGCGCCGCACGGCGCCACAGGTTCAGCGCGCCGAGCACGGGCTTGTGCAGAGGGGTCACCGCGGCGATCCCGACGTCGACGCGGTTGTGCATGGTGTGCACGGCGGGGATGCCGTGCCGGTGCGCGAAGCGGTGCCCGATGTACGCGCCCCAGAAGTCGGCCTGCACGTGCACGAGGTCCACGGGCGGCCGGCGGGTGAGCGCACGGTCGAGGAAGCGGTCGGTGCGCCGTCCCGGCCAGGTCAGCGAGTACTCGCGGTCGGCCGTGATCGGGATCGACGGGAGGTCGACGTAACCGGGATCCCCCGCCGCGTCCGCGCCGCGCGCCGAGTGCATCTGCGGCGCGACGATCGTGACCGTGTGCCCCGCCCGCTCTAGGTACTTCCGCTGCAGCCGCATCGAGACCTGCGCCCCGCCCAGCGACTCGGCGTGCTGGTCGCCGAAGAAGACGATGTGCATCCGGGGCTACTCGGGCAGCGGCTCGTCGCGGTACAGCGCCTCGAAGGTGTCCAGCGTGCGGTTGATGTCGTGCACGACGACCCCGTCGAGCGAGGCGCGCTGCATGCGCTCGTACTCGGCCGGGTCGGCGGTGAGCACCTCGGTCAATCGCGCGGCCAGCTCGTTCACGTTGCCGGGCTCGAACAAGTAGCCGTTCTCCCCGTCGTGCACCAGGTGCGGCAGCGCGACGGCGTCCGCGGCGACGATCGGCAGCGCCGAGGCCATCGCCTCCATCGTCGCGATGGACTGCAGCTCGGCGATCGAGGCGATCACGAACAGCGAGGCGCGGCTGAGGATCGCGCGCAGCTCGGCATCGGTCGTGCGCCCGTGGAAGGTCACCCGGTCGGCCAGCCCGAGCTGCTGCGCGAGTGCCTCGAGCTGTTTGCGCTGGTCTCCCCCGCCCACGATGTCGAACGTCACGTCGAGAGCCGGATCCAGTTTGGTCATCGCCTTGAGGATGACCTCGACCTGCTTCTCGGCCGTGAGCCGGCCGACGAACACGATGCGGTTCTTCTCACGCGGGCCGATGACCGGCGTGTACTGGGTGCGGTCGATCCCGCAGCTGATCGGGATGACGCCCTCGACGTCGATCGTGCGCTCGAGGAAGTCGGCCGCGCGGCGGGTCGGCGTGGTCACGGCGCGGGTGAGAGCGAACGTGCGCGCCGCGTCGGCCCACGCGAACTTCAGCACGATGTCGTCGACGAACTTCGGCATCGTGGTGTGGTCGAGGATGTTCTCGGCCATGACGTGGTTCGTGGCGATCACGGGGATCCCGCGCTGATGTGCGATGCGCGAGAGCCCGCGCCCGATCACGATGTGCGACTGGATGTGCACCACGTCGGGCTGCACCTCGTCGAGCACTTTGCGTGCGTAGTGCTTCGCGCGCCACGGCCAGACGAACCGCAGCCAGTCGTGTGGCGCCCAGCGCACCGACGGCAGCCGGTGCAGCGTCATCGCCTCGCCCTCGATCACCTCGACGCGGGGCTTCGCGGTGCGGTACGCCTGGTTGGGGGCCACGACGTGCACGTCGTGGCCGCGCTGCACCAGGCCGGCGGCGAGGCGCTCGGTGAATCGGGCGGCGCCGTTCACGTCGGGTGAGAACGTGTCGGCGCCGATGACGATGGTGAGCGGGCGCGGCGCGGCCGCGGACTCAGCCGAGGCGGACGCGGCGGTCTCGGGGGTGGCCTGCGGGCGATGATCGCCGGGGGAAGTCACGTGATTGCTGCCTTTTGCTGGGCCGCGGCGCCGGCGAGCGCTTCATCGGCCGCTCGAACCCCGCGGAGATGGCCTGGATCGGGCGCTGGCCACTCTACCCGAGCGGACTGAGGATGCCGGGGAGGCGGATCCGGCACAGCACGGCAGCGTTCGGCGGTCCGCGGCGTCCCCTGCTCAGGATGGATCGGTGTTCGCCGCCTCTTGCCGACCGGAACGTCGCGGTTTCGGAGAATCCATCCTGAATTGCGGACACCAGCGGCGATGGCGGAGTCCGCGATCCAGCGTCCACCGCACGGCTCCACGGCCGGCCCGCTGATCGGCAGGCCGGCCGTGGACGGGATTCAGGCTCCGAGCACGACGCGCTTGGCGTGCCCGTGCCCGTCGAGGTCGAACTCGAGCGTGAGCGGCGACGTGCCGACGATCCGAACCCCGTCGTCGGCCTCGACCACGGTCGACTCCACGACCCCGGCGAGCACGACCTGCGCGGTCGCCTGCGTGCGGCTCGGGTCGGAGAGCGCGACCGTCGTGCGCCCGCCCTCGGTGTGCACCGCGAGCGAGCACGGTCCGCTCACCGTCACTCCGTTGCCCGGGGTCGTGCCCGACGGCGTGGCCTGGAAGAAGTTCCCGAGGGTGAGGCCCTGCCCCACCACGCGGATCACCTGCGCCTGCGCGTTGTTCGCGACGACCTCGACGGTCGGCGCATCCGACTCCGTGAACGTGACCGAGTGGTCCACGTTCGGCAGCACCATGTACGCGTAGCCGCCGCCGGACGGATCCGTGCCGTGGTGGTGCGTCACCGTGACGTAGTCGCGGTTCTTGACGTCGGTCGTGCCGCCGGTGTCGGATCCGGAGTTGATGGTCTGCCAGTCGCCGGAGCGGGGCACGACCTGCACGTCGATCGCGCCCGAGACGTTCTCCCCCTTGAGGAAGACGTATCCGCCGTGCCCCATGATGTGCACGTTGCGCTTCACCGTGATGGCGCCGTCGGCCGCGGTGAGCACCCGGTTGCGGTTGTCGGTGCGCACGTTCGGCACGGTGCCGGGGGCGAACGAGCGGTTGTCGATCGTGGTGAACACGTCGTTCCCGGAGGTCGAGGCGATCGCCGCGCCCAGGCACACCACCTTGTCGTCGAGGAAGAACCAGGACTTGCGGGCGCTGAGCGACTTGTCGAAGTTGAGGTGGTCCATGCCCTGGATCCCCCAGCGCCCGTCGAGCGCGAGACCGCCGCCGAACGCCTGGAACGCCCGAGGGATACCCGTGCCGTCCGTGGCTCCGTTGGCCCGCGTCGCCGCCGTGACCGTCGTGCCGGGAAGCCGGTACGGGTCGACCGTGGGCCAGAAGTCCGCACTGTACTGCGCCGGATCCGCAGAGCTGTAGAAGAAGGTCAGCCCGTCGCCCTGGTACCAGCCGAGGTTGTTCTCACGGTTGCCCCATTCGTAGCGGCCGATCCGCTTCGAGGAGACGTTGACCACGGCGCTGAAGCCGGGGCGGTGGTGCACCAGGCGGTCCTGGTCGCCGAATGCCCGCGTGTAGACCGGGGCGTCGGCCGGCGTCACGCTGTCGTCGCCGAGGATCGAGGTCACCAGCAACGACTTCGCCACCGTCTGGGTGGGCAGGCCGTACAGCTTCTCATCGGTGCAGCGCTGCAGCCAGCCCTTCACGAGCGAGAGGTAGCGGCTGCGATACGGCTCCCCCGCGCCGGGGGCGAGCAGCAGGATCGCGGTGATAGCGGCGGCGCCGTCCACATAGTCGGGCTCGGCCTGCCGCGACACCGCCCGGCCACGGACGGTCTCCATCATCCGTCCGTTCCAGATGAACGGCGCGTACGAGGCCTCGACCGCATCCAGGACCACCGACTTCTTCGGATCCGTCACGGCCCAGTCGCTGCCGCCGAGGAGGCCCAGGATCTCGGCGATGCCGCCGAGCGTGACGACGCCGTAGGTTCCGACGTAGGGCAGGTAGGTGTGCTGCACGAAGGATCCGTCGGCGTAGAAGCCGTCACCGCTGGTGACGTAGCCGAACACGCTGTTCTTCCCTGCCCTCACCGTGTCGCTGAGGGCGTCGCGTGCGAGCGCGATCTCGTCAGGACGCCCGTCGAGGATCCCGCGCAGCGCGCAGGACAGGGCCTTGTCGGTGCGGTTCGCGCCGGTCTCCGCCAGGCTCGTGCCGCGGCCGCGCCAGTTCGGGTCGGGCGTGAAGTATCGGGCCGCCGCCATGAGCGCGGTGCGCACGTCGGCCGGGACCGCGTCGTGCAACAGGATGCAGATGTCGGCCGCCTTGCGGGGCACGCCGATCTCCCAGAACCACCAGTTGCCGACCGCGGACTTGCCTGCCTTGTAGACGTTCGCGCTGAGCCACGTCAGCGCGTCCACGAGGTCCGCCGCGAGCGCCGCGTCGCCGTGCTGCGCGCACCCCGCAGTCGAGTACGCGAGGGCGAGGTCGAAGATGCGGTTGAACGTCACGCCCATGTTGCCGGACATGACGGTGCCGCTCACCCCGGCGAGGGGCAGATCGGCCCAGATCCCGGGGGACGCCGCGGGCCGCACCATCGCGTTCCACGACGCGGTCGCCGCGGCGCTCATGCCGTTCAGCACCTCGGCGAGCTCGGGGATGGACGCCGCGCTGCCGTCGCCGGCCAGCATCACGCGACGGCGCTCGATGAGCACAGCGAGCGGATCGTCGGCGACGGCCGGGACGTGTCCGGGGAGCGTCCGGGCGCTCGCGGATTCGCCGGCGACGGCGACGAGTGCGCCGGCTCCGAGCAGTCCGAGCAGGGCGCGGCGGTTCATCTCAAGAGGGGACATCATCGGCCTCCGGGCGGTTCGGGGAAGGATTCGCGGACCATGGTATGCGCTTTCCCATCCGAATAGTAGAGGTGATGTACATATTTCATGGCGCGGTGGACGCACGGCTGGCCCCCACCTTCGCCCCCTACGCTCTGAGCATGCGCCTGCTTGCCGACGCCGACCCCGCACGCTGGATCCCCGTGACCGGATCCCTCGGTCTGCGCGGCCGCCGGCACCGCAAGGCGGCGATCAGGATGCTGCTCGGCCAGGCCGGCGCCGCGGTCGGTGCCCCTACGACGGCCTCAGGGACCAGGGGCGGATCCGGCTTCGGCGCATGGGCGCTCAGCCAGGCCGCCCCCTTCCTCATGCGCAAGGCCGACGGCCGCGTGCTGGTGTGGACCTGGAAGGCCGAGCCCGAGCTCATCGTTGCCATGGCGAGCGCGCAGGAGCTCACCCCGCAGCTGCGCACCGCCCGCGCCATGATGCCGATGGAGTACGACGACACCGAGGAGTTCCGCAACCCCTACCTCGGCGTCGGGGAGAAGCTCGTCGTGCCCCTGCCGCAACCCGGCCCCACGGGGCAGTCGGCACCGCCGTTCGCGACGTACACCTGGGACACGGGCACGCACCTCATCACGCTGCAGGCGGTCTGCGCCGACCGAGAGCGATTCGGCACCGTCATCTCCGCGGTCGACGAGATCGCGCGCACGCTGCGCACTGCGGACGACCTCGCCGTGGGCGAGGCCGGTCCGGTGCTGCGGCTGCCACCGGCCTGAGCGCAGAGCGGCGGCGCATCAGTCCGTCCTGTCCCCGGGAGTCAGCGTGCGGCTCTGATCGTCAGTGGCCGGCCTGAAGGGCAGCGGCGAGGCCGTTCAGGCGCAGGGCAGTGCCGCCGCGCAGGTGCGGGAAGTCATCGCTTCCGTCCCCGGTGCGGGCGAGGAATGCAACCTGCTCAGTCCACGTCAGCAGGCAGCCGTCGTCGTCGGCGTCCGCGAACAGGACGGTCACCAACGAGGACCACCGCGGCACCTCGTTCACCGTCGAGGTGTAGGACAACACGATCCGACGGTCCGGGACGATGTCGAGATAGTGGGAGTGGTAGGCGAGCTGCTCCGGCGCGGCGCCGGCGACCTGGAACGTACTGGTGGCATCCACACCGCCACCCACCCGGAACTCGTGACGTTCCGCCGTCCGCTTGCCCGGCAGCCGGAACCATCGTCGACGCGTCGTCTCCTCGGCGAACGCGGCGAACACCGACGAGGGCGCCGAGCCGAAGCGACGCTCGATCGTGAAGGCATCGTGACGTACGTCGAGGGCGGCGAGGGCCGGCCTCGCGGCGACGTCGACACGGGATGCGGGATGGGCCGTCATGTCGTCTCCGGTTCGTCGGCGGGTCTCAGTGTGACCTTGAGGTAAACGCAGACCGACAGCGATGATTCCGCCCGCGCCGCGCGCACGGTGATCGTCCTCAGCTCAGCCCGCGCTCCGCAAGCCACGCGCGGCCCACCGCCTTCGGTGCGCGGAGCAGCCACGCGTCGGCGATCACCTCGCCGAGATGATCGGGCGCGATCGCGTCGAGGCGCAGCAGCACGGCGGGGTAGCCCGCGAAGTGGGGGATGGTGAAGAACACGTCCGGATCCGCCGCGATCAGCTCCTCAGCGAGGGCGGCGGTCTCCGTGTGCACGGCGACCACCGGCCCCTCCGGCCAGGTGCGGCCGAGCTCGGCCAGCTGCGCCAGGTCTGTCTTGCGCGGTCCGCGCATCCACGCGATCTGGCCGCCGTTGCAGCGCCAAGCCGGTTCCCCGGTGTGTCCGCCGATCCGCTCCTCGACGCCGGGCAACGCGAGGGCCAGAGTGCGGACATCGTCGATCGTCGCCATGGATCCGATCCTCGCTCCGTCCGAGACGCGGATCAAGGGACGGGCGGTGGCAGGACGTCGCGACGGATGCAGGACGGATCCGGCGATCACGTCGTGGACGCATTCGTGGCGGGACTGCTGCCGCGAGCCTGACCCGTCGCCGCCGCCGCGCTTGTCGGCGACACGATGGATGCCCCAGGGTGGTCAGACGTTCACGTCGCCCACGAGGTTGACCCGGATGCCCATGCCGTCGAGCATCGCGGCCTTTGCGACGAGGGCCTTGTCGGCAGTCTCGGCGTCCGGCGCGTAGACGAGCTGGGCGTGGTTGGCCTTGTGCCTGGCCATGAACTGGTCCCGACTCTGACCGTGCAGCACGACGTGCGCGATCGGCCACTCCGGGTTCGTGGCGTCCTTCCGACGCTGGGTCTCCGCGGCGGGCAGCTCCACGACCGTGCCGCGGAACACGTCGGCCTGCAGCACCCCGTCGGCGATGAAGATGCGGGACAGCACGACTTCGCCCGGCTTGGAGACGCCGTTGATCGTGGCGCCGCCGGCGGGGAAGAACACGTGACCCTGCCGCCATCCTTCAGCCCTGTCCCAGCCGCCGAGGTGCGAGGCGGGGACGGATCCGGAGATCTCGTAGACCCAGACGAACTCGCCGTCGTAGTCCTCGCCCCAGCGCACGTCGTGCAGCGTGTTGTCGGGCACGAGGCCCATCGCCCGCCACACCCGGTCGGTCACGAGGGCATCGACCGCGACCCCCTCGTCGGCCTCGTTGAAGTGCGGGAAGGCGCGCCCCTCGTGCAGGATCCGGGATCCGTCGCGCGAGGTGACCGGCGGGCGCTCCGTGGAGTTCAAGATCCCCTCGGCGAGATCCGATGCGGGCACCAGATCCTTGAGGCCCTGCTGGTACTGGATCCCGACCGCGTCCAGGCCGAAGTCGTCGGCGATGCGAAGGGCGGCGATGTACATCTTCAGCTGCCACTGGACCTGCTCCCGGGTGAGCTCGGTGGCGGCATCCTCGCCGTAGACGAAGGTCATGCCGTGCGCGACGAGCCAGTCATAGGCGGCGTCGGCCTCGGCGTCGGACACGGTCAGCATCTCGGCATACAGCGCGGATTGCGACAGGCGCTCCTTGTAGATGCCCGTCTTGTTGAGCAGTTCGTCGTCGAAGATCGCGTTGTACATGCCCATGCAGCCCTCGTCGAACACGCCGATGATGGCCTTGTCGGCGCGCAGCTGCGCGGCGAGCGCTTCGCCGAGTTGCTTCTCCGGGCTGTCGGGGAGCACGGGCAGGGCACGCACGTGCGAGGCGTCGTGCGTGATGCGGCCCGTCTCCGTCCACTCCTTCAGGCCCGCGCGGAACCAGTCGTCCGTGAAGTCGACCGACCAGATGGTGGAGTAGGGCTTGCCCATCTTCGTGAGGCCCGCGTTCAGACCGAGCAGACCCACGAGCCCCGGCCAGTCCGGAGCGAAGTTCGCGGTGGTGAGGATCGGGCCGCGGTGCGTGCGCAACCCTGCCAGCACGTGGTGCGAGTACTGCCAGTTCGCGGTCGCCACGATGAGCGGTGCGTCGACGGGGATCCTCGTGAACACCTCCATGCCCATCCGCTGGCTCGAGATGTAGCCGTGACCGGTGACCGGATCCACGCCGAAGGGGCGGATGACGGTCCACCCGAGATCCGCGAAGGCGGCGGTGACGGCAGCCTCGGTCGCGGCCTGCACCGGCCACCCCGCGACGTTCGCCGACTCGCGGAGGTCGCCGGAGGTGATCAGGTAGGCGGTCTTCGGTGCGGAGGCGGGGCGCACGGTCGGCGCGGGGATGGCGTAGCTCATGGGATTCTCCGTTGCTGGATGGGGGTCTCGTCAGTGGTGCCGGTGGTGCCGGTGGTGCCGGTGGCCAGCGGGAGGGTGCGGGTCTCGCCCGCGACCATCCGCAGGTCGCGGGCGACGACGGCGTCGTGCAGGCGGAGCTCGGCGAGGTCGAGCGCTCCGCCGTGGAGGTGGAGGGTCAGCGTGCCCCGGTCTACTTCGGCCAAACCCCACCCGGTCCCGGTGGTGAACAGGAATCGCGCAGGGGCATCCACAGCGAAGGCACCCAGGGTCGGTGCGAAGGACAGGGTGCGCGCGGGCGCGTCCCACTGCGCGCCGCTCGCGGCGAGCAGCAACGCCCAGGAGGCGAGGGAGCGGGCGTAGTGGTTGCCGCACTCGATCTCGTTCCACGGATTGCGGTGAACGCCGTCATAGCGGGAGCGCAGGGTGCGTTCGACGAGCAGGGCGTCCTCGACCCGGCCTGCATAGAGCAGCGATGCCGCCACCTGGTGCTCGATGCCGGTCCACACCTCGTCCGAGTACACAAACGGGATCGCGGGCCGCCCGCCGCGCGGCCAAGAAGCGAGCAGCAGCCCGCCCTCATCGTTCAGGGCGTACACGCGCTGCGTGCTCTCGTGCACGGACAGGTCGGCCCGGTGGTTGTGCGCCACGATCGCGGCGAGCGCCGAGTCGAGATGTTCCGGCGGCAGCAGCGCGCCGAGCCCGTTCACCCAGGCGTGGAACTGCCCGAGGAGCTGGTCCGACAGCACACCCTCGCCGTACTGGTAGCGGTGCGCGTCGACGTCCTCGATCACCTGCCGGTAGTACTCGCCGTTGTACAGCACGTCGTCCATCGCCCCGGCGGCGTGGTCGGCACGGGCCGCCCAGTCGCGAGCACGCTCGGTCTCGCCGAGGTGGGCCGCCATCCGCGATCCGGCCCGGAGTGCCGCCAGATAGATGCCGTTGGCGAGCGGATCGATCCCGTGGAACTCGATGTCGTAGGTGTTGTGCAGCTCGCCGTCGAGCAGGCCGTCGCCGTCGCGGTCCCATTCGCGGATGGCGTGCTCCAGGGCGCGCACCGCCGCCGGCCAGAGCTCGCGCAGGTACGCGTCGTCTGCAGAGAAGCGCCATTCGCGGTGCAGGCGCAGGAACGTGCCGAGCTGTCCGTCGACCGCCGGACCCATGAACCACGACGGGGATCCGAAGATCCGGTTGCCGCGGAACTTCTGCGCGCCGTCCTCGTCGGTCTCGAGCAGGAACTCGGGCCGGCGGGCACTGCGCTCGAGCGAGGGGAACAGCCATGCGACGGTCTGCGCGTACGACCAGACATGGGTGCAGGTGCCCTCGCAGGAGCCGCCGTGGTCGAAGGACCCCTCCCACGCGGCGAACACCGGCCCCTCCCCCAGGACCGGGTTCGGCGACTCCAGCACGAAGCATGTGGTGGAGCGCGCCGCGGCGATGTTCGCCCCGGCGGCTTCGGCGAGCACGGGATCCAGGGTGCCGCCATAGAGGGCCTCGACGAACGCGTCGGTCGCCGCCTCGAGCGCGGGCAGTTCGCGGTGCAGGTGCACGGCGGCCGCCCACGCGTCGGGCCACAGCGACGCGTAGTGGTTGCGCACGACGGGTGGCAGCGCGGGATCCACCGGTTGGTCGTCCAGGACGATGTGGCCATGCCAGCCGCGCCGCCGGTTCGGAAACGACCAGCTCAGCACGAACTCGAAGTCGCGGGCCTCGCCGGGCGCGAGCGTGTGCACGATGCCCAGGGATCCGGTGCGCAGCCGTGGGAGCTTGGCGAGCATCTCCTCCTCGGTGAGCGGCGGGGCCTCGGGATCCGCGTCCCGCTCCGCGAAGAGGCCGCGCGGGCGGTCTTCGAGCGTGAGGCGCGGTTCGGGGTCGAGCAGTCCGTCGGCGGTGAGGTCGCTCCAGAACATGCGGGCGCCGTCGGGCCAGTAGCTCGTGACCCACTGCGGCTTGACCGTGGTCGACGCGTCGCTCGTGGTGAGGCTGAGGGTGCCGTAGCCCGGATCGTCCTCGGGCAGATCGATGCCGAAGTCGAGCCCCCGCACCTCGCCCTCATCGCGCCAGCGCACGGTCTGCGTGCCGCGCATCCCCCAGGGAGCATCCGGTCCGGGCTCGCTGCGGCCGGCCGTGTGCGACACGCTGCCGACGACCGTGACCCCGACCGGCACGACGCCCGGATTGACGACCCGGTAGCGCAGCACGGCGGCGGGGATGCCCGAGGCATCCGCATCGAGCGGCACGAGCGGGGTGAACGCATGCAGCGACACCTCCACGGGCAGCACGCGGTCGGCGAAGTCGATGTCGACCACGGGGTACTCGCCGTGCATCGTGGCGCCGTCGAGCCGCGGCAGGCCCGCGAGGTCGTCGAACGAGAACCCGGCATCGAGGTCCCGACGGCCGGTTACGCGCGCCTCCAGCACCCGGGTGACCGGATCCGCACCCTCCGGCGCCGCGTGGATCGCGAAGAACGTGCGCGGGTTGCGCCGGTCCTTGTCGGGGTGGTTCTCCAGCTCCCAGTCGCGCAGCTCGCCGCGGGCCCCGAGCGACACGTTGCCGGTGCCGATGCCGCCGAGCAGGAACGCCGCGCGCTCTGCAGTGTGCGGGATGGGGCGGGCGCGACGCGTCATGCGGACGCCTCCCTCACGTCGTCGGCCCGCTGCTGCGCCGCGAGCTCGTGCACGACCTCGGCCGTACCCGCGTAGAGCCGCAGGTAGCGGTCGTAGAGCGCGTCGTAGGCCGGAGCGAGAGTCGGGTCCGGGACGATCGTCGTCACCACCAGGTTCCACTCCTCGATCCTCGGAGCCGGATCGGCGACCGCACCCGCCGCGAGGAAAGCGGCGCCGTAGCTCGCACCGATCGTCACCTCGGGCACCTCCTGCACGAGCCCGGTGACGTCGGAGACGATCTGCAGCCAGAGCCGGCCCTGCG
This sequence comes from Microbacterium sp. 2MCAF23, assembly GCF_052115565.1. Classification (NCBI taxonomy): domain Bacteria; kingdom Bacillati; phylum Actinomycetota; class Actinomycetes; order Micrococcales; family Microbacteriaceae; genus Microbacterium; species Microbacterium sp. 2MCAF23. The sequence continues at coordinate 75,266 of NZ_JBFRGY010000015.1, read as the reverse complement.
TGCCGCCGCCCACCGCGACGACGCGCCGGATGTCCGCGCCGGCGTCGCGCATGGTCTGCACGTTGTGCCGCACGCCGAGCGCCGTGGCCTCGAGCGCGGCCCGGTACAGGTCGCCCCGGCCGTGCGCGAGCGTGAGACCGGCGATCACGCCGCGCGCGTCCGGATCCTGGATCGGCGTGCGCTCGCCCGCGAAGTACGGCAGCAGCACGAGCCCGCGCGCTCCGACGCCGGATGCGTCCGCCTCGGCGAGCAGCTCGGGGTAGTCGGATCCGGTGAGGTCCTTCAGCCACGCGGTGAGCGCGCCGGACGTCGACAGCCCGCCGGCGAGGTTGCGGGTGCCCGGGAAGGCGCCGGCTGTGGTCCACATCGAGGGGGTGCGCAGAGTCTCCTCCCCGGTCGCGATGAGGAACATGGTCGTCCCGTACATGAGCATGAGGTCCCCGACGCCGTGGGCCCCGACGCTGACCGCCTCGGTCCACGCGTCGATGGTGCCGGCGATGACCGGCGTGCCCTCGGGGATGCCGGTGAGGACTGCCGCCTCGGCCGACACGGCGCCGGCGACGTCACCGGCCCAGCACAGGGCGGGCTGCTCGACAGGCGCGGCGTACCGCTGCCACCATTCGTCGTGCCAGTGTTCCGCTTCGATGTCGTAGAGCGGAGAGACCTGGCTCGCGGACTGGTGGTCCAGCACGTAGGCGCCGGTGAGGCGGTGCGCGAGCCATGAGGCGGGCATGAAGAGCCGACGGGCGCGGCTCCACGCCACCGGATCCTCGTCACGGATCCAGAGGATCTTCGGGCCGCCGGCCTGAGAGGTGAGTTCGGATCCCCCCACCCGCGTGATCTCGGCGACACCCAGGTCTGCGGTCATCCGGTCGATCTGCTCGCCGGCCCGGGTGTCGACGCCGTAGAGGATCGCGGGGCGCACCGGTTCGCCCGCGTCGTCGGCCAAGAGGATGCACGGTCCCATGCCGCTCACGCCGACCGCCGCGACCTCGGCGTCCGGCACGGCCGCGAGCAGCTCGCGGGCGAGGGAGACGAACTCGTCCCACCAGGTCCCGCCGTCCATCTCGACCCAGCCGGTGCGCGGGCGGCTGACGTCATGCGTCCGCGTGGCCTGGGCGAGAATCGCGCCGCCGGCGTCGACGAGGACGCCCTTGCTGCTGGAGGTGCCGATGTCGACACCGATGGTGCACCGCACGCGCATCCTCCTCGATCGCTCGCCCTGACCGGACGGCGATCACATTACGCGAAATCGATTTCAAGTGCAATCGGCCTGCAAACACTTCGCGAGCATCGGCATTTGCGTGGTCTTCGCGCTGATTTCGTGAAACCGATCCACATGCTCAGTGGCCAAACGAATCCCCGCCGGATGGTTCGTCCCCGCGCTCGGCTCTGCTCTGCTCTGCTCTGCTCGGACCAGCTCAGCGCGAGACGGTCGCGGCCTGGATCTCGTTGCGGAGCACGATCGTGCGCGCGGGCTGGTCGTCGCCGCCGATCCGGTCCAGCAACATCCGTGCGGCCGTCACGCCCATGTGGCGCGCAGGAAGACGCACCACGGTGACCACGCTCGGCGACAGCGTCGTGAACGGCAGCGAGCCCACGACCGCGACGCCCATCGCGGGCGGAGTGAGGCCGTGTTCGGTGAGCACCTGGATGGCACCGACGCCGATGAGGTTGTTGCCCGCGACCACGGCGTCAGGCGGCTCGGGGAGCGCCAGCAGCTGCTCCATGGCCTCGCGGCCCCCGTCCACCCGGAACGACGAGAACCGCAGCAGGTCGGGGATGACAGGAAGACCGTGGGAGGCAAGAGCCATCCGCCAGCCGTCCACGCGTTCGACCGCTGTCTCGATGTGCTCGGGCCCGGCGATGTGCGCGATGCGGGTGTATCCGGCGTCGATCAGCTGCTCGGTCGCGCTGCGGCCCGCGTCGCGGTTCGCCATGACCACGCCGTCGATGTCGTACCCGGTGCTGCGGTCGACGGCGACCACAGGCCGCCCCGCCGCCATGATCTCCTCGAGGCTGGTGTGATCCGATGCCGCGGCGAGGATCACCCCGGACATGTGCTCGGCGATCGCGATCCGCAGATACGTCTGCTCCTTCTCGACCTGCGCGTCGGAGTTGCACAGCACCACGGAGAAGCCTGCTTCAGAGGCGACGTCCTCGACTCCGCGCGCCATCTCGGTGAAGTAGGGGTTCTCGATGTCGGGGATCACGAGCGCGATCACCTCGGAGCTCTGCCGCCGAAGGGTGCGCGCGGTGCGGTTCGGGAAGAACTTCAGCTGCGCGGCGGCCTGGCGCACGGCCGTGACCTTCTCCTCGGAGACGCCGACGCCGTTGAACACGCGGGAAACCGTCGCCGGAGACACGCCCGCGAGACGCGCCACGTCGTAGATGGTCGCCATCCCGCCCTGCCTTCTGTTGTCCGTCAGGACACACTACCGTGATGAAATCGATTGCAACAGTGGGATGGAATCGGTAGGGTGGCCGCACGCGCTGCCACGCCCTGCACGCGTCTTCACCCACTCGACACGAGGATGTGCCCCGCCATGACCTTTTCCGACCTGTCGTCCCTGTCCGCCTTGCGCACCGTGCAGACCCGGTCCATCTCCCCGGAGAACTTCGACGGCTCCGTCGGCGGCGGCGCCAGGGCGACCGAGGGGACGGGGGCCGACTGCGCCCGCGACCTGGGGCCCGGCTGGAAGATCTCGCCGAGCGTCGACATCGCAGCGGGCGAGACGTTCGATCTCGCCGTGATCGAGGGCGCGGGCAGGATCACCCACATCTGGATCACCACGCACACCGACAACTGGCGCACTCTCATCCTGCGCGCGTACTGGGACGGCGCGGCCGAGCCCGCCGTCGAGGTGCCCTACGGCGACTTCTTCTGCAACGGCTGGGGCGTTTTCGCGCAGGTGAACTCGCAGGTGATCGCCGCGAACCCGCATGGCGGCTTCAACTCGTACTGGCCGATGCCCTTCCGCGACGGTGCTCGCCTCACGATCGAGAACACCTCGGCGGTCGATGTGCGCGTCTACTACCAGGTGACCTACGAGACCGGCGGCGACTACTCCGCCGACGGCTACTTCCATGCGCAGTGGCGCCGCTCGAACCCGCTCGAGGAGCTCGTCCCTCACACGATCCTGGAGGGCATCGAGGGGCAAGGACAGTACGTCGGGACGTACATCGCGTGGGGTGTGAACTCCAACGGCTGGTGGGGCGAGGGCGAGATCAAGTTCTACCTCGACGACGACACCGACCACCCCACGATCTGCGGCACCGGCACCGAGGACTACTTCGGCGGCGCCTGGAACTTCGACATCCCCGGCCAGGGGTACACGGCGTTCTCGACGCCCTACCTGGGCATGCCCCAGGTGATCCGCCCCGACGGGCTCTATGTCTCGCAGCAGCGCTTCGGCATGTACCGCTGGCACCTCGCGGATCCGATCCACTTCTCCACCGGCCTGCCGAAGGTCGACATCCAGGCGCTCGGATGGCGCAGCGGATGGCGCTACCTCCCCCTCCGCGACGACATCGCCTCCACCGCGATGTTCTACCTGGATCGCCCGACAGCCCGCCGCCCGAAGGCGCCGAGCGCTGACGACATGGAGGTGCACCTAGGAACGGCCCCGGTGCCCGACCTCGGATCCACTCCCCCGCGCGCACCGCGCAGCTGAACCCGTCGCGCGGCGAGTGCCGGCGACGCGAAGAAAGGAGAGGGCGATGAAGCCCCTGACCAGGATCGCGGCGGGCGCCGCGATCACCTCCCTCGCCGTCGTCGCCTTCGCGGCCGCGACCGCGCCTCCGCCGGCCGTGGCCACCACTGCGACGACCCCGGCCACCGTCGTCGAGAAGCTCACCGGACCGGATGCTCCCAACAACACCTGGGGGCGCTGGGACGTGAAGGCGACCGATCTCGGCATCGGGTGGGACGACGGATCCGGCCACGTGCTCACCGCGTTCGGCGACACCTTCGGCAACTCCTGGACCGGCCCCGGCGGCGGTGCGCCGCCGAACGGGAACTGGCGCAGCAACGTGCTGCTGCGCTCGAGTGACACGGACCTGGCCGACGGCATGCTCTTCGATCACGCCGCGCAGGATCCGCAGGGGATCGCGAAGCAGATCATCCCGTCGAAGAAGATCAACGGCGACGAGATCACCGTCATCCCCACGGCGGGCATCTCGGTCGGCGGGCGGCAGTACCTCGGCTTCATGTCGGTGCGGCAGTGGGGTCCTCCCGGGGTGTGGGACACGAACCACGCGGGCATCGCCTACTCCGACGACGACGGCGAGACCTGGACCGTCTCCGACACCCGCTGGGACAACCCCGACGGCCACGACCCGTTCCAGATGCAGGCCTATGTGCAGAAGGGCGGCACGATCTACGTCTTCGGCACGCAGAACGGCCGCAACGGCCCGGCATCGGTGGCGAAGGTTCCCGCGCAGAAGCTGCTCGACAAGGCCTCGTACCGGTACTGGGACGGATCGTCGTGGAGCAAGGACGAAGCCGCGGCGAAGCCGGTCATGGACGCGCCGATGAGCGAGATGTCGGTGCAGTGGGACGACTACAGCAAGCGGTTCCTGATGATGACGCTCTCGGGCGAGGACATCATCCTGCGCACCGCGACCAGCCCCGAGGGTCCGTGGACGCCGGCGCAGACGGTGGCCAGCTCGACCGATTACCCCGCGCTGTACGGCGGCTACTTCCATCCGTGGAACAAGAACGGCGAGATCTACTTCACGATGTCGCAGTGGAATCCGTACAACGTGTATCTGATGCACCTGCGCATCGATCGCAACGGCACGATCATCGATCCGAATCTCGTCGCGGATCCGAGCTTCGAGCGCGCGACCGCTCTGGGCGACGGCACCAACGGCACCTGGGGCGCCAAGCCCAACTCGGGGATCGACAACGCGCCTGCCGCGGGTTTCACGGGCGACCACCGCGTGTTCGTGCGGTACAACCAGGGCTGGCGCGACGTCTGGCAGGACGTGGCGGTGCAGCCGCACACGACCTACCGCCTGACGGGCTTCGTCCGTACATCGGTGAACAGCGACGCCGGCTACTTCGGCGCCCGCTCGCTCGACGGCACGGTGATCTCCGAGGCGCACTTCACCTCGGTGGGCGCATGGACGCGCTTCACCGTCACGTTCGACTCCGGAGACCGCGATCAGGTGCAGCTCTACGGCGGCGTCTGGACGAACAGCGGCGACATCTGGATGCAGATGGACGACGTGACGCTCGTGCGGGTGCCCTGACGCCGCGCTGAAACGCCGGAGCCGGCGCCGGCGTCGCCGGCAGATCCCCAAAGATGGAAAACGTCGCTCCGAGCCGCGTCGGGGCAGCGAAATCCATCTCGCAGCCCGCGGCGCGGGATCCGAAAGATGGAAAACCTCGCTCCCACGGCCCTGGGAGCGACGTTTTCCATCTTCGGCGCCGCTTGCGGTTCAGGCCACAGCGGTTCAGGCCAGTGCGCGCACCGGTCCGCGCAGCACGGCGCGGTCCAGGCCGTAGAGGCCCGCGCCGGTGAAGGCGAGCGCGAGGGCCCCCGCGCCGAGCACGGCTGCGAACTCCCAGCCGCCGTCGCCGACCCAGATGCCGTTTCCGAGGTGCACGAGCACGATGGCTCCGACCATGTCGGCGGCGAGCAGCACGCCGACGGGGCGAGTGAACAGGCCGGCGATGAGCAGAATCCCGCCGACGAGTTCGAGGAACGCGATCACCGGGCCGGCGATCTCGGGCAGCGGGGCGCCCATGCCCGCGAAGGCCTGCACCGTGCCGGGCAGGGTGAACTCGAAGACCTTCTGGGCGCCGTGCGCGGCGAAGACGCCGCCGATCACGAGGCGCAGGACCAGGAGTCCGAGAGAGGCGGCGGGCTTCGTGGTGTTCGTCATTCCGGACAGCTCCTTCGTGGCAGGACACCGCGGCGAGCGCGGCTCGGGGCATCCGCCCCGTTCCTCCACGCTACGGAGCCGCCCCTGTCATGTTTCTGAACGCGGGCTCAATATCCGGTGACGGATCCTCGGGAACGGATGCCGTCATCGCGCCAGAGCGCCCAGAGCCGGGCGTAGGCGCCGCCGGCGGCGACGAGCTCGTCGTGGGACCCGAGCTCCACGATCCGCCCATCGTCTACGACAGCGATTCGGTCGGCGTCATACGCCGTGGACAGCCGGTGCGCGATCGCGATAACCGTGCGCCCTTGCATGGTCGCCGCGAGCGCCGCCTCCAGATCGCGCGCCGCGGTCGGATCCATCGCGCTCGTCGCCTCGTCCAGGATGATCGTGTGCGGATCCGCGAGCAGCACCCGGGCGAGCGCGAGCTGCTGTTCCTGGGCCCCCGTGAGCGGATGCCCGCCGGATCCGACCACGGTGTCCCATCCGTCGTCGAGCGTGTCGATCCAGCCCATGGCGCCGATCCGATCCAGCGCATCCGCCACCTCGGCATCGGCGGCGTCGAGGTGCCCCAGCAGCACGTTCTCGCGCACGGTCGCCGCGAACACATGGTTCTCCTGGGCAACGAGCAGCACGTGCCGTCGCCGGAGGGCGAGCGGGATCGACGCGACGTCCGCTCCCCCGACGAGGGCGCGGCCAGCCGTGGGTCGGTCGACCCCGGCGAGCAGCCGAGCCAGTGTGGACTTCCCGGCGCCCGAAGCGCCGACGATCGCGAGACGCTCCCCCGGCACGATCCGCAGCGACACGTCGTGCACGACCGGCCGCCCCGGTCGGTAGGCGAAGGTCACGTCGTCCAGTTCGACCTGGGTCGTCTGCGGCTCGGCACCCTCCTCCGCGTGCGGCGCCTCTGCGGCTTCGTGCACGCCGAGGATCCGCGCGAACGAGACGAAGCTGCGTTGCAGCTCGTCCGTCCAGTCGATGAGGGATTCCAGCGGCGCGACCAGCGCCGAGGCGTACAGAGTGGCGGTCACGACCGCGCCGACCGACACCTCGCCGCGCACGGCGAGCCAGCCTCCCCACGCGAGCGACGAGAAGACGGGGATCGCGAAGGCGAGGTTCGCCCACGGGAGCATGGTCTGGCGCAGCCGGATCCGGCCCACCGCGGCCCGCCAGTGCAGGGCGAGCGCATCCGAGATCGAGCGCCGGCGCGCGCCCTGCAGGCTCAGCGCCTCGACCGCGCGGGCTCCGTTCGCGGTCTCGTCGAGGGAAGCGAACGTGGGCCCGTAGCTGTCTCCGAGCCGCTGATAGACGCCAGGGGCCCGCCGCGTGTACCAGCGCATCAGCAGGACCAGCACGGGCAGAGCGATCAGGTACACCGGCGCGATGAGGGGCGCGGCGACCGCCGCGGCGACGAGGGTGAGTACCACGGTGAGCGCGGATATCAGGCTCCCTGGGAGCGCCCAGCGCACCGTCTCCGCCACCGTGCTGATGTCCTGCGTGGTGCGCGTGACGAGCTCGCCCGTGCCCGCAGACTCCACCACGCCCATCGGAACAGCGAGGACGTCGGAGAGGAAGTCGATCCGCAGCCGCGCGAACACGTCTTCGCCGAGCCGCCACGCGCTGCGCGCGGCCGTCAGCACGAAGAGCGTCTGCGCGAGCACCCCGGCCAGCATGGCCGAGCCGTAGAGCGCCACCTCGCCCGCCCCCGCTCCGGCGCGCAGCCGGTCGATGAGCAGCCCGATCAGGCGCGGCGGCACGAGCGACGCCGCAGCAGCCCCCGCGTTGAGCGCGACCACGAGCACGAAGCGCGCCCGATGCCGTCTCCAGATCGCGGCGAGCTCCTGCCGCACCCGCGCGGCGCCCGCCCGGGGCAGCGCCGGCTCGGTCTCGTCGGTCATCGTCATCACGCGACCCCCTCGGCCCGCAGCACCGCGCGGCGATACACGGGATCCCGCCCGATCAGCTCCTCGTGTGTGCCCTCGGCGCAGATCCGCGCGTCGGCGATCACGACGACTCTGTCGGCGGCGCTGAGGACGAGCGGACTGGCGCTCACGACGATCGTGATCCGCCCGGCGCGATGCGCGCGGATCCCGGTCGCCATCCGCTCCTCCGTCGCGGCATCGACCGCGGACGTCGGATCGTGCAGCACCAGGATCGGCGCCTCGGTCAGAAGAGCCCGCGCGGCGCCGAGGCGCTGCCTCTGACCGCCGGAGAACTCGACACCGCGTTCGCCGACACGCACATCGAGCCCTTCCGGAAGCTGCTCGAGGACGTCCTCCGCATCGGCCGCCGCGACGGCGCGCAGGATCCGCGCATCGTCGTGGCGTCCCCAAGGGTCCAGCAGATCCCGCAGCGTCCCGCTGAACAGGAACGGCACGGGGTCGGACACAACGATCTGCGCTCGCACGGCCGACACGGCAAGGCTCGAGGCCTGTCGCCCACTCAGCAGCACCGGGTCGGCGATGTCGTCGCCGAGGCGGCCGAACCGATCGACGAGAGCCTGCGCCTGCTGCGCGTCGCGCACCACGACGGCGACGACTTCGCCGTCGCGCACGGTGAGTCCCGTGCGCGGATCGTGCAGCGCGGGCGCTCCCGCCCCTGGCGCCGGCACGGCGTCGTCGGGGCCGTCCGTCCAGAGCGGCTCGACCGCGAGGAGTTCCACGATGGCGCGCGCCGCAATCATCCCGCGCACGACGACCCGGACGACCTGGTTGAACAGCGTGACGGGCAGCACCATGAAGCCCGCGTATCCGTAGAACGCCACCAGCTCGCCGATCCGCAGCTCTCCGCGGGCGACCATCGCGGCGCCGATCCAGGTGAGCCCGACGACGAGGACTCCCGCGATCAGCACGCCGAGCGCGTCGGCGAGGGACACCGGCCAGGCGACCGCCTGCTGCGCGTCCCTGGCGCGCTCCGAGCGGCGGCGGAACCGCTCCAGGAACCAGTCCTCGCCGCCGATGCCGCGGATCACCCGCAGCCCGCGCACACTGTCGGTCGCGACCGCGTTCATGTCGCGGGTCGCATCCCTGGCCGCGCTCTGTCGAGAACGGAGGATCCCGACGAGGAACACCTGCAACATCGAGAACGCGGGCACCGCGACGATCACCAGCACGCCGAGCAGCACCGAGTCGCGCAGCAGGAGGACCGAGACCGTGCCGAACGAGACGAGCGCGGAGACCAGGGTGCCGACGTTGATCGGCACGAATCCGAACCACCAGGCGTCGTTCGACGCCATCGTGACCGCGGATCCGGATCCCAGCCGGCGATCGGCGGCGATCGTGATCCGCGTCGCGGTGTGCACGATCACCTGATCGACCCGGCTCACCCCGCGCTCGTAGTTGATGGATCCGGCGCGGTCGCGGAGCCCCTGGATGAGCGAATGCTGCAGCTGCAGCCACACGACGACGCCCAGCCAGCCGAGGAAGGCGCCGTAGTCGCCCGCGACCAGGCCCTCGTCGATCGCCCTGCCGATCGCCCACGGGGTGAGCGCGAGTCCGAGCAACCAGACGACGTCGCACACGACGCCCTGCAGCACCGTGGTCCACTGCCGGCGCACGAGCCAGGCCAGGAAGCCGAGCGGTGTCACTCCTGACGGCGGGGGGACATAGGTCTCGGGAAGGGCGATCATCGCCCGGCTCCTCTCGCGGGGGAAACAGAGTCATCGCCCCTCGGCGCACGCGGCCGGGGGCGGAAAGGATCACAGGATCCGGGGAGCTCTGTTCAACGGCGCATGCCGCCACGCTAGCGGATTTCGCGTGAAATCGATATCACTGATTTCGGAGATGCGGAACGGGATCTGCCTCAGGACGTCGGGATGACGATGATCGGCTGGCTTGTGGGCTTTCCCGTGGGGGATCCCCCCGCCGGCTCCACCGTCACGGCGATCGCGTCGCCGGCGTGCATGTTCCCGCTCAGTTGCGCGGTCGTCGTTCCCTGCTCCGCGGCGAAGACGCCGGCTGAGACGGGTCCATCGCCCCGGACGAACCACAGCTCGTACGTCTGCTTCGCGTCCAGCGGCTGCAGCCCGTCGGACACGAGCACCGCCGAGCCGATCGACGCCGACCAGTGCGCCGTCGCGTGGCCCCCGGAGGGCAGCGACACGGTCTTCTGCGCCGCATCGGGTGCGTTCTCGATCTTGTCCAGCGCGACGACGGCCGCGGGGCGCAGCAGTTGCGGGATCACGACAGAGGCGGCCACGCCGAGACCGACGATCAGCACGAGGCACGCGGCCAGTGCGAACAGCAGCCTGCGCGGACGACGCGCGGGCTCCGCTGCGGCGGCCTCCGGAGCCGGGGCCGGATCGCCCTGGTCGGAAACGGCCGGCGGCTCGTCCGCGGGCGCTGCGTCCTGGCCGAGGTTCTGGGGCGTCACCGCGATGCGGGCGAGAAGCGCGTCGCGCAACGCCGGAGGGGGCGCGACCGGGGGCACCCCGTCGGCAAGGAGGGCTGCAGTGTCCGCGTCGTCGGAGACGATCGACGACCACTCGGGGTGCGCGGCGAGCGCGTCCCGGTAGCGTCGCTCATCCTCCGCAGACAGCGACCCGAGGCTGTGGCCCGCGGCCAGCTCGGCGAACTCCGACTCGTTCATGCGTTCACCCCCCAGTGCGTCCGCAGACGCGTGAGTCCATCTCTCATCCGGGTCTTCACCGTTCCCAGCGGTGATCCCGTGAGTGTGGCGATCTCGCTCTGCGAGTAACCGCCGTAGTACGCGAGCACGAGCGCCTCGCGTTGCGCGTCAGGCAAGGCAGAAAGGGCGTCGACGACCCGGTCGGCTTCGATCGAAAGTTCCGCCTGTTCGGCGACGCTGTCATGGGCGACGTCGAGGTCGCGTGCGCCGATCCGCACGTCACGGTCGGCGCTGGACTGCGAGGCACGCACGCGATCCACCGCCCGACGGTGCGCGATCGTCAGGATCCAGGTCCTCCCCCGGCCCCGGTCGGAGGCGAAGCGGGCCGCGGTCTGCCAGATCTCCAGGAAGACCTCTTGCAGCACTTCCTCGCTCTGCGAGCGATTCACCAGCACGCGAAGGATGAGACCGAAGACGCGCGAGGACAGCATCTCGTAGAGCTCGGCGAACGCCGACTGATCGCCTTCCGCGACCCGCACCAGCAGCGCGGACGCGAGATCATCGCCGCCGTCCTGCTCGGCGTGCTCCCGATCGTCGATCACCATAGGCTCCAGCATGCCTCACCTCCTCGCCCGGTTCGGCAATGCGCGACCCAAGGGACCACCGCGCCGTGCTGCCGACCACGGGACCGCATGCTCGGGCGGTGCCTTCGAGCATGCGGTCCGGTCCGGTCGTCCCTGCGGATGCGTCGGTTCTTACTGGGCCGGCGGCATCAGGACGGAGTCCACGAGGTACACGGTCGCGTTCGCGGTGTGGACGCCGCCGCAGATCACGTTCGCGTCGTTGACCTTGAGGTTGTCGCCCGAACCTGTCACGGTCACGTCGCCGCCCTCGACGGTCTTGTGCGTGCCGACGATGTCCTTCGGCGAGATCTGACCGGCGACCACGTGGTACGTCAGGATCTTGCTGAGGGTGTCCGCGCCCGCATCCGTCTTCAGCGTGTCGATCGTCGCGGGATCGATCTTCTTGAAGGCGTCGTCGACGGGTGCGAAGACGGTGAACTCGCTCCCGTTCAGGGTGTCGACCAGGTTCACTTTCGGGTTGAGCTTGCCCGAGACCGCCGCGACCAGCGTGGTCAGCAGCGGGTTGTTGCTGGCGGCCGTCGCGACCGGGTCCTGCGCCATCCCGGCGACGGAGCCGGAGCCGGACGGGACCTGCTGCGCATAGGCGGCGCATCCCGGTCCGACCAGATCGGCCGCCGGATCCATCGACTGAGACGGAGACGCGGCCGGCGCGCTGGTCGATGGCTCGGAGGACGAGCCGGAAGATGAGCCCGACATCGACGAACAGCCCGTGAGGGCCAGGGCCGCGGCGGCGAGCAGGCTGGCGGCGGCGAGCGACGCCCTGGCGTGCAGGCGAACAGTGGATCGCATGATCTTTCTCCTTTGACTGGTGCATCGCGACCGTTCATCGGCCGACACGATGCGTTCGGAGCCGCACCCGCGCCGGATTGGATCCGGCCCGATCGCCATCCGATCGGCCGATCGCGACGAACCACGGATATGGGTGAGAGCACAGGGAAAGCAGGCGCACGGATCTGGGCCGCTGTCGCGGGGGTCGTGAGCGGCATGGTGTTCGTCGCCGCCGCCGAGATCACGGCCTTCCTCGTGGCGCGCGACGCGAGTCCGCTGCTCGCGGCGGGCTCGTTCGTCATCGACATCGTGCCGCAGTGGGCGAAGGAGCTGGCGATCGAGCTCTTCGGCGCCAACGACAAGCTCTTCCTCCTCGTGACCCTCGGCGTCGGCGTGCTCGTGGTCGCCGCGGGTGCGGGCATCCTCGAGCGCCGGTACCGCTGGGCGGGCGTCGCGGTGTTCGCGGCCGCCGGCGCCGCCGGGACATTGGCCGCGCTGACCCGCACGGGGGCGACGCCGTTGTCCGCCTTGCCGTCGCTCATCGGCGCGATCGCGGGCTGCGTGTTCCTGCGGATGTCGATCGCAGCGCTGCGCCGATGGCGCGCCTTCCGGGCCGCGGATGGCGCGGGTGGCGGCCCGGATCGCCGGCGCTTCCTGGCGCTGACCGCGGTGGGAGCGGTCGCCGCGATCGTGGCGGGAACCGGTGCCCGCCTCGGAACCGCGGCGACCACCTCGATCGCAGCGGTGCGCAAGGCGCTGCGACTGCCGGAGCCGCTGTCGCGGGTCACGGTGCCCGAGGGAGCCGAGCTCGACATCCCGGGCCTCTCGCCGCTGTTCACCCCGAACGCCGACTTCTACCGTGTCGACACCGCGCTGACGGTGCCTTCGTTGGCACCCGCAGATTGGCGCCTGATGGTCGACGGAATGGTCGGCGAGAAGGTGGAGCTGAGCTTCGACGAACTGCTGCGGATGGGCCTGCGGGAGTACGCCGTGACCCTGACCTGCGTCTCCAACCAGGTCGGCGGCGATCTCGTCGGCACGGCACGCTGGCTCGGAGTGCCGGTGCGCGAGATCCTCTCCCGCGCGCTCCCCGCGAAGGGGGCCGACATGGTCCTCTCGCGCAGCATCGACGGGTTCACCGCGAGCACACCGCTCGACGCGCTCACGGATCCGCACCGCGACGCGATCCTCGCGGTCGCGATGAACGGCGAGCCCCTGCCGCCCGAGCACGGTTTCCCGGTGCGGATGGTCGTCCCCGGGCTCTACGGGTACGTCTCGGCGACGAAGTGGCTCACCCGGATGACGGTCACGACATTCGAGAAGGACCAGGCCTACTGGACGCCCCGCGGGTACAGCGCGCAGGCGCCGATCAAGCTGTCGAGCCGCATCGACACCCCGCGCATCGACAAGGAGATCCCGCCGGGGGCCGCCCGGATCGCCGGGGTCGCCTGGGCGCAGACCGTCGGGATCCAGCGGGTCGAGGTGCAGATCGACGGAGGGGCCTGGCAGACTGCGACGCTGTCGGCTCCGGTCAGCGACGACACCTGGGTGCAGTGGTTCCTCGACTGGAACGCGACGAGCGGCAGCCACTCGCTGGTCGTCCGCGCCACCGATCGGCACGGCCGGATGCAGGAACAGCAGCGCACCCCGATCGCTCCGAACGGATCAACCGGATGGCAGTCGACCGTGGTCCGGGTCGGCACGGCCGGCTGAGCGGCAGCGGGAAGCGCCGACCCCCGAGCCGGCGCCCGCCGTCAGACGAGCCCTTGGATCCGGAACTGCTCGACGTGGTAGACACTGTTGTCGCCGGTGTTCCACTGACTCACGCTGAGATGCAGATCCGGCAGCGTCGAGCCGGGCAGGATGTACCCGCCATAGAGCTGGGCGACGTGGGTCGCGTCCTCGGCGCCCCAGTTCCCGCCCCAGAGCAGGGTGGTCTTCGCGGCTGTGTAGAGGTTGTCCGTCGGAGTGTTCACGATCATCGCGTCGATCCGGTAGGCATCGGCGTTGAACCAGGTCAGGATCCACTTGCCTCCGAGAGGTCGCAGGCACATCTCGCCGAACTTTCCCGGCAGCACCTCGGTCGCGGGGTTTCCCCAGCCCCACGCACCGTTCGCGTAACCCCACGGCTGGTACGCCGACAACGTGGTCATGCTGTTCTGCGGCACCCGGTAGAGCACGATGCCCTTGTCGCGCTGGAAGCCCGTGCCGTAGATGTAGACGTAGCCGTCGTTGCCCTGACCCCACGTGATGCACTGGAAGTGCCCGTTGGCCATGTCGGCCGGGAACTTCAGCCCCGTATGCTGCCAGGTCGCCCCGGAATCGTCGGACTGCCACAGTTCGGTCCAGCGCACCGCCCCGAACGTCGGCCCGTTCACGATGGCATGCAAGTACATCCGGGATCCGATCGTGATCACGTCGGAGGGGATCACGGTCTCGTAGTACGCATCGTGCGGGTAGTACCAGAGCTGGGGCGCCGTGACCTGGGTGTTCGCACCCGCGCCCGCCGCGCCGTTGAACACGACCCCGGTGGTGAGGTCGGTGGTCGAGGAGTACAGCGCGACCGGGGAGCGCCAGTTCGTACCGCCCACCGTGTCGGCCCAGGTGTCGCCGAACATGAACAGCAGCCGCCCGTCGGGCGTGCGAGCGGGTATCCCGAGATCGGTCGCGCCGATCCCGTACTGCACCCCCGCCTGCGTGCCGGCGAGCACCTTCATACGGGTCACGGTGAGTCCCGCGGCCGCCGCGGGACTCACGCCCAGCGCCGAGACGCCGAATGCGGCGCCGGCGGCGAGCGCTCCCTGCAACAGGCTGCGGCGGGTGAGCCCGCGGGCAGGACGGATCGCTTCTTCGGACATGGCCTTCTCCCCTTCGAGAACGCGACCGGCTACTTGAGCCCGGCCATTTTGATGTTGCCGATGATCTGACGCTGGAAGATGAGGAACAGGATCACGACCGGCGCCGCGGCGAGCACGGATCCGGCCATGAGCAGGCCCAGCTCGCTCGAGCCGCGGCCGGTGCGGAACTCCGCGAGGTACTGCTGCAGCACGAATTTCTCCGGCGACGTGATCGTCATGATCGGCCACACGTAGGAGTTCCAGTAGGCGAGGAACGCCGTGATGCCCATGACGACGAACGGCGGCTTCGACAGCGGCAGGAAGATCCGCACGAAGATGCCGAACCGGCCGCAGCCGTCGAGCATCGCCGCCTCCTCGAGGCTGGCCGGGATGTTCAGGTAGAACTGCCGGATGAAGAACACCGACGCGGCGCTGGCCGCCCCCGGGATCACCAGCACGGCGAGCGTGTCCAGCATCGCCAGCTTCGTCACGACGATGAAGCTGGTGAGCAGGATCGTCATCCCGGGGATGAACATGGTCGTGAGCACCGCGACCCACAGCGTGCGCTGGAACCGGAACTCGAGACGCGCGAACGCGTAAGCCGCGAACGAGTTCACCGTGAGGCTGAGCACGGTGAACAGGATCGCGCCGAGGAACGTCCAGCCGAGCGTGCGCAGGAACGTCTCGTCGCCGAGGATCTTGCCGTAGTTCTCCCAGTGCCACACTTCGGGGAAGAACTGGAACGGCGTGCTCAGCACTTCGGTCTTCGCCTTGAAGCCGGCGATCACCATCCAGGCGAGCGGGAACAGCGCGGCGAGCAGGAAGATCAGGCCGACCACGCCCTTGCCGACGAAGGCCGCCCAGCCACCGATGCCGTGCGGCACCTTGAGCCGGCGGTGATCCTTGCCGTCCAGGACGATGCGGGTGGTCTCGGGCACGGTCGCGGGGTACGTCGCGCTCATCAGTCGACCAGCCTCTCGGAGTTGATGAACTTGAACACGAGGGCCGACACCGATCCCAGCACCACGAACAGCAGCAGCGCCGCGGCGATCGAGTAGCCCACGTTCACGTCGTTGCGGAAGTGGTTGAAGATGAACAGATTGGGCAGGGTGGTCGAGTCCAGCGGACCGCCCTGGGTCATCACGAGGGGCAGCTCGAACTGCTGGATCGCGGCGACGAAACCCGTGATCAGCAGGTACAGGAACACATTCTTCATCTGCGGCATCGTGATGTAGAAGGTCTTCTGCCACCAGCCGGCGCCCTCCATCGCCGCTGCCTCGTAGTACTCCGTCGGGATGTCGACCATCGCGGCGACCATGATGAGCGAGGTCAGCCCCATGCCGAGCCACACCGCCGGCACGGCCACGGCGAGCAGCGCCCAGGCCGGATCCC
Source organism: Microbacterium sp. 2MCAF23 (assembly GCF_052115565.1). Taxonomy (NCBI): domain Bacteria; kingdom Bacillati; phylum Actinomycetota; class Actinomycetes; order Micrococcales; family Microbacteriaceae; genus Microbacterium; species Microbacterium sp. 2MCAF23. The sequence goes on along the minus strand of NZ_JBFRGY010000015.1, from coordinate 59,170 downwards.
CGATCCAGGAGACCGCGTCGATGTGGAACGCGGCCAGAACGGCGTTCAGGATTCCGCCGTCATAGGCGTAGATCACCACGAAGATGATGGACGCGATGACTCCGGAGATGATCGTCGGGATGTAGATGCTGACCTTGAGGATGGTCGCGAGCCGACGCGACAGGCTCACCACGAGACTCGCGAACAGGAAGGCCAGCACGAGCATCGCAGGCACCGTCATCAGCACGAACAGGAAGCCTCGGCCGATCGTGGCGACGAACAGCGGGTCCGTCAGCACGTCGGCGTAGTTCTTCCACCCGACGAACTGCGGATCCTTGTAGAAGCTCCAGTCCTGGAAGGAAAGGAAGCCGGCGTACACCGCCGGCCAGGCTACGAAGATGCCGAGCAGGATCACCACGGGGGCGAGCATCAGGTACGCGAGCTTGGTGTCTCGGTTCCGGTACCGCGCGTGCCGGCGCCTGACGGTGTGCCGGTCGTCGGTGACTTCGGCGGGCATCGTGCCTCCTCGTCGTTCTGAGGTGCGGGGCGTCGGCTGCGCGGTCGGGGACGGCCTCGCAGCGGTCCCCGACCGCGCCGCGCTCACTTCTTGGGAGCCTTGCTGGGCAGATCCTGCGACTGGATGACCTTCTGGATCGCGGCATCGGCCGTGTTGATCGCGTCATCCGGCGAGGCCGCGCCCTTCATCACCGACTCCATGGCAGTTCCGACGGCGAGCGAGACGTCCCAGGGGTAGGTCGGCTCGGGGATCGCGTCCGGCGCGATGTCCTTCGTGATCACCTTCGACCACGGGGCCTTGGCTGCGGCCTCATCCTTCGCGACGGCATCCTGCACGGAGGTGCGCACAGGGACCTTGGTGAACTGCGTGTTCACGAAGAACGGCACGAGGTTCTTCGGGTCGCCGGCGAGAGACCACTCGAGGAACTTCCCGGCGGCGTCGGCGTGCTTGCTCTTCGCGTCGATGACCCACTTGAAGTTGCCGAGGGTGGTCGCGGTGCGGCCGTCGGCGCCCGCGGCGTTCGGGAAGGCGCCGATGCCGGTCTTGGTCAGCAGGTCGGGATAGTCGGATCCGATCTCGGACATCATCCACGAGCCGGAAACCTTGAAGGCGACCTTCTTCTGGCCGAAATCCTTGCCCTCGACATAGGCGGCGAGCGCCTGCTTGGGCATGTATCCCTTGTCCCAGAGCTCCTTGTACTTGGACATCAGGTCACGGTACGCCGCGTTGTCGATGTCCGGCTTGGCCCAGTCGTCCGTGAGCGCCGTGTGCCCGGCGAAGTTGTACTGCTGACCGACCGTCGACCAGGCGAAGGTGATCGCGTCGGACGCCGGCGAGATGCAGTACTGCCCCTGCGCGAGCGTCGGCTGGATCTTGGCGCAATCGGCGAGCAGGTCGTCCCAGGTCGCCGGGGCCTTGTCGGTGTCGACGCCGGCCTTGTCGAGCATGTCCTTGTTCCAGAACAGCACCGTCTGCGCTTCCTGCAGCAGCGGGTAGGCGTAATAGGTGCCGCCGATCTCGGACACGGACTTGGCGGAGTCGATGATCTCGTCGAGCTTCGACTTGTCCACGACCTTGCCGAGGTCGTAGAGCTGCCCGGCGTTGACCGCGTCCTGGATGCTGCCGGAGTGCGTGTAGATGTCAGGGGCCTTGCCCGCCGCCTGGGCAGCCTTCATCTTCTGATCCCAGGCATCCGCCGGGATCTCCGTGTCCTTGACGACGATCTTGTCCTGGGAGGCGTTGAACTTCTTGACGATGTCCTTGTACCAGGCGTTCTCGGGCGGAGTGAACGTGCGGTGCCAGAACTCGATCGTGGTCTTGCCGGAGGAGTCGCCTCCGTCGCCCGCGGCCTGCCCCGGCGTGCTCGAGCCGCAGCCCGCGAGCAGTCCTACCGCCGTGATGCCGCCGAGAGCGGCCATCACCACCCGGCGCGTGCGCTGTGTGTCCGTCTTCATGGGTTCCTCCTCGGGAACACGACTTCCTCGTCGAATCGGTGCTGGGTCCGGCACAGGGGGCCGGGTCCGCGGTCGCGCTGAGTCGGCATCGACCGGGCTGCATTCAGAGTAGGCGAAATCGATTTCAGGCACAAGACGCTCTTGAGCGATCTGCGCAACTCCGTGCGAGTGAAAGCCGATTCCTCTTCTCTCCGCACCGCGCCCGCTCTTTCGGCCGCGACCAGAACGCCTCTAGAGTCGTTCGACAGGAAATCGATTTCAGATGAGGTTTGCTCGTCCAGTCGTGAGGACACTCGCGAAAACCACGAAGGAGCTCCCATGATGACGTCCGCCGTCGGATCCCCCTCACCGGCCGATCTCTCCGGGCGATGGGTCCGTCCTGCCGGTCCTGTCCCGCGCGAACCCCGCTGGGGCCATCCCGCGGGGATGCAGCTGGGCATCAGTTCCGCACCGCGCGGGCTGCTGCAGATCTTCACCCCCTATCTGGAGCATCCGCCGGAGCGACTGGTGAACTACATCGCCGTGGAGCCGGTGCCTGCGGGCAGCGCCGAGCGCGGCTATTCAGAGCTGGAGCCGAGCACGCTCGACCCCGGCGAGCGCGGGAAGCGGATGTGGGCCGTCGACCATCCGTCCGATGCCGCGGTGCGGGCACGGCTGGATCCCGATCCCGGAATCGTCGACACCGCGGACGGCGTGGAGCGGCTCACGATCTGGATCCGGGTCGAGCCGTTCGATAACGGGGCGCAGGTGCAGGTGCGGGTGCGGTTCAGGGCCGATCGTCCGCACGGGGTGGAACTGGCGGGGTACAGCGACTCCGGCTCCGTGCCTCTGGACCGGCTCGTACTCAGCGCGACCATGGGCAACTGGGCGCGGCTGCGCCGGCTCGAGCTCGCGGACCGCGTGGTCACGCCTGCAGAGCTCTGGCCCGGGTTCACCGGCACCGGGTTCGCCGCGCACGCCTCCTTCGGACTCGACGAGCTCGTCCGCGAGGGCGGGGCTGCGCTCGTCTCCGCGACGGGCGACGAGGACGACGACCCGTGGTCCGTCGGCTACAGCGCGGACACCGCGGAGCACTGGCGGTTCCTCGGTCGGAGGATGCGGCAGACATGGCGGGTGGACCACCCGCATCCCGCCCTCCGTGCACAGGTCAATGCGCGGTGGTCGTACTGGGCGAGCGCCTCGGAGATCCCCGGCGGTCCCGCCTACGAGAACCTCGAGGTCGTGCAGCCTTTCCGACAGGGCGCCGCACTGCACTTCATCGTCGAGCCGCTGGACTGATCGCCAGCGTGCACGGCGGAGGCCTGCACCGCCGTCTCGGCTCTGCCTGCGCGTGTCAGCGCCGGCGCGGTCTCTGCGCCGCTGTGCTGCCTCAGCGCTGGCTGTCGTCCGGATCGTCCGCGGTGTCGTCGGCACGCTCCGGGCCGCTCAGCCACGGACGCCACAACACCACCTCGGTGGAGCGGCGGATCCGGCGCCCGGACGGGACGGCCATGACGGATCCGGTCGTTCCGGCGGCGAACACACGCACGCCGGGGCGGTTCGCGCGCTCCTCGCGCAGGTCGTGCTCGAGCTCGCCCACGCGGCGACGCAGCGTGCGCACCTCGTCCTCGAGGTCGAGCAGGCGCGCGATCGCGGGCAGGCTCATCCCCTCACCGGACAGCTGGGCGACCTCGCGCAGCTGCTCGATGTTGCGCATCGAGTAGCGGCGGGATCCGCCCCTGGTGCGGCCGGGAACGACCAGGCCGATCCGGTCGTACTGCCGCAGGGTCTGCGGGTGCATCCCGGCGAGCTCGGCGGCGACCGCGATCGCGAAGATCGGGGTCTCGGCGTTCATGCGCTCATCGGCCATGACGCACCCTCGTCCTTCGCGCACGGCGCATCCCGAGAACACCGGTCGCGCCCCGCAAGCGGGCGCGCGTACCGGAAACAGGAGAATGCACCGAGATCAGGAGGATCCGCGAGGAATCGTCCTGATCTCGGTCACTGTTCCTGATTCCGGGACGACGCGGCGAGCGGCGCCCGGTGTCCGCGTCGCGCGCGGACCCGATCGACGGCGCAGGTGAACTCATCCCCGGGCCTTCGCCAGCAGCTCGGTGCGCGGGTTCTCGGCGGGCTCCGCCTCACGGAAGCGCTCCAGCGCCTCGCGCGCGGCGTCGTCGAGGTGCGACGGCACGGCCACCTGGACCTCGGCGAGCAGGTCGCCGACGCCCTTCGACGTCGTGACGCCGCGGCCCTTGACCCGCAGCACCCGGCCCGACGGAGTGCCCGGCGCGACCTTGAGCTTGACCGGATCTCCACCGAGGGTCGGCACCTCGATGGTGGCGCCGAGCGCGGCCTCGGTGAACGTGACAGGAACCGTCACCCGCAGGTTCAGCCCATCGCGGGTGAACACGGGGTGCGGCTTCACGGCCACCTGGACCACGATGTCGCCGTTCTCGCCGCCGTCGGGCGAAGGCCGCCCACGGCCGCGCAGACGGATCTTCTGCCCGTCCTTCACGCCCGCGGGGATCTTCACCTTGAGCGGGCGGCCGTCCTCACCCTGCAGCGTGACTGTCTCGCCCTGCACAGCGGTCGCGAACGACAGGGTCGTGCGGGCCGTGACGTCGGCGCCCTTCTGCGGGCCGCCGTAGCCGCGGAACCCGCCGGAGGGCTGGCCGAACCGACCGGATCCGAACCCGCCGCCGCCCTGGTTGAACATCGCGAAGATGTCGTCGAAGTCGGCGGACTGCCCGCCACGGCCCCGGTTGAACGCGCTGAACACGTCATCGAAGCCGCCGTTGCCGGCACTGCCCGGAGCCGTGAAGCGCGCGCCACCGGCGCCCATCGCACGGATCTGGTCGTACTCGGCACGCTGCTCGGTGTCGGAGAGCACCGAGTACGCCTCGCTGATCTCCTTGAACTTCGCCTCCGCCGCGGCATCGCCGGGGTTGGAGTCGGGGTGGTACTTGCGCGCGAGCTTGCGGTAGGTCTTCTTCAGATCCGCCTCGGACACGTCCTTCGAGACGCCGAGGGTCTTGTAGAAGTCCTTGTCGAACCAGTCCTGGCTAGCCATCGATCACCCCCTACTCAGCAGGAACGGCGACGACGACCTTGGCAGGACGCAGCTCCACATCGCCCAGGCGGTAGCCCACCTCGACGACCTCGAGCACGACGGCCTTCTGCACACCCGGGGTGGGCTGCTGGAAGATCGCCTCGTGCTGCTGCGGGTCGAACTCGTCGCCCTTCTCGCCATACGAGACCACGCCGAGGCGCTCCACGACCGAGCGCACCTTGTCGGCGATCGCGGCGAAGGGAGTCCCCTCCTGCAGATCGCCGTGCTGGGCGGCGCGGTCGAGATCGTCGAGCACGGGGATCAGGCCCTTGGCGGCCTCGCCCTTCGCGCGCTGGATCTCGACGCCGCGCTGCTCCTCGGTGCGGCGGCGGTAGTTCGCGTACTCGGCCTGAAGACGCTTGAGGTCGACGAGCAGCGTGTGCTCGGCGTCGGCGAGGGCCGCGTCCTCGGCGGCGTCCTCGGCGAGCGCGTCGTCGCTCTGCGCGATGTTCAGGATGTCGTCGACCGTGAGCTCGTCATCGGCGCCGGCGTTCGCTCCGGAGTCCTGCCCTTCCGGCTGGGGGCCGGACGCGTTCGCGTCCGACCCCTCGCTCGGTCCTTCGACAGGCTCAGGAACCGCGGCGTTCTCGTCGAAGTCCTTGGGATCCGTCATTACTTCTTCTCGTCCTCGTCGTCCACGACCTCGGCGTCCACGACGTCCTCATCCGACGCCGCGCCCTCGGCCGCCGGCTCGCCCTGCGGGGCGGCCGCGTCAGCCTGGGACTGCGCGTAGATGGCTTCGCCGAGCTTGCCCTGCGACTGGTTCAGCTTGTCGAACGCGGTCTTCACGGCCTCGTCGTCATCACCGGCCAGCGCGGTCTTCAGCGCGTCGACGTCGGCCTTGACCTCGGTCTTCACGTCCTCGGGGAGCTTGTCCTCGTTCTCCGAGATGAGCTTCTCGATCGAGTAGGAGAGAGTCTCGGCCTGGTTGCGGACCTCGGCCGACTCGCGGCGCTTCTTGTCCTCAGCGGCGTGCTCCTCGGCCTCGCGCACCATGCGGTCGATGTCGTCCTTGGACAGCGAGGAGCCGCCCGTGATCGTCATCGACTGCTCCTTGCCGGTGCCCTTGTCCTTGGCGGACACGTGCACGATGCCGTTCGCGTCGATGTCGAAGGTGACCTCGACCTGCGGGATGCCGCGCGGAGCCGGCGCGATGCCGGTCAGCTCGAAGGTGCCCAGCGGCTTGTTGTCGCGGGTGAACTCGCGCTCGCCCTGGAAGACCTGGATCGCGACCGACGGCTGGTTGTCGTCGGCGGTGGTGAAGGTCTCACTGCGCTTGGTCGGGATGGCCGTGTTGCGCTCGATGAGCTTGGTCATCATGCCGCCCTTGGTCTCGATACCGAGGCTCAGCGGGGTGACGTCGATCAGCAGGACGTCCTTGCGCTCACCCTTCAGCACACCGGCCTGCAGGGCGGCGCCGACGGCGACGACCTCGTCCGGGTTGACACCCTTGTTGGCCTCCTTGCCGGTCTCGCGCTTGACGAGCTCGGCCACAGCGGGCATGCGGGTGGATCCGCCGACGAGCACGACGTGAGCGATGTCGCCGACCTTGATGCCGGCCTCGCGGATCACGTCCTCGAAGGGCTTCTTGGTGCGGTCCAGGAGGTCCTTGGTGAGGTCCTCGAACTTCGCGCGGGTGATCGTCTCGGAAAGCGACACGGGGCCGTTCTCGGTGAGCGACAGGTACGGCAGGTTGACGCTGGTCGACGTCGAGGAGCTGAGCTCCTTCTTCGCCTGCTCCGCGGCCTCCTTGAGGCGCTGCAGCGCGATCTTGTCGCCCGAGACGTCGACGCCGGTCGAGTCCTTGAACTGCTTGATCAGGTAGTCGACGAGACGCTGGTCCCAGTCGTCGCCGCCGAGGCGGTTGTCACCGGCGGTGGCGCGCACCTGGATCGTGGAGAAGTCGTCGTCCTTGCCCACCTCGAGCAGCGAGACGTCGAAGGTTCCGCCACCGAGGTCGAAGACGAGGATGAGCTCGTCCTCCTTGCCCTTGTCGAGGCCGTAGGCCAGGGCCGCCGCGGTGGGCTCGTTGATGATGCGCAGGACGTTCAGGCCCGAGATCTCGCCGGCCTCCTTGGTGGCCTGGCGCTCGGCGTCGTTGAAGTACGCGGGGACGGTGATGACCGCGTCGGTCACGGTGTCGCCCAGGTAGGCCTCGGCGTCGCGCTTCAGCTTCATCAGGATGCGCGCGGAGATCTCCTGCGGCGTCCACTTCTTGCCGTCCACGTCGAACGACCAGTCGGTGCCCATGTGGCGCTTGACCGAGGCGATCGTGCGGTCGACGTTGGTGACGGCCTGGCGCTTCGCGGTCTCGCCGACGAGCACCTCCCCGTCCTTGGTGAAGGCGACCACCGAGGGGGTGGTGCGGAATCCTTCTGCGTTGGCGATGACCTTGGGCTCGCCGCCCTCGAGGACGCTGACGACGGAGTTCGTCGTACCGAGGTCGATACCGACAGCACGTGCCATTTGTTTTCTCCTTCAGTCGGAAGTTTCGTGGAAGTCTGCGCGAGCTCCGGATCCTTGGGGATGACCCTGCGAAACCTGAGTCGCGATGACTCAACGATACGCCCACTGTCAAGAGATGTCAAACAAACTTGATACGAGTGCGCTCAACTTTCACGAGTGGCGTCGCATGGATAGTTCACCCCATCGTGCGGACGCACAGCAGATCCCTAGGATCGGGGCATGACCTCACGCACCCGCACCGCATCTGCCGCGATCCGCCTCGGCGCCGCCGCGCTCCTCCTGGCCACCGCGCTGCCGCTGAGCGCCTGCCTGAACCCGTTCGACCTCATCCCCAAGGGGCCGGCCAAGACGCCCACGTCCGAGCCGACCGCCGATGCCGGCACCGTGACGGACGCACCGGCCGACTCGTCCTCCTCCGGATCGCTGTACTTCGAAGACCCGTCTCTGCCCGCGGGCACGGCCGCGGAGTGGTCGGACGGCCTTATCAGCGACAGCGAGTGGGACTACACGACTCCCGACGACGGCAAGGGCAACTGGGGCTTCACCCGCAAGGACGGCGTCTGCCAGGCGAAGTTCTGGCAGGGCACCATGACGTGGAACGGTCAGACCGACGACCGATCCGCGTCGGATGCGGTGCTCGCGGCCGTCCTCGGCACGACGCCCGACAAGGCCACCGAGCGCGCGACGGATGACACCCTGATGAACGCGACCAGCCAGACGAAGGACATCGCGAGCCGCACGCTGTCCTACTCCGACGACACGGGCAGCGGATACGCCGCCGCCCGCGGATTCCTCGATGCCCGCCTCGGGTTCTACGTCTCCGTCACCTGCACGGACGACTCCGCGAGCACCGTCGGGTACGACGTGATCACCGCGGACGCCATTCTCATCCACTGACCTCGCCCCGCCACTGACCTCGCACAGCACGCGCGACGGGCGGGCGAACCGCCACGTCAGGCGAGCAGCCGTCCCCAGCGCGCGTCGAGCAGAGGGGATCCGGCCAGCTCCAGGGAGTGCCAGAGCGTCACCGCCACGGAATCGAGCACGGGCACCCCGGTGCGAGCCTCGACCTCCGCCACGATCGGCGCGCCGTACAGGTTGGTGCACAGGTAGACGAGCGCGTCGGGGCCCGCCTCGGCGAGCGCGATCGACGGATCCACCAGCGCCTCGGGCCGCACCCGGCCGAACGCCTCGTTGTCGCTCAGTCCGAGCGCGGTGTGCCCGGCGACGATGACGCCGTTCTCGCTGTAACGGGCGGCGACCTGCTCGTTCACGTCGGCGGTGTACGGCGTGAGCAGGCCGATACCGGAGATCCCGAACCGCCGGAACGCCGCGAAGTAGGCGAGCGTCGAGGTCGTGGCGGGCACGCCCGTGGCCCGGGTGATCTCGGCGGCAATCGCCTCATCATGCCCGACGCCGAGCCACGATCCCGAGGTCCCGTTCCAAGCGATCACGTCGACGTCGGCGGTGGCGAGCAGCTCGGCGGCCGCGCGCATCCCGGCGGCGTCGAACTGCTGGTCGGATCCGGCGTCGAGGGCGATGCGGGTCACCGGGATACGCGCGGAGTGCACGGTCACGTCATCCCGCTCGCCCAGGATCCGGTACGTCATCGGCTCCAGGCAGGTGTTCGAGGACGGGACGATCATCCCGATCCGGGTGGGCCGCGACGCGGAAAGGACCTCCGATGCGGCGCTCATGCGGTCCTCCCCGCCAGTGCGCGCCCGGAGCGGCGGCCCGACGAGGCCGCCGGCTGCGGCTCCCGCTCGATGAAGCGTCCGATCGCGCCGGGATCGTGGAAGCCCTCCTCGTCCAGGACGGCCCGGCCGCCCGCGACGACGACCTGCGGCCAGCCGCGCAGCGTCCTGCCGTCGAACGGCGAGAAGTCGGTGCCCATGTGCAGCGCCGTTCCGTCGACGCGCCGCTCCTCGTCCGGATCGAAGACCACCAGGTCGGCGTCCTGACCGACCGCGATGCGGCCCTTGCCGCTCAGCGCGTTGATGCGGGCGGGCGCCGCGGAGAACAGATCCGCGAAACGCTGCAGCACGGCGTCGGTGATCGGTGCCCCGTCGGTCAGAGCGGTGAACGCGGCGGGCATGCGCGTCTCCACTCCCGGCAGCCCGTGCGGCATCTGGCGGATGTCGTCACTGTGCTCGCGCTTCTGGCTGAGGTCGTAGCAGGAGTGGTCGCTGGCGACCGTGTCGACGGATCCGTCCGCGAACCGCTCACGCAGTGCCGCGACCGTCGCCGCGTCCCGCATCGGCGGGCAGCAGGCATACCACTCCGGGAACCGCGACGCGTAGACGCCGTCGTCCAACAGGAGGTAGTGCGGGCAGGTCTCGGAGTACGCCTCGACGCCGCGCAGGCGGGCATCCGAGACGAGGTCGACCGCACCGGGCGTGGACTGGTGCACGAAGTACACCGGCGTGCCGACGTACTCGGCCATGGCCAGCACCTCGCGCACCGAGGCCTCCTCGGCGAGTTCCGGACGGGTCTCGTGCAGGTGCTCGATGCCGATCTCCCCGCTGTCGGCGTGCTCCTGCGTGCAGTCGACGACGATCGCATCGTGCTCGGCGTGGATGATCGTCATCCCGCCGAGGCGCTTCATCTCCCTCATCACCTTCAGCACGGTGTCGTTGTCGCTCATGGTCGATCCGCGGTTGGTCATGTACATCTTGACCGAGCGGATGCCCATCGCGGCGAGGGCGTCCAGCTGCGCGGGCACCGTCTCATCCCATGCGACGACGGAGCCGTGCAGGGCGACGTCGCAGCGGGACGCCCGGGCCAGGTCGCGCTTGTTGCGCGCGGCCGCGAGGGGGCTCTCCGAGGCGTCCCGCGGGATGCCGAAGTCCATGATGGTGGTGGTGCCACCCCAGAGCGCCGCGGCGCTGGTGACGGCGAAGTCGTCGAGGGTGCGGTACCGCCCGGTGATCTGCGCGACGTGGCAGTGCCCGTCGACACCGCCGGGGATCACCACGCGACCGGCGGCGTCGATGACCCGGCCGGCGGCGGGAATCGGATCCGCGACGGCGAGGATCGCGTCGATCCTGCCGCCGGCGACCACGATATGACCGGACGAGACGCCGTCCGCATTGACGATCCGGGCGTTCGCGATGACGAGGTCCGACATGATCAGTTCACTCCTTCCGAGATGTCCGTTGCCTTCTGCGCACGGTCGAACGCGCGATCCAGCGCGGGGCTGAGGCCCCGACGGGGCTTGCGCGGCGGGGCGGCGAACGCGCCCGCCCGGTGCGTGCCGGAGGCGAGCCCGACCACCGCCTCCGCGAGTCGCACCCCCGCGCCGATGCCGTCGACGACCGGCACCGGGATCTGCCCGGCGACCTCCCGGGCAAGGCCGGCGAGGGGCGCGCCGGCGAGGATGATCACGTCCGCGCCGTCCTCGGCGACCGCGCGCTGCGCGAGCGCGACCAGCGTGGGGCCGAAGTCCTGCTGGACGCTGTCGATCCCGCCGAGCGCCTCGGTGATGGACCGGATCGAGGCGAGACGCCCGGCGAGCCCGAAGCCCTCGACGCACTCGCGGTACCACGCGGTGATCCGGTCCGAGATCGCGATGATCGAGAAGCGGTGCCCCTGCAGCGCTGCGGCGCAGAGCGCGGCCTCGGTGATGCCGATCACGGGCACGTCGACGAGCTCCTTGAGCGCCGGCATGCCGGGATCCCCGAATGCCGCGACCACGACGCCGTCGACCTCGCCCGCGTGCGCGGCGATCACCTCGGCCACGGCTCCCGCCGCGATCACCGACTCGAGCCGGGTCTCGATGTACTCCACGCCGTAGGGCGCGGTCTCCACCTGGAGCTCGGTGTCGGGGCCGACCGAGCGCAGCGCCTCGGTGCGGATCAGCTCGGTCACGTCCGAGCTGATGTTGGGGTTGATGATCAGCAGTCTCATGTCGTCCTCTCTGCGGCCGACCCGGACTGCCGATGGCAGCTCACACGGTGTCGGGATACTGTTCGCGGTACTTCTCGATGTGGTGGGCGGACTGCGCGGCCGCCCGGTCGGGGTCGCCGCTGGCGATGGCGGTCAGCAGCAGCTCGTGCTCCTCGACGAGCTCCGGAAGGTCCCGGACGTGGCGGAACAGCCAGTGCATCCGCCCCTGCAGCGGCTCCAGCGCCGTACGGAGGAAGTCGTTGTCCGCGATCCGGGTGACCTCGTCGTGGAACTCGCTGTTCAGGGCGTGGGTCTCGGCCAGGCTGCCCCGGGCGAGCGCTTCCTTCGAGCGGTCGACCAGTCCGGTCAGCCGGCCGATGTCTTCCGGGGTGGCGCGCTGCGCTGCCAGCCGGCAGGCCAGCACCTCCAGCGCGATCCGCACGCTGAACAGGTCGTCCACCTGATCCGCATCGAGCGACGCGACCACGGATCCGCGCGTCGCGGGTTCCGTGACCAGGCCCTCCTGCTGAAGCATCCGCAGCGCCTCGCGGACCGGAAGCCGGGACACGTTGAACTCCGCGGCGAGGTCGCGCTCCACCAGCCGGGATCCCGGGGTGTACTGCCCCTCGAAGATCCTGTTGCGGACGGTGTCCCTGATCACCTCGCGCAGCGGCTTGGCCCGCTGACTGGCATCGACTGTCTGCGCCACGGGGCTGCCCTCCGCCTTCTCCGGTTCTGGGATCCCAGCCTAGCGACACACCCCGTCCGTGCACCGGGACGGAGTCCGATCCACGGACGGGGACGATCATGCGCGCACGAGCCGCTTGCTGTAGTCGAGCGCGAGCACCGAGACGCCCATCACGATCGCCGAGCCGACGAAGTAGAGCAGCGCCCAGGTGTAGCCGCCCGTCGCACCGACGATGAGGCCGACCGCGATCGGCGTGATGAAGCCGGCGACGTTGCCGCTGAGGTTCATCGCGCCGCCCAGCACGCCCGCGTTCTCGCGGCCACCCAGCGTGGCCGGAACAGCCCAGAACAGTCCGACCCAGCGCAGGAAGAACAGCACGACCGAGAGCAGCACGACCGCGGTGATCGGGTCGCCGACGAGGGTGACGCCGACCAGGCCGGCGGTGACGATCAGCGCGGCGGCGCCGAGCATCGAGCGCATCACGAGGTTCGCGCTGTGCCCGCGGGAGCGGAGCTTGTCGGCGAGCAGACCGCCGAGGATCTCACCGACGAACCCGGCGCCGAAGATCACGAAGGTCGACCAGCCGACCGTCTTCAAGTCGAAGTGCTTGGCCTCGGAGAGGTACAGCGGGCCCCAGGTGAGCAGGCCGTAGAAGACGCCGTTGAAGCCGAGCCAGCCGAAGCACATGGCCCAGAACGAGCGGAAGCGCAGGTACTGCACCAGGCCGCGGCGGGTGGAAACGGGGCCAGTGGCGGCCTCCTCGCGGTGCGAGTCCTCGATGTACTCGGCCTCGGCGTCGTTGACCGCCTTGTGCGCGCGAGGGTTGTCACGCACGTACCACCAGATGAACAGGCCGAGCACGACCGTCGCGATGCCGGCGATGATGAAGGCGTAGCGCCAGGATCCGGTGCTCGCGATGAGCCAGGTGATCAGGATGCCGCCGATGCCCGCTCCCAGCGGAGCGCCGGCGTCGAGGATCGTCGCACCGCGCCCGCGCTCCTTGGAGTGCATCCACAGGGCGTTCAGCTTGCCGCCCGCGGGCATCACGCCCGCCTCGGTGACGCCGATCGCGGAGCGCGCGATAAACATGCTGATGAAGTTGCCCGCCAGGCCCGAGGCGGCGGTCGCCGCGCCCCAGCCGACGCAGGAGGCCGTCACGACCTTGCGCGGGCCGAACCGGTCGATGAGGTAGCCGACCGGGACCTGCATGAGCGCGTACGTCCAGAAGAACGCGCTCAGGAGAAGTCCGACGAGCTCCGGGGAGAGGTCGAAGTCCTTCTGGATGATGGGCAGGGCGACCGAGATCGATCCGCGGTCGATGTAGTTCACCGACACCAGGATCAGCAGCAGGAGGAACAGCCTCCATCGCACTCTGGTGGGCTTGCCCTGGCTGCGGGGCGACGCGCTGGTCTCGGCGGCTCGGTCCGCCGTTGCTTCGTTCTGAAGGGACACCTGGTCCTCCTTCACTTCGTCGGGAAGGCCGGTCGAGCGTGCATGTCGACCGGAGTTTGGGATCCCACATTGGGATCCCAAACCGAGGATAGAAGGAGCGGCGTCGGACGTCAAGAATTGGGATCCCAAAAGTGCACCGCGTCCCTCACAGAGGAACGCGGTGCACTTCAGATCCCGTGGACGCGGCCGGGCCGCCCCGATCACTTGCCGCCGGGAGGGCCGATCAGCAGCAGCACGGCGAAGATGGCCGCGACAGCAACGAGGATGAGCAGCGCGAGCACCCACGGCCGGTGCAGGAACCAGCGCATCGTGCGGTCGTACCAGGCGGCGTCCCGCGGATCGTCGGTCTGCGCGAGGCGCCAGTCGCCGGCGAGGCGGCCGGTGCGGTGCAGCCAGATCTCGGCGGGGATCGTGGCGTAGGGCACGATCGCGCTGGCGATCGCGAGGATCGCGACGCCGACGCCCCAGCGCTGGTGGAACGCGAGCAGCACCGCGGTGGCGCCGTAGGAGAGGAAGACGAAGCCGTGGATGGAGCCGGCGATCGTGACCAGCACCGGCGGCAGTCCTGTGGCACGGGCGATCAGCGCGCCGATCAGCAGGGTCCAGGTGATGGCCTCCGCGATCGCGAGCACGCGGAACAGGCGGGCGGGGGTGGTGAACACTTCTCTCCTCGGGTCGGGTCCTTTCCAGCGTAGGGATCCGGATCCGTCCGCCGCCTCCCGCGGGCCTCCACCTTTCGGACGGTTTCGGACGCCCGATTCCGAAGGCCGTGTCATCGTGTGACGTGCGGCCCGGCGGGCTGGCAGGAGAGCGGCCTACACTCCCCCCATGCCCCGCCCCGCGCTGCTCGCCGTCTCTCACGGCACCTCCGATGCCGCAGGCGCCGCTGCGATCGCGCTGCTGGTGCGCCGGGTCGCCGAGCGGCTGAACGGCGCCCCGTCACAGCAGACCGAGGACGAGCGCCGGGTCGCCGTGCACTCCGGCTTCGTCGACGTGCAGCAGCCCGACGCCCCCGCGGCCCTGGCCGCGATCGACAGACCCGTCGTCGTGGTGCCGCTGCTGCTGTCGCAGGGTTTTCACGTGCGGGTGGACCTGGGGCGGGCCGTTTCGGAGCGCTCCGACGCGGTCGTCACGAATCCGCTCGGGCCCGATCCGCGCCTCGCGGAGGTGCTCGCGCGGCGGCTTGCGGAGGCTGACGGTGCGTCACGCTCCGGGGACGACGCAGATCGCCCGGTCGTGCTCGCCGTCGCGGGCTCCCGGGATCCGCGCTCGCTGCCCGACGCCGAGGCGATGGCCGCACTGCTGAGCGGGGAGCTGGGGCGCGCGGTCGTGCCCGCCTACCTCGCCGCGCGCGAGCCGAGCCTCGCCGACGCCCTCGCCGCGCATCCAGGAGCCGCTGTCGCGACCTACCTGCTCGCGCACGGATACTTCTTCGACGTGGCGGAGCGCGTGACCGGATCCGCTGCGCTCACCGAGCCGCTGCTCGACGACGGCGAGCCGCCCGTGCCGCTCGTGGATCTCGTCGTGGACCGCTACCTCGCGGGCGAGGCCGAGCTCAGGCAGCTGCGGGGGCACTGAGCGGCTGTCCGCCTCGCCACCGCGGCGACCAGCTGAGTCGATCGCGACAGCGCCGGGCGCGGGGGTGGGGCATCCCCAAAAGCCCCACCCGCGCCCGCGATGTTCCCCTGCCCATCCCCCAGGTGCGGACGCGACCCCCGGCACCGTCGATGCTACGGGCGAGCCGGCGGCACTTTCCGGGCTCCGCCCGATATTCCGGGATCCTCTCGATCGGCCGGAAGCGGTGCCAGCCCGTGCAGCACCCGCACCCACCTCTCCCCTTCGTCGCCGTCGCCACGCCTCACCGCCTCCCGCAGCCCCGCCACGCACGGGCGGGAGACCGACGCCGGAGGTAGCGCGGCGCCCCGCAGATTACGCTCGAAGGCGTACTCCATGTCGCGCATGTGGGCATGATGCACGGCGTTGCCCGAGCGCTCGGACAGGTAGGAGAACAGCACCCGCCGCGCCGCGGACGCCCCAGCGGGATCATCCGCCTCCTGCGAAAGCTCATCGATCAGAATGAGCGTCTGCGCGCACTCGGAAGGCGTGAGGACAGGAAGGCTCTGGCGCACGGCGAGGCCGGCCTGGTACCCGGCGTACGCCAACGTCTGAGCGACCATCTGATCGGTCACCATCGTGACCTGGGTGACGCGGCTTGGCAGGATCTCGACGAGCCCGATTCGCTCGAGCCTGTGCAACGCCTCGCGCACAGGCGACCGCGAGACGTGGAATCTCTGGCCGAGTGCGACGTCGCGCACGCGCATGCCCGGCGGAAGATCGTGCGCCACGATCGCCTCCGCGATCCGATGGAACACCTGTTCACCGAGTGACCTCTCATCCCTGCCCACCATGCCGCTCCCCCCTGTCCGCACGACTCCGGCTCATCGCCAGTGCAGGGAGAGTACGCGTTCGACTCGAGGCCCACCAATCGGCCGCCTTCCGTGCGTCGATCTGCGGTCCCGCACCACACACGATGCGACGGAGTGTTCCCACCCCGTTCACGCGACGGCCACTCGCTTCGGGCCCGCGAGCGCGATGGTGGGTACGGCCTCGGCGCCGGCGCCCCCGAACGAAGGACACCGCGTGCACCTCCCCCGCACTCTTGTGGCGGCGACGGCCGCCGCCATCGCGCTCGTCGCCGCGAGCACCACCCCTGCCCTCGCTGCCGACGCACCCGGTCAGGACAAGGACGGCCACTACTCGTTCGCCGTGATCGGTGATGTCCCCTACGGCACCGCACAGCAGGCGCTGTTCCCGCAGTGGATCCAGGAGATCAACGCTGCGGATCCGGAGATGACGTTCCACGTCGGCGACATCAAGAACGGTTCGACGCGCTGCGACGACGCCCTGTACCAGCAGATCAAAGGTGACTTCGACACCTTCACGAACCCGCTGATCTACACCCCGGGCGACAACGAGTGGACCGACTGCCACCGTGCGAACAACGGGGCGTACAACCCGCTCGAGCGCCTCGCCCACGACCGCTCCGTGTTCTTCGCGAACCCCGGAGTCTCCCTCGGGCAGAACCCGGTGAAAGTCGACGCGCAGACCGCGGCCGGGTTCCCCGAGAATGTGTCTCTGCGTCGCCAGGGCGTCGACTTCGCCGCGATCCACGTCGTCGGCAGCAACGACGGCGTCCAGCCGTGGGCCGGCCTCGGTGACACCGTCGCGCGCCCCGAGCAGCTCGCCGCGGAGCAGGCGCGGATGGCGAACGCGATCTCGCTCGTGAAGAGCACGTTCGCGACCGCGAAGCAGAAGCACGACCGCGCCGTCATGGTGCTGCTGCAGGCCGACATGTTCGACCCCACCTACACGCCCTCCTGGTCGGACATCTCGGCCTTCCAGCCGCTCGTGCAGACTCTCGTGGAGCAGTCCAGCGCTTTCGACGGCGAGGTCTACCTCGTCAACGGCGACAGCCACGTCTACAACTCCGACAAGCCGCTCGCGGCCGGATCCCCGTGGCTGACGACCTATGGCGTGACCGGATCCGCCGACAACCTCACGCGCGTGACGGTCGACGGATCTTCGAACAACAAGGACTGGCTGCACGTCACGATCAACCGCCCCGGCGCCGACCACGTGCTGAGCTGGGAGCGCGTGCCGTACCTCGCGCACTGATCCGCGATCCGGAAGAGGGAGGCTGCCGCTCGCCGCGCAGCGGGAGCGGCGTCCTCCGTCTCCGGCGTTCGGACGCATCCAACGCCCCGGAACCGCGCCGCGGGCGTCACCGCCCCTCGACCTCCTCCGCCACGGCGGTCGGCTCGACCATCGCGGCTCCGCCGACGGCGGAGACCATCTCGACCGCCTCGCCGCCGTCGGGCTCGATCTCGAGCGCCCCCCGACGGAAGATCATCAGCCACGCGAAGTAGACCCCGCCCGCGAGGATCAGCCCGAGCACCACCAGCGCGGGGATGAACGAGGCCGGCGGCGTCACGAGCACGAACAGGACCACGGCCACCCAGATCAGCGCCACGACCGTGACGGGGAGCTCGGCACGGCCCAGGTTGAAGCCGCCCTTCTTCCGGCCCAGCCTCCTGCGCACCACCAGATAGAGCACCACGATCGCGCCGTACATCAGCGCCGGCAGCAGCGTCCCGCTGACGAGCAGCTGGTTCAGAGCGTCGCCCGGAAGCGCGACCATCAGCACGATCCCGATCACCACGATCAGCACGGTCGCCGCGACCGGCGTGCGAGTGCGGGGATTCACCCGGCTCATCAGCCGCGCCGCGGGGAAACGCCGATCTCGTGCCATCGCGAACACCTGGCGCGAGCACGCCGCCATGACCACCATGCCCGCGCCGAAGAACGCGAACGCGATCCCGCCGATCAGGATCCGCTCCCAGACCGGCCCGAGCTGGCCGCGGATGATGGCCGCGACCGGCGACGGATCCGCACTGACGGCCCCCACGTCCTTGATCGAGACCGTGAGCACGATCAGGAAGATCAGCCCGGCGACGCCGGCCGCGATCACCGATCCCACGATCGCCCGCGGGGCCGCCCGGAACGGATCCTTGGTCTCCTCCGCCAGGTTGGCCGCCGAATCGAATCCGACCAGCGTCGTGAGGCCCATCAGCGCGCCGGCCATCAGTCCGCCTCCGATCGCGAAGTAGTTCGGATCGCCGTTCGACACGCCTTGCGAACCGAGCGTGCCGAGGTCGCCGCCGCCGGTGATCGCCACGACCAGCAGCAGTGCGATCACCAGCACTGCGATGATCCCGAGTTCGACGGCCACCGCGGCCGAGGTGATGAGCCCGAACAGCCTGGTCGAGGCGATCACCAGTGCGGCCTGGACCACCAGGATCACGAGGGTGAGGACCCGGGCCGTGCCCTCGTCGGAAGGCATGCCCAGCAAAGGCATCAGCGCCTGGCTCGCCATGGCGTTGGCCATGGTGACGACCGCGATCGCCAGGTACCAGAAGCTGAGCCAGCCGAAGAACCAGCCGATCTTCGGGTTCGCGAGCCTCGATGCCCACTGGTACGAGGATCCGCTCAGGGCGATTCGCGCCGCGAACTGCGCGACGACGAGGGCGACGAGGGTCTGGCCGACGGCGGCGAGCACCCAGAGCCAGATCCCCACCGGGCCCGCGGTCTGCAGCATCTCGCCGTAGGTGGCGAACACCCCGACCGCCACAGAGATGAACGCGAACGAGACGGCGAACACCTGGAAGCCGCCGAGGGTGCGCTTCAGCTGCGGCTGCTCGCCGACGGGTGGATCCGCAGGAGCGGAAGGATCGGTTCGGGTCATGGTGCGGGCTCCTCGGTGAACGGTGCGACGAAGGCGCCGAGCTGCTTCTGCAGCGCGGTGGAGAAGGGGTGCGCGAGCTGGTCGGCGGGCGTGGACGGGTCCGCCGATCCGACATCGCGGAGGACGTGCACCATGTCCGGCAGCCGCGCGAAGTGCGCGATCCCCGGGCGGAACGCGTCGGACACCGCCCGCACCCCGGAGCCCGGCGCACCGTCGCCGCACGGGGTGTTGAAGTCCTTTGTGCCGCAGGTGATGAGTGTGGGGATCGCGACCTGCGGGGCGAGGCGCTCGGGATCGACGGCGTCATACTCCTTGCCGTACCGGGTGCGATAGGCATGCGTGATCACCATCTGCGCGGGGTCGGCTCCGTAGATGTTCGACGCGATGGTGTCCCGATAGACGGCGGTGAGGCCCGTCGCCGCCGGCAACGGAAGGGGCTCCGGGGCGGGAAAGGGCGGATCCTGCATCCTGATCTGCTCGACGCCGCGCGCCATCCAGCCCTCGAGCGTCACGGCGTCCACGGCGGTCATCGCGCCGCCGGCCACCGCCGCGTCGATCTGCACCGTGAACTGGCGGGCGACGATGTCGAGGATGCGGGTGTACGCCGGTTCGAGCAGGACCAGACCGGCGAGCGGCGGGGCGCCGCGCAGGTCCGTCGCGGCGAGCAGCACGTCCGCGCCACCCTCGCTGTGCCCCAGGAGCAGGAGGCGGTGCGGGTCGACACCCGGCTGCGCGGCGACGAAGACGAGTGCGTCGCGGATGGGCTGCACTCGGAGCCGGTCGTAACCGAGGTCGATCATGGCGCCCGGGTCGGCGGCGTAGGCGCCGAGGCCGGTGCTGCCGGTTCCGAGCTTGTCGTACCGCAGCGACGCAACCCCGGCGGCGCTCAGCCGGTCGGCGAGCCACCGGTAGGCCTCGGTAGCGAGGGTTGGTGCGTCGCCGTTGCGGTCCACGGCTCCGGTGCCGACGACGATCACGACCGCCGGTACCGACCTTCCCTCCTCGCCCGGGTTGCTTGGGTCGACCGGGCCGCGGTAGCTGCCGTGATAGGTGACGCCGCCGCTGGCGAAGGCCACGTCCCGGTCGGCGGAGATCGCCCGAGGAGTCATCGCGGATCGAGTGGGCCCCCCTGACGCGGGAGTCAGGCACGCCGCGTCGCGAGCGGCCGACGCCGGCCCGTCTCCGACGGCGACGACCAGGCCGATCCCGACTCCTCCGCCCCCGAGCACCAGGACCAGCAGCACCGCCACGACTCTGCGCGACATCTCGCCCCGACGGCGGCGGATACCGCCCAGCAGCACCCCGACGACCACAGCGACGAGCAGCAGAGCGCCGGCGAGGAAGGGGATCACTCCGGCCGAA
Organism: Microbacterium sp. 2MCAF23; assembly: GCF_052115565.1. Classification (NCBI taxonomy): domain Bacteria; kingdom Bacillati; phylum Actinomycetota; class Actinomycetes; order Micrococcales; family Microbacteriaceae; genus Microbacterium; species Microbacterium sp. 2MCAF23. The sequence continues at coordinate 38,974 of NZ_JBFRGY010000015.1, read as the reverse complement.
TGCAGCGCGGCGAGGCAGTCGATCATGGCGGTTCCCCCTCGGATACGATCAATTGTCCTGAACCGTCCAGGCGCCGACAAGTACCGCTTGCGGACTTGTCCGGATACGGACAACCACGTCACGGGTGGGAGAGGACGACATGGACGACATGGACGACGAGAAGCTGCTCGCGGTGATCTACCGCGGCCGCCCCGCGACGATCGAGGAAGTGGCACCCCTGGCACACCTGGACCAGGGCGAGGCGGCAGCCGCGATCGAGCGGCTGCGCGCCCGAGGGCTGATCGGAGGGCAGGGCAACAATCTGGGCTACCCGCATCCTGCAACCTGGGCGGCCGAAACCGTCGCGGCGCACTCGGCCGACCTGCGCCGAACCGCGCGTATCGTCCTGGGCGACATGGAGCGTATCGTCGCGGACCTGCCGGGGATGCTGCGGCACTGGTCGGTGGGCGAGTCATCGGCGGATCTGGTGCCCGTGCTCGTGCGGCACGGACCGCAGGCGTCGGAGGATTTGTGGTTCGACACCGCACGACACGACGCCGGCTCCCTGCACGCCGTGCTCCCCGACCTCGGTCGCTTCCTGGCGACCGGGGACGACCGCGAGGAGCGGATCGAGCGGTTCGCGCATGCCCTGGCCGGCAAAGAAACGGTGCGCGTGATCATGCCGACCTCAGCCCTCGACGACCCGGCGGCGGTCGAATCGATCCGGATGTACGCCACGATCGGGGTCGAGTGCCGGCTGCTGGATGACCCGCCGAGCTGGTTCTGGATCGATTCGGATCAGCTCGCCGTGCCCTTCGAGTGGGGCGAGGGACGACCGACGAGCGTGCTCGCCGTGCGCAACAGCGCTCTCGCAGCCATGGCCCTCGACTACTTCGAGGGCCTCTGGCGACACGCCGATCCGGTCACGCCGCCCGGACACTCCTGGACGCCGCTGCTGCGGCTGATGCGACAGGGCATCACCCAGGAGACGGCGGCGCGGATGCTCGGCATCAACCCGCGCACCGGGCGGCGCCGGATCGCCGCCGCGATGGTGCACTACGAGGTGTCGACCCTCTTTGCCCTCGGCGTGGCCTGGGCCTCCGAGGAGGATCGCAGGCGCTGAACGGCGTCACCCTCGCGTCGCGGATCCGCTCTGATATCCGATTCTCCCTCGGATGAGGGCTAACCGCGCGGGTCAAGTCGTGGAGCCACCACCGCACCGGTCCCGCGCTACTCACCGCACGCCGCAGAACCGTCGAGGGCCGCACCGCGGACGCTCCATTGAACAGCATCCTCCCCGGAGGAAACTGGACCATGTCGAACAATGACGCTCCGTGTCGGAGCCGATGACACACACGAGCGCCCGCGCGGATCCGCCCGTAGCTTGTCGGCATGCCTCCCGAAGCGATCGTTCCTGTGCGTGGTGCCCGCACGCGCACCGCCCGCGTGCCCACCAAGCCGCACGGGCAGTGGGCCGTCGACGGCCACGAGCCCCTCAACGGCAACGAGGAGTGGAAGCTCGCCGACGGCGGGCTGAGCGTGCGCGAGCGGATCGAATCGACGTACGCCGCCGGCGGCTTCGCCTCGATCGACCCCACCGACCTGCACGGCCGGTTCCGCTGGTGGGGCCTGTACACGCAGCGCAAGCCCGGGATCGACGGCGGTCGCACGGCGACGCTCAGCCCGGAGGAGCTCGAGGACGAGTACTTCATGCTGCGCGTGCGCATCGACGGCGGCCAGCTCACGACCGAGCAGCTGCGCGTGATCGGCGGCATCTCGACCGAGTTCGCACGCGACAGCGCCGACTTCACCGACCGGCAGAACATCCAGCTGCACTGGATCCGCGTCGAGGACGTGCCGGAGATCTGGCGCCGGCTCGAGGACGTCGATCTCAGCACCACCGAGGCCTGCGGCGACGTGCCCCGCGTGATCCTGGGATCCCCGGTCGCCGGCATCGCCGCCGATGAGATCATCGATCCGACCCCGCAGATCCTGGAGATCGCGGAGCGGTTCATCGGCGACGAGACGCTCGCCAACCTGCCGCGCAAGTACAAGACCGCGATCACCGGCCACCTCAGCCAGGACGTCGTGCACGAGATCAACGACTGCGCGTTCGTCGCCGTCGAGCACCCCGAACTCGGCATCGGCTACGACCTCTGGGTCGGCGGCGCGCTCTCCACGGTACCCCGCCTCGGCGAGCGCCTGGGCGTGTTCGTCAGCCCCGACCGCGTGGCCGAAGTCTGGCACGGCGTCACCCAGATCTTCCGCGACTACGGCTACCGGCGGCTGCGCAACAAGGCCCGGCTGAAGTTCCTGCTCGCCGACTGGGGCACCGAGAAGTTCCGCGAGGTGCTCGAGAGCGAGTACCTGGACACCCCGCTGCCCGACGGCCCGGCCGCCCCGAAGCCGGTCGGCAAGGGCGATCACGTCGGTGTGCACCTGCAGAAGGACGGCCGCTACTACGTCGGTGCCGCCCCCACGGTCGGCCGGGTCTCCGGCACCGTGCTCACCGGGCTCGCGGACCTCGCCGAGGCGCACGGATCCACCCGGATCCGCACCACGCCGTACCAGAAGGTCCTCGTGCTCGACATCGCCGAGGATCGCGTCGAGTCGCTCGTCGCGGGCCTGTCGAAGCTGGGACTCGAGGCCCGTCCGAGCCTGTTCCGCCGCGCGACCATCGCGTGCACCGGCATCGAGTACTGCAAACTCGCGATCGTCGAGACCAAGGCCAACGCGGCCATCGCGATCGACCAGCTCGAGCAGCGCCTCGGCGCCCTCGAGCCCGAGATCGGCCGCCCGATCACGCTGCACGTGAACGGCTGCCCGAACTCGTGCGCCCGCATCCAGACCGCGGACATCGGCCTGAAGGGCCAGCTCGTCATGATCGACGGCGAGCAGGTGCCCGGCTACCAGGTGCACCTCGGCGGCGGGCTCGCCAATCCCGACCGCGAGGAGGCGGGCCTGGGCCGCACCGTGCGCGGCCTGAAGGTGCCGGCCGACGGGATCGCGGACTACGCCGAGCGGGTGATCCGCCGCTACCTCGCCGACCGTGCCGGAACCGACGAGACCTTCGCGACCTGGGCGCACCGCGCCGACGAGGAGGCCCTGCAGTGAGCACCGTGGCGTCGCGACCGGAGGATGCGCGTCCCGAATCGCCGACGTTGTCCCGTTCCGCCGAGGAGATCCGCGGATCCGTCCGCGATGCGGGACAGGCTCGGCAGAACGGGACGCCTGTCGGACTCGAACTGCGCCCGGCCCGTCGCTCGCCCGACGAGCTGCGCGCCCTCGCCGAGCGCGGCGCCGCAGAGCTGCGCAGCGGATCCGCCGACGAGGCCTCGCCCGCCGAGGTCGCTGCCTGGGTCGCTGCGAACGTCTCCCCCCGCCTCGCCGCCGTCGCCTGCTCGATGGCCGACGCCGCGCTGCCGCATCTCGTGGCCGAGGCGATCCCCGGCGTCGACGTGCTGTTCCTCGACACGGGCTACCACTTCCTCGAGACGACGTTCACGCGCGACGAGGTCGCCCGCACGCTCGACGTGCGCATCGTCGATGTGAAGCCCGCGCAGACCGTGCGCGAGCAGGACGCCGAGTTCGGCAAAGACCTGTTCGCACGGGATCCCGCCCTCTGCTGCGAGATGCGCAAGGTCGCCCCGCTGCACCAGGCCCTCGGCGGCTACGAGGTGTGGTTCACCGGCGTGCGCCGCGAGGAAGCGCCCACCCGGGCGAACACGCCCCTGATCACCTTCGACGAGCGCAACGGGCTCATCAAGGTGAACCCCGTCGCGGCGTGGTCGTTCGACGACCTCATCGCCTACGCCACCGCGAACGACGTGGTGGTGAACCCCCTCGTCGCGAACGGGTACCCCTCGATCGGCTGCGCGCCCTGCACCAAGCCCGTCGCCGCCGGCGAAGACCCCCGCTCCGGCCGCTGGGCCGGACTCGCCAAGACCGAATGCGGACTCCACGTATGAGCATCATCGACACCCTGCCCGCACGCACCGACGCGGGCGCCCTCACCGGCCTCGACCTGCTCGAGGCCGAGGCGATCCACATCATCCGCGAGGTCGTGGCCGAGTTCGAGCGCCCCGTGCTGCTGTTCTCCGGCGGCAAGGACTCCGTGCTCGTGCTGCACCTCGCCGCTCGCGCCTTCGCGCCGGGCCGGATCCCCTTCCCCGTGCTGCACGTCGACACCGGGCACAACTTCGACGAGGTCATCCGGTTCCGCGACGAGACCGTCGAGCGCCTGGGCCTGAAGCTCGAGGTCGCCCGCGTGCAGGACTACATCGACGACGGCCGCCTCGCCGAGCGACCCGACGGCACCCGCAACGTGCTGCAGACCCAGCCGCTGCTCGACGCGATCACCGCGGGCAAGCACGACGCCGTCTTCGGCGGCGCCCGCCGTGACGAGGACAAGGCCCGTGCGAAGGAGCGCATCATCTCGCTGCGCGACGAGTTCGGGCAGTGGGATCCGCGCAACCAGCGCCCCGAGCTGTGGAGCCTGTACAACGGCCGGCACACGCCGGGCAAGCACGTGCGCGCGTTCCCGATCTCGAACTGGACCGAGCTGGACGTCTGGCGCTACATCGCCCGCGAGCAGATCGCCCTGCCGCCGCTGTACCTGGCCCACGAGCGCGAGGTCTTCCGCCGCGACGGCATGTGGTGGGCCGTGAACGAGTTCGCCCAGCCCCGCGAGGGCGAGCAGGTCGAGCGCCGCGTGGTCCGCTACCGCACGGTCGGAGATGCGAGCTGCACCGGCGCCGTCGAATCCGACGCCGCCACGGTCGACCAGGTGGTCGCCGAGGTGGCCCGCTCCACCCTCACCGAGCGCGGCGCCACGCGCGCCGACGACCGCATCAGCGAGGCCGCCATGGAGGACCGCAAGAAGAACGGATACTTCTGATGAGCACGATCGAGACCGCCCCGGCGCTGCTCCGCGACACCACCCTGTTCCGCTTCGCGACGGCCGGATCCGTCGACGACGGCAAGTCGACCCTGGTCGGCCGGCTGCTGCACGACGCGAAGGCGATCCTCGCCGACCAGCTCGAGCAGGTGGCCCGGACCTCCGCCGACCGCGGCTTCGCGCACGGCGAGTTCGACTTCGCGCTGCTCACCGACGGGCTGCGCGCCGAGCGCGAGCAGGGCATCACGATCGACGTCGCCTATCGCTACTTCGCCACCGATGCGCGCAGCTTCATCCTCGCCGACTGCCCCGGACACGTGCAGTACACCCGCAACATGGTCACCGGGTCCGCGACCGCCGACGCGGTGGTCGTGCTGATCGACGCGCGCAAGGGCGTCGTCGAGCAAACCCGCCGCCACCTCGCCGTGGTGTCACTGCTGCGCGTGCCGCACGTCGTGATCGCGGTGAACAAGATCGACCTCACCGGCTTCGACGAGGAGCGGTTCCGCGCGGTCGAGGAGCAGGCGCTCGCGGTCGCGGCCGAGCTCGGCCTCATCGACACGCATGTGATCCCGGTCTCGGCGCTCGAGGGCGACAACATCGTGGATCGGTCCGTGCGCACCGGATGGTACGACGGCCCCACCCTGCGCGAGCTGCTGGAGACCCTTCCCGCGCGCCAGGCCGAGGAGGACGCCGCGTTCCGCCTGCCGGTGCAGACCGTGATCCGTCCGCAGGGCGGCATCTCGGCGCTGATCGACGACGCCGAGGCCGACGAGCTGCGCGACTACCGCGGCTTCGCCGGGCGGGTGTCGAGCGGATCCGTCCGCGTCGGCGACCGCGTGCAGGTGTTCCCCGGCGGACACGAGACGACCGTCACCGGGATCCGCGTCGCGGGGCGGGTCGCGGAGGCCGCGCACACCGCGCAGTCGATCGCGGTGACCCTCGCGGACGAGGTGGACGCCGCCCGCGGCGCCCTCATCGCGACCGCCGGCACCGTGCCGGACGGGCACGCGGAGGCCGAGGTCGAGATCTTCCAGCTCGACGTGCGGCCGATCGCCCCGGGCGCCCGCGTGCTCGCCAAGCACGGCACCGCCACGGTGCAGGCGATCGTGACCGAGGTGCTCTCGCGCCGCGACCTGGACACGCTCGCCCTCGAAGACGCCGCAGAACTGGCTGTGAACGAGATCGGCCGCGTGCGGATCCGCTTCGCGTCGCCGCTCCCCCTCGAGCTCTATGCCGATGACCGGGAGGGCGGTGCCCTGCTGCTCATCCACCCGGTCGACGGAGCGACGCTGGCTGCCGCCACGGTCGTCGCGGCGACGTAAGGGGTCGTTGAGCGAGGACGGCGAAGCCGACCGAGACGAAACGCGATAACCCGCATGAGCACCGCGTTTCGTCTCGCGCAGACCCGCACTGAGCGAGCGAAGCGAGCCGAAGTGTCGCTCAACGACCACGAAGAAGAACCAGACCCGCAACACCCACCCAAGAAACGCCCTAAGGAGGCGACAGTGAATCGCAAGACCCGCATCAGCACGGCCCTCACCTCTCTCGGACTCGCGATGGCGATGCTCGCCGGCTGCGCCTCCGGCCAGGCTGCGGCCTCCGGCCCGTCGGCCTCCCCGACGCACGACGACCTCGCGGAGCTGCACCTGGGCTACTTCGCCACGGTCACGCACACCCCGGCCCTGGTCGGCCTGCAGGAGGGCCTGATCCAGAAGGAGCTCGGCGCGACCCAGCTCAAGACCGAGGTGTTCAACGCCGGCCCCGCGGCCATCGAGGCGCTCACTGCGGGTGCGATCGACGCGGCCTACATCGGCCCGAACCCGGCGATCAACTCGTTCATCAAATCGGGCGGCGCCTCCGTGCGCGTGATCGCCGGAGCGACCAGCGGCGGCGCGGCCCTCGTGGTGCGCGACGGCATCACCAGCGCTGACGACCTCAAGGGCAAGACGCTCGCCACCCCGCAGCTCGGCAACACGCAGGACGTGGCACTGCGCACCTGGCTCTCCTCGAAGGGGCTGAAGACCAGCGTCACGGGCGGCGGCGATGTGAACATCACGCCGACCGAGAACGCGCAGACCCTGACGCTCTTCAAGAACGGACAGGTCGACGGCGCCTGGGTTCCGGAGCCGTGGGCCTCGCGTCTGGTCGTCGAGGCCGGCGGGCACGTCCTGCAGGACGAGCGCGACCTGTGGCCCGACGGAACCTTCCCGACCACGGTGCTGCTGGTCAGCAAGGACTTCGCCGACAAGCACCCCGGCGCCGTGAAGGAGCTGGTGGCGGGTCACCTCGACTCCCTGGACTGGATCGCGAAGCACAAGACCGAGCTGCCCGGTGCGGTCAACGACGCGCTCAAGGCCGCGACCGGCAAGCCGCTCTCGGACGCGGTGCTGACCAAGGCGCTCAGCACGGTGTCGTTCTCGGCCGATCCGAACGCGAAGGCGTTCGCGACCCTGGTCAAGAACGGCGTCACCGCCGGTACGCAGACGAAGGGCTCGATCGACGGCCTGTTCGATCTCGCGGCGCTGAACGCCGCCCTGAAGGAGCGCGGTGAGAAGGCCGTGAGCGACGGCGGGCTGGGAACGAAGAAATGACCGCCCCGCTCGCGCCGAGCTTCGACGGGGTCACCCCGGTCCTGCCCGCACCGGATCCGGTGGATCCGGCCGTGCGCCTCGCGCATGTGACCAAGCGGTACGGATCCGGCCCCGTCGTGCTCGACGACATCTCCCTGGACATCCTGCCGGGAGAGTTCGTCTGCCTGCTCGGCGCGAGCGGCTGCGGCAAGTCCACCCTGCTGAACCTCATCGCGGGCCTCGAGCCGCTGAGCTCGGGCTCGCTGACGGCTCCGGACGAGGGCGCCGCCGTGATGTTCCAGGATGCGGCACTCATGCCGTGGCTGAGCGCCCGGCGCAACGTCGAACTCGCCCTGCGTCTGCGCGGGGTGCCGCGCGCGGAGCGGCGGGCGGAGGCGCTGCGCCTGCTCGGGATCGTGAACCTTGCGGACGCCGCGGACAAGCGCCCGCACGAGCTCTCCGGCGGCATGCGGCAACGTGTCGCGCTCGCCCGCGCCCTGGCCCAGGACCGGCCGGTGCTGCTCATGGACGAGCCGTTCGCCGCGCTCGACGCGATCACCCGCGACCTGTTGCACGAGGTGCTGGAGAACGTGTGGCGCGAAACAGGCCGCACGATCGTGTTCGTGACCCACAACGTGCGCGAGGCGGCCCGCCTCGGCGAGCGCGTCGTGCTGCTCGGCAGCCGCCCCGGCCGGATCTCGCGCGAATGGCGCGTCGCACGCACCCGCGGCCGTCGTATCGAGTCGCCCGAGGTGTCGGCGCTGGCCGCCGAGATCACCGTCGAGCTGCGGAAGGAGATCCGCCGCAATGCCTCTTGACAAGATCATCCCGGTCGCTGAGCCTGTCGAAGCGACATCCCTGGGGGCGGGGCAGGTCCCTTCGACAAGCTCAGGGACCGGACGACGCACCGACGACGACCTCGCCCGTCTCGAAGCGGGCCTGGACCGGCTGCAGACCGCCGAGGCCGGATCCGTCTCCCCCACCCGCGAGCGCCTGCGTGCCATCCTGCCGCCGGTGGGTCTGCTGGTGCTGCTGCTCGCCGCCTGGCAGCTGTACATCGTCATCGCGAACCCCCGGCCCGACAAGGCGCCGAGCCCCCTGCAGGTGCTGGGCGCGCTCGGAGACGCCTGGCAGGCGGGCCGGCTGCAGGAGGCTGTGCTCACGAGCCTCGAGCGCGGCGGCATCGGCTTCGTCATCGCGATCGTCGTCGGCACGCCGATCGGCCTGCTGCTGGCTGAGTGGAAGCTGCTGCGCCGTGCCGCCGGACCCCTGATCTCGGGGCTGCAGGTGCTGCCGTCCGTGGCCTGGGTGCCCGCCGCGATCATCTGGTTCGGCCTGTCCGATGCGACCGTGTACTTCGTGATCCTCATGGGCGCGATCCCCTCGATCGTGAACGGACTGCTCTCCGGAATCGACCAGGTGCAGCCGCAGCTGCGCCGTGTGGGCACCGTGCTCGGCGCGAACCGCTGGCAGGCCGCCACCGCGATCGTGCTGCCGGCTGCTCTGCCCGGCTACCTCGCCGGCCTCAAGCAGGGCTGGGCGTTCTCCTGGCGGTCACTGATGGCGGCGGAGATCATCGCGACCGGCGGATCCATCGGCTTCGGACTCGGATCCATGCTCGACCAGTCCCGTCAGCTCGCCGACCTGCCGGGCGTGCTCGCGACCATCATCCTGATCCTGGCGATCGGCATCCTGATCGAGCTGGTGCTGTTCGCCCCGCTGGAGCGGGCCGTGCTGCGCCGCCGCGGACTTCTGCTCGGAGGCGCATGATGACCAACGGAACCGTCACCCTCGTCGGGGCCGGCCCCGGCGACGCCGGCCTGCTCACGATCCGAGGACTGCGCGCCCTCGAGCGCGCCGATGTGATCGTCGCCGATCGTCTGGGTGCGCGCGCCGTGCTCGACCAGCTCGCCGCGGAGGGCACAGTCCTCACCGCCGAGGTGATCGATGTGGGCAAGACCCCCGGCCACCACCCCGTGCCCCAGCACGAGATCAACGCTCTGCTGGTGCGGCATGCGCGTGCCGGGCGCGAGGTCGTGCGCCTCAAGGGCGGAGACCCGTTCGTGCTCGGCCGCGGCCGCGAGGAGGCCCTCTACTGCGAGGCCGAGGGCATCGCGGTACAGGTCGTGCCGGGCATCACCAGCGCGATCTCGGTGCCCGCCGTCGCCGGCATCCCGCTCACCCACCGCGGCGTCGCCACGGCCTTCACCGTCGCAAGCGCGCACGATCCGATCGAGCAGCTGCCGGGCGGATCCGACCACACGGTCGTGCTGCTCATGGGCATCGGCACGCTCGCGCACACCGCGGGGATCCTCGCCCGGGGTGACCGCGGCGCCGACTGCCCCGTCGCGATCGTCGAGGACGGCTACGGCCCCGGCGAGCGCGTCACGATCGGCACGCTCGGCACGATCGCCGCCGTGGCCGCGGTGCGTCAGGTGCGCAACCCCGCCGTCGTCGTCGTGGGCGACGTGGTGCGGCTGAGCCCGCACGCCTCGCCCTCGCAGACCGGGGCCGCCCTGCTCGAGAAGCTCCTCTCCTCCTCCCGATCCGACTCCGCCCGATCCGACCGAAAGACCCTGCAGCCGTGACCGCTCTGAACTCCTCCGCCCCGCTCCGCGTCGCGATCGTCGGCGCGGGCCCTGCCGGGATCTACGCCGGCAACATCCTCGCGAACGCCGTCGCCGCCCGCGCGAACGGCTCGTCCGTCGGCGCAGCCGGCGACACGTTCGGCACCGTCGGCGCAGCCGGCGACACGTTCAGCACCGTCGAGATCGACCTGTTCGAGTCGCTGCCCGCGCCCTACGGGCTGATCCGCTACGGCGTCGCCCCCGACCACCCCCGTATCAAGGGCATCGTGAACTCGCTGCACGAGATGCTCGACGCTCAGGGCGTCGATGCCGAGCGTCGCACGATCCGCTTCCTCGGCAACATCGAGGTCGGCCGCGACGTGTCCCTCGACGAGCTGCAGGCCCGCTACCACGCCGTGGTGCTCGCGACCGGTGCGATCCGCGACGCCGCCCTGCGCATCCCCGGCGTCGAGCTGCCCGGATCCTACGGCGCCGCCGACTTCGTCTCCTGGTTCGACGGCCACCCCGATGTGCCGCGCACCTGGCCGCTCGTGGACGAGCAGGTCGCGGTGATCGGCAACGGCAATGTCGCGCTCGACGTCGCCCGCATCCTCGCGAAGCTGCCGGAGAACCTGCGCAGCACCGAGGTGCCCGACAACGTGCTCGCGGGACTCGAGGCGTCCGCCGTCACCGACGTGCACGTGTTCGGCCGCCGCGGGCCCGCCGACATCAAGTTCACCCCGATCGAGCTGCGTGAGCTGGGCGAGGTCGCCGGAGTCGACATCCTCGTCGATGACGCAGACTTCGAGGGCGTGGATCCGGCCGCCGCGCCCAACAACCAGCTGAAGATCATGCTGCGCACGCTGAACGCCTGGCGCGACCGTCCCGAGAACCGGGGCGAATCGACCGGCGCCCGCCGCCGGCTGCACCTGCACTTCTGGCACGCGCCGGTGGCGATCATCGGATCCGATCGCGTCGAGAAGGTGCGCTTCGAGCGCACCGCTCCGGCCGAGGACGGATCCGTCTCGGGCACCGGCGAGTTCGTCGAGTACCCGATCACCGCCGTGTACCGAGCCGTCGGCTACTTCGGCTCGCCGATCGTCGACGCCCCCTTCGACGCCCAGCGCGGCGTGGTGCCGAACGAGAGCGGCCGCGTCGACGGCACGCCGGGGCTGTACGCGACCGGCTGGATCAAGCGCGGTCCGGTGGGCCTCATCGGGCACACCAAGTCCGATGCAACCGAGACCATCGCGAACCTGCTCGAGGACGCCGAGGCCGGTCGACTCGTCGCCCCCACCGAGTCCGCCGACGTGCTGGAACTCCTCGCCGAGCGCGAGGTCGAGGTGACCACGTGGGACGGGTGGCTCGAGCTCGACGCGCACGAGCGCGCTCTGGGGGCCGCACACCAGCACTCGCGCGAGCGGGTCAAGGTCGTGCCGCGCGAGGAGCAGGTGGAGATCTCGCGCCGCTCTGCGCTTTCCGGCACCGGAGCGCTCGCCCGATGACCTACGTGATCGCGCTGCCCTGCGTGGATGTGAAGGACCGCGCGTGCATCGACGAATGCCCCGTGGACTGCATCTACGAGGGCGAGCGCTCCCTCTACATCCACCCCGACGAGTGCGTCGACTGCGGCGCCTGCGAGCCGGTCTGCCCCGTCGAGGCGATCTACTACGAAGACGACCTCCCCGACGAGTGGACGGACTACTACAAGGCCAACGTGGAGTTCTTCGACGAGATCGGATCCCCGGGCGGCGCCGCCAAGGTTGATCCCTATGCGTTCGACCACCCCGTCGTCGCCGCTCTCCCGCCGCAGGGTGACGGGCATGCCTGAGGCGCCGCTCGGATCCGGTCCCGAATCGCCGAGCCTGTCCCGTATTGCCGACGGATCCGCCCGATACCTCGGTGGTACGGGACATCGTCGGCGGAACGGGACGCGCGAGGAGGCGAGCTCATGACCGGCGCGATCGACGACGTCTACGACGTGCTCATCGTGGGCGGGGGCCCGGCCGGGCTCTCGGCCGCGCTGAACCTCGCCCGCTCCCTCGCGCGCGTGCTCGTGGTCGACGCGGATCGTCCGCGCAACGCCGCGACCCTCATCTCGCACGGCTTCCTCACCCGCGACGGCATACCCCCGCACGAGCTGCGGCGGATCGCGCGCGAAGAGCTCGCCGCCTACCCGAACGTCACGATCCGCACCCGCGAGCGGGTGTTCCAGATCGAGGCCGACGGATCCGGGTTCGTCGCCGAGATCGGCCGACGCGCCCCCGAGGTACGGATCGCCGCGCATCGCGTGCTCCTCGCCACGGGCCTGCGCGAGACACTGCCCGAGGTGCCGAACCTGCGCGGCTTCTACGGTGTGAGCCTGTTCAGCTGCGCGGCGTGCGACGCCTGGGAGCTGCAGGACCGCCCCCTCGCCCTCATCGGCGAGACGTCGGACCTCGCCGCCCGGGCCCGGCTCATCGCGAGGTGGACGAAGGAGCTCACGGTCTTCACGAACGGCGCCGACACCGTCGACACCGCGGAGGAGGCCGAGCTCGCGGCCGCCGGGATCGCGGTCGAACGCAGCCCGATCGCCGAGCTGTACGGAGAGCGCGGGGCGCTCACCGGCATCCGCCTCGCCGACGGATCCATGCACGCCGTCGAAGGTGGCTTCGTGCGCCCCGAATGGGAGACCGACCTCTCGTTCCTGCCCGCACTCGCGCCCGATCTCGACGCGCACGGTCACCTCGCTGCCGACCGCGCGGGCCGCACCAGCGTGCCCGGACTCTACGCCGCGGGCGACGTCGCCTCGCCCGGTCCGCAGCAGCTCATCGTGGCCGCCGGTGCCGGGGCGCGGGTGGCCGCGGTGATGATCCACGACTCGATCGGCGTCGCCACGGCCCACTGACCCGGCGCGTGGCGGGCCGGCCCGGGGCGCAGCTCCGCAGGAGAAATGCAGGTCTGCAGGACGGAATCCGCGAATCCGTCCTTGGAACGTGCATCCGTCCTGCAGAAGCGCCCGCTCCAGAAGCGTCCGCGTCCGCCCGCCCCCAGATCCACCGGATCCGGTCGGTCATCCGCGGCTTCACGGCGTCAGGCCCGCGCCACGATCTCCGCGACCGCGTCGAGCAGCGCCACGAGCGGACCCGGGATCCGATCGATCGGGAGAGCGGCGACCACGTCGGCCGCGAACCGCGTCTTGCGCCCGCTCGCCGTGCCGGCGAATCGGTGCAGCTGCGCCTCGACGGAGCGGACCCGCTGCGCAGGCTGACCCTGGAACACCCGGAACAGCGCGAGCTCGCCACGCGCCGCCAACGTCGCCAGCACCAGATCGGATCCGGCAGCGCGGATCACCTCGTCCTCGAGGTCCCGATCGCAGCCGAAGAAGCCGACGCGCGTCACGGCGGCCGGATCCGTCTCGCCGTCGGGCAGCACGCCCGCGGCGATGAGGGCACCGAGCACGTAGCGCAGCTCGGCCGCGTCGTAGAGGCCGAGCACCGGCACCGCCGGATCCCGCCGCTGCAGCCAGGACCGCAGGTTCGTGATGCCACCGAGCGAGACCACCTCCGCCCGGACACCGTCGCCGCGCAGCTCTGCCGCGGCGATCAGGGCCAGCCTGTCGCTGTCCCCCTCCACGAGCACTACGGGCAGCACGGGCGATCAGACCCGGGTCAGTGGAAAGTGCGGCGCGGACGGCAATTCGACCTCGATCACATCTCCGGGGACCACGGATCCACCGCGTGAGACGATGCCCATCACCCCGGCCAGCCGCACCACGGAGCCCTCACCGTCGGCATGCACGAGCCGCTTCAGCAGCCCGGACCGGAAGTCGTTGATCTGCTGGCACGGATTGCGCAACCCGGTCACGGTGACCACCGCTTCGGATCCGATGTGCAGCCTCGTCCCGACCGGCAGAGCCAGCAGATCCACATCGCCGGTCGTGATGTTCTCGCCCAGCTGCCCCGACGCCACCTCGTAGCCCGCCGCACCCAGGTCGCCGAAGAGCTCCTCATGGATCAAGTGCACCTGACGGAGGTTCGGCTGCGAGGGATCCACGGCGACCCGCGAGCGGTGCTGCACCGTGGGACCGGCGTGGGCATCGCCGGCGACCCCCACACCCTCGACCAGTGCGATCTCGCCCTGCGTGGATTTGCTGAACCCGTGCACCGGGCTGGTAGAAACCGCGACCACTCGACCCGTCATGGGTTCATCGTGCCACGGGCGCCTCACCGCTGAGGCGCGGTCCGGCGTCTCGAACTCAGTCGATTCTGCCCGCTACGCCGCATCAGGCACTCGAATCAACCGGATCGACTGAGTTCGGAACGGAGTCCACCGACCAGAAGTGCGCCGACAGGACCGCGGATCGCGCATCGGCGCGCCGCTACCTCTCGTTCACCGGCACACACGAGACTTCCTGCATGAGCAACGGCGATCATCCCGAACCCCAGGCGACCGCGAACAGCGGAGCCGTCGCGGTGGTGGGCCTCGAGCTGCGCGGTGACGAGCCGGCGCCGAAGAAGCAGATCTACTCCTGGGCGCTCTGGGATTGGGCGACGCAGCCGTTCCACTCGGTGATCCTGACCTTCATCTTCACCGCGCTGTATCTGACGTCCGACGCGTTCCTGCCGACCGACCTCGCCTCGCTGGCCGACAAGGACCCGGCCAAGGTCGCCGGCATCGCCGAGCTCACGAGCGGCCTCGGGCTCGGCGGTACCATCGCCGGCTTCGCGATCCTGCTGCTCGCGCCCGTGCTCGGACAGCGTGCCGACGCGGCCGGCCGCCAGAAGCTGTGGCTCGGCATCGGCACCGGCGCCCTGATCCTGTGCATGCTCGGGCTCTGGTTCGTCACCCCGACGCCGTCTCTGTTCTGGCTGGGCGTCGCGCTGATCTCTGCCGGCGTCGTGTTCAGCGAGATCGCCTCGGTGAACTCGAACGCGATGCTCATCTCGATCGCGAATTCGAAGACGGTCGGACGAATCTCGGGCCTCGGCTGGGGCTTCGGCTATCTGGGCGGCATCGTCGCGCTCGTGCTGGTGATCGTGTTCTACATGGCGGACTGGTTCGGGCTCTCCGCAGACGGCGGTCTGCCGTTCCGCATCATCGCCGTCGGCTGCGCGGTGTGGGCGATCGCGTTCTCGATCCCGATCTTCCTGAACGTGCCGGAGCCGTCGCTGGGACGGGCGGACCGGAAGGTCGGCTTCTTCGCGTCGTACGCGCTGCTCGTGAAGGACGTGATCGGGCTCTACCGCAACCCGAGCACTCGCACCACATTCTGGTTCCTGGTTGCGAGCGCGGTGTTCCGCGACGGCCTGGGCGCGGTCTTCACGTTCGGCGCCGTGATCGCGAGCACGGTCTTCGGCTTCAAGTTCATCGAGCTGGTGATCTTCGGCGTCGCCGCGAACCTCATCGCGGGTGTGTCCACAATCCTGGCCGGGCGTCTCGATGACCGCTGGGGCCCGAAGCGGCTGATCCTCATCTCGCTCGCCTGCATGTGCGTCGCGGGCATCGCGGTGTTCGCCCTGGTCGACACCGGGCGGATCGCCTACTGGATCGGCGGCCTGATCCTGTGCGCGTTCGTGGGACCCGCGCAGTCGGCAGGGCGGTCGTTCCTGGCCCGGGTCACCCCGGCCGGCCGCGAGGGCGAGGTCTTCGGCCTCTACGCCACGACGGGGCGGGCGGCGAGCTGGATCGCCCAGGGCGCCTGGACGGTGCTGATCCTGCTGACCGGCAACACGAAGTTCGGGATCCTCGGAATCGTGGCGGTGCTGCTCGCCGGCCTCCTCCTGCTTCTGCCGGTGAAGGAGACGCGGCGCAGCGTCCACCTCTCGCGCTAGGCCGTATCGCCCGCCGCAACCCATCGGCTCACCAGCACCACCTGAGCTCAGAACTCCTGGAACGCGGGCGCTTGAGCACGTTGCGTGGCCGTGGCCTGGACGTTCAAGCCCGTGCACCACCTCGGATACACCCGGAAGCCACGCTTGCCCGGCCGCCTTCCCGCCGTGATGCCGAGCTCCGTGAGATGCGCGCCGGTGAACCGGAACACCCCTCTCCGACCCTGCTGCTCCACGAAGACGAGCAGACCCGCAGCGGGATCGTCATCGCTGAACGGCGCCGTGCTCCCCTCAGCGTCTCGTTGCCAGAACGCGACGAAGGCGCCCGGCTTGGTCGGAGTGTTACGCGCGGTACGGATATGCCAGGCCTCGTCGCAGATCTGGACGATCCCGGACTCGTAGTCGCTGTTCTGCATCTCGGGGATGACTTCGGCCGCCATGCCCACCCCCGCCGAGTACGCCGCAAAGGCAGTGAAACGCATACAGCCACGCTAACCTGCGGAGCCGTCAGCCCTGGGCCGAGGAAGGATGCCTCGATCGACGCGCCCCAGGCCCGATCTCGGCAGAGCACATCCGGCGGCCCGGACCTCCGCCCGGCCAGTTCAGGTCGCGATCTCTCCACTCAGGTCGCACTCTCTCCACTCAGGTCGCACTCTCTCCACTCAGGTCGCACTTTCTGCGCCGAACGGCGGCTCCGAAGAGCAGAAAGTGCGACCTGAAGCGGATCCGGCCGAAGCGGATTCGGCTCGCGGCGGAGCGGTCGCATAGCCCCGCCGGACCCGCCGGACCCCGCGAGACCCTGCGGGGTCGCCGCGCCCTGAGCGACCGACCGGCCGCTCAGCGCCAGTTGGCGGCGACCTTGGCCAGCAGGCGGGCGAACTCGGCCTGCTCCTCGGCCGTCAGCGCCGACATCGCCGTGCGCAACGCCTCGCGCCGGTCGCCGCGGATGCCGCGGCCCATCCGCCGCCCCTCGTCGGTGAGCACGATGCGGGTACGACGGGCGTCGTCCGGGTCCGCCTCGCGAAGCAGCCAGCCTCGTTCCACACCCTGCTGCACGAGGCGCGATGCGCGCGGCTGATCCACGCCGATCGCCTCACCCAGCGCGCTCACGCTGAGCGGGCCCTGGGCCAGCGCCTCGAGCATGCGCAGCCGCGCAGGCGCCTCGCCGCGAGCACCGTCCCACGGCCCCGCCCCGCGCGCGCGCGGATCCCCGTGCGCGGCTCCGTGCGCGCCGCGCACGTGCGGACCGCCGCGGCCCCGGAATCCGTCGCCACCATGCCCGAAGTCGGGATCGTGCATCCCGTGCCGATGCTCGCGCGGCGGGCGCAGGCCCCGACCGCGCAGTAGGCCGAGCGCCGCGACGATCGCGTCGAGGGGATCCGGGTTCTCGGCATCGTGAGGCATGCTCCGATTTTACATGCGACTTGACATGGATCCGGATTGCATGTCACACTGCATATACATGGCAGATGACATGGATCCGGAGAGTCCGGAGAGGCAGCCCCGCCGCGAACGGCGCCGAGCAGCCGGTCATCGCCCCGAGACCTGAAGGACTTCGCATGAACACCGCAGAGAACAACACACAGAACACGCCCACTGACCGGAGCCGCCCGTTCGGCTTCTGGATCACCGCCGTCGACCGCCTGATGGCGGCCAAGTTCGCCACCGCGTTCGAGGACGAGGGGATCACCCGCCGCGACTGGCGGATCCTCAACGTCATCGACGGCACCGTTCCGACGGGCCGCGAGCTTCCGGCCGGCAAGGTTCGCCGCCTGGTCGCGCTCGGCTGGGTCGAGCCCGGCGCTGAAGGCTGGGCGCTCACCACGGACGGCACGGCCGCCAAGGCTCGCCTGACCACCGCCGTCGAGGAGATCCGCGCGCAGGTCGCCGGTGCCCTCGAGCCCGACGAGTTCGCCACGATGACGGGCTCCCTCGAGAAGCTCGCCCGCAGCCTCGGCTACGAGGAGGGCACTCGCCTGCCTCGTCGTCGCGCCGGCGAGCGCCGCGAGGGTGGCCACGGCCGTGGCCACCGCAGGCACCACCGCGGATACGGCGACCACCGCCGCAGCCACGGTGAGCACCGCCACGAGGCCGGGTTCGGACACGGCGAGGCCGGCTTCGGACGCGGCGAGCGCTTCGCCGGCGGCGAGCGTCCGGGCTTCGGCGAGCGCCCCGGCTTCGGCCGGTTCGCCGACCACCCCGGCTTCGGCCGCGAGTGGCTGCAGCGCGAGCACCTCCGTCAGGAGCACGCCCGCCACCAGCGCCGTTGCGACGGACACGCCGACGGTGAACGTCAGCACGGCGAGCACTCGCACGGCGAGCGTCAGCACGGCGAGCACCAGCACGGCAAGCACTCCCACGGCGAGCGTCAGCACGGCGAGCGCCCGCGCGGGCACCGGCACGGCGAGCACCAGCGCGGGATGGGCCCGCGCCGCGGATTCCACCGGCACACGCCGGAGCAGATCCACATCCACCTGCACGGCGGTCGTCACGACGGCTGATCCGCTTCCCCTTCCGGCCCCTGTCCGCGCACGCGGCAGGGGCCGGACCCGTCTCCTCCGCCGGCCGCCGGAATAGAGGCCGCGCGGCCTCGGTTTCCCTTTCACATGACACTTCTCGCCCCGGACAGGACGACGCCCGCCGTCGTCGTGCCGGGCGCGATCCCGCCCACCGGCGGCGCGGTCGATGCCCTTCTCTCGGCTGTCGACGTGCGGCTGATGCGGCAGGTGCGGATCGCGCCGGATCCGGCCGAGACCATCGCGCTGGACCGTGACGCGCTGTCGATCGTGTACGTCATCGATGGCGCCGTGCACACCCGCTGCGGCGACAAGCCGATGTCCCTCGCGCGGGGCGACGCCATGCTGACGCCGGGACGCGTGCCGATGTCGGTGAAGACCGATCCCGGCACCCGGATCCTCGTCTCCACCCTCACGCTGGTGCCGCACGCGGCGCACATCGCGAACGCCCTGCCCGACGTGGCTCTCGTGCGCGATTTCGCCCACCATGAGCCGGCGGCGGCCGCGCTGGCCGCCCAGGTCGGACTCGATCTCACGGCCTTGCCGGTCGACGCCGCCGCGTTCGAAGCCGCCGGCCGCGACGGCGACGCCGTGATCTGCCGCATGATGGCGAACACCGTGCTCGCGTCGGTGATCCGCGCCTGGGCCGCGCACGGCTGCGCCCCCGCGGGGTGGCCGGCGCGCACGAGCGACCCCTTCCTGGAGAAGGTGATCGACGCGATCCACGCCGCACCCGGCAACGACTGGAGCGTCGAGGGTCTCGCCAGCGTCGGCGCCATGTCGCGGACGGTGTTCGCAGAACGCTTCCGCGCCGCCTTCGGCACCTCGCCCGCGAGCTACGTGACCGAGGTGCGGATGCGCGCCGCCCAGGACCGGCTCGTGCTCGGCTGTCTCGTCAGCGAGATCTCCCGCGACCTCGGCTACAGCTCCGACGAGGGCTTCAGTCGCGCCTTCCGCCGCCGCACGGGCCAGACCCCGACGGCGTGGCGCGAGGCCCGCACCGCCTGACGCGCCCGCGGAATTGCGGTGCGCTGCTCCGCTCAGCGATCCGCGCGGGCGCGGACGACGTCCGGCTCGCTGTCGCGCCCGGACCGGATCCGTCTCGGGCGCATCCGCTCCTGCCCGGACGCTTCCGTGATTCCGCAATAAGGACGATGGCAACTTCTCAGGACGGATCCGCCCGGATCCTCCTGCAGAGTTGCCATCGTCCTCCAGAATTGCGGCGCGCTGCTCCGCTCAGCGATCCGCGCGGGCGCTGATCCTGCTCGATACCCCGAACAGCAGCGCTCCGACCACCAGCACGACCGCGCCGATCACGTAGACCTGGGCGATCCCGATGCCGTCCACCAGCAGGCCGCCGACGCCGGCAGCGGTCATGATCGCCGCCTGGAATCCCATGACCACGAGGCTTCCGCCCGCCTCGAGCCGGTCCGGCATGCGGTGCCCGATCCAGGTGTTCACGATCAGCAGCCACGAGGCGAAGAAGAATCCCCAGACGAACGCCACCACGCCGATCGCCCAGAGGGATCCGGTCATCGCGTCCATCAGCAGCACCGCGCCGGCGATCACGAGCGGGGTGATCACGGCGAGCGTGCGGTAGCGGCGGTCGACGATCACGCCGATCGCGATGTTGCCGATGAAGCCGCCGATGCCGAACAGTGCGAGCAGCAGGATGATCGTCCCCTCGGTGATCGCGGCACCGCCCTCCTGCACGCGCTCGAGCGCGACCCGGATGTACGTATAGGCGAGGAAGTGCCCGAGCACCACCAGCACGTGGCCCACCACGCCCAGGCCGATACCGCGGCGGCGGAACGTCTCGACCAGAGTGGACAGCCGTGCGGCCCCCTCTGCGGGCACGCTCGGGAGCAGGATCCGCAGCAGGACGGCGAGCACCGCGCTGGCCGCCGCGGCGATCCCGAAGACCCCGCGCCAGTCGAGCACCTGGCTGAGCAGCACGCCCGCCGGCACACCCGCCACAGTGGCGAGCGACACACCCGCCGAGTTGAACATCATCGCCCGCCCCAGGCGCTCCGGACCGGCGATCCGCGCGGCGACCGTGACAGACATCGACCAGAAGCCACTCAGCGCGGCGCCCAGCAGCACGCGCGCGACCAGCAGCAGCGGCAGGTTCGGAGCGACCGCGACGATCAGGTTCGACACGGCCGCGCCGATCGCCATCCACACCAGCAGGGAGCGGCGGTCCAGGCGGGGCAGCATGAGGCCGATGGTCGGAGCCACGATGAGCCCGGCGAGCGCCGTCACGGTGACCATCTGCCCGGCCTGACCGGGCGTGACGCCGATCTCGGCCGCGATGTCGGTGAGCAGGCCGCCGGGGAGGAACTCCGCCGTGACGAGCAGGAACGCCGTCGCCATCATGGCGAGCAAGGCGCCGTAGTTCAGCCGGCGCGGGGCGGAAGCCGCGATCGTGGGCACAGGGGCGGTGGTGGTCATGCTTCCAGCCTGGCGCAGGACGGGGGTCGGCGCCCGACCGTGCGTCCGGCCGATCCGACCGATCGTCCGGATCGGATCCGGGCGTGCTCGATCGCGGCGGTTGTCAGAGCAGCGGCAGCACGGCCGGCACCGCGGCGGCGACCGGGAACGGCCAGGCCGCGTTCGCGATGAGCACGGCGATCAGCACGATCGCACCGATCAGCAGCACGACGAGGATCAGGAACACCAGCGCCACCAGGCCGGGGTAGCCGCCTCTACCCGCCTCGGGGGCCGACG
The DNA here is from genome assembly GCF_052115565.1 of Microbacterium sp. 2MCAF23. Classification (NCBI taxonomy): domain Bacteria; kingdom Bacillati; phylum Actinomycetota; class Actinomycetes; order Micrococcales; family Microbacteriaceae; genus Microbacterium; species Microbacterium sp. 2MCAF23. The sequence continues at coordinate 17,905 of NZ_JBFRGY010000015.1, read as the reverse complement.
GCGGAGATCCTGGCCGCTCCGGCGGGAGCGCAGGAAGCGGCAGTCCGGTCGGCGGCACCGGATCGGAGTCGCGGGCGGGGACCATGCCCGCGGGCGTCGGGTCGGCACGCGGGGGCTTGGCGTCGCGGCGGGAATCCCAGGTCTGCCTCACGGCGGCCCCCGGCGCCGACGGGTGCCCCGTCGTCTGCGCGGTGTCGGGTGCGGCTTCTGTGCCCGACCGGGCCTCGGAGGCCGGCTCGCCGAACAGCGCGGGGTCGGGATCCGCCAGGATCGCGGCGAGGCCCGGAGTCTCCTCCGCGGGCGCTGCCGCCTCAGGGCTGGCGAGCAGTCGCGCGAGCTCGGCGTCGTCCCGGGCGGGCGCGATCTGGGGGTCGGCGAGGATCCGCGCCAGCCCTTCGCTCTCCACGGGCACAGGCGCCGGATCGGCATCACCAGGAAGCGGTGCCGGCTGCGGGAGCGACGTCGGATCGTCGGCACGCCCGGGCTCGGGCGCATCGTGGACGGGCGGCTCAGGGACGACGGACGGGGTCGGCGCGACCGACGGACCGGGCGGTGCGGGCGCGGAGGACGGTTCGTCCCGGGTCGGATCCGTCTCGTCCGCGGTCATGTCAGCCTCCGGTGGATCCCGCGTCGGTGACTCCGACGTCGGTGCGATGGAAGTTCTGGAAGGAGCGCGAGGCGGTCGGGCCGCGCTGCCCCTGGTAGCGGTTGCCGTACGGACCGGATCCATAGGGGTTCTCCGCCGGCGAGGACAGCTGGAAGAAGCACAGCTGACCGATCTTCATGCCCGGCCAGAGCTTGATCGGCAGGGTCGCGACATTGGCGAGCTCGAGCGTGACGTGCCCCGTGAAGCCGGGGTCGATGAAGCCGGCCGTGGAGTGCGTGATGAGTCCGAGGCGACCCAGCGACGACTTCCCCTCGAGGCGCGCGGCCACGTCGTCCGAGAGCGAGACCTGTTCGAAGGTCGCGCCGAGCGCGAACTCGCCGGGGTGCAGCACGAACGGCTCATCCGGTTCGACCTCGATCAGCCTGGTCAGCTCGGGCTGATCCTCGCCCGGGTCGATGAAGGGGTACTTGTGGTTGTCGAACAGCCGGAAGTAGCGGTCCAGCCGCACGTCGATGCTCGACGGCTGGATCATCGACGGTTCGAGCGGATCCAGTCCGATCCGCCCCGCGTCGAGCCCCGCCCTGATGTCCCTGTCGCTCAGCAGCACGGTTTCAGCGTAGTCGGTGCCGTCACTGCGAGTCGGTCAGGCCGTTGCGGAACGCGAAGACGACCGCCAGCACGCGATCACGCATGCCGAGCTTCTGCAGCACCCGGCCGACATGGGTCTTGACCGTGGACTCGCTCAGCCAGAGCTTCTCCGCGATCTCGGCGTTGGACAGCCCCTGCACCAGTGCGTCGAAGACCTCGCGCTCACGGTCGGTGAGCACCTGCAGCCGCGCCGCGGCGGCGGCGCGGTCGTCGTCCCTCGCGCGGCGGCCGGGGTCCTCCGCGGCGCGGCTGAGCACACCGAAGCGCCGAAGCAGTTCCGAGGTGACCCTTGGTGCGAGCACGGCGTCGCCGGCGGCCACGGCGCGGATCGCGGCGACGATGTCGTCCGCATCCGAGTCCTTGAGCAGGAAGCCGCTGGCGCCGGCGTCGATCGCACCGAACGCATAGGCGTCGAGATCGAAGGTCGTGAGCACAAGGACGCGGATCCCGCTGCCCGATGCCACGAGCTCCCTGGTCGCCTCCAGGCCGTCCTTGCGGGGCATCTGCACGTCCATGAGCACGACGTCGGGCCGGTGCACGGTCGCGAGCGCCACCGCCTCGATCCCGTCCTGCGCCTCCCCCACCACCTCGATGTCCGGCTGCGCGCCCAGCACCATCGCAAGACCGGCGCGGATCAGGGCCTGATCGTCGGCGATGAGCACCCGGATCGCGGTCATGACGCGCTCCTCGGCAACGCCAGGCGCACGACCCAGCCCCGTGGCACAGCCGGTCCGGCCTCGAGCGCACCGCCGTAGAGGGCGGCACGCTCGCGCATCCCGAGCAGGCCCCGGCCCACGCGGCCGGAAGGCGCCGTGGGCTCGGATCCCTCCATGCGCACACGCTCCGGCGGAGCACTGTGCCCTGCGCGGGCACCCTCGGGCGCGACCGGGGTCGTCGCGCCGTCGTCCCGGATCTCGGCGTGGATGGCCTCGGCGGTCACCCGCACCTCGACCCTCACCTGGGTCGGCGTCTCGGCGTGCCGCAGCGCGTTGGTGAGAGATTCCTGCACGACCCGGAACACCGTCATCTGCAGACCCGCCGGGACCCCCTGCGCAGCGCCGGACGCGGATCCGGTGCCGACCGCCTGCTCCGCGCGCCCCAGGTCGAGATCCAGCCGCACCGGCAGCCCGATCCCCCGGTAGACCTCGGCGAGGCGCGGCAGGTCGTCCAGACCCGTGCCGTTGCGCGTCGATTCCTGCCCGTTCGTCCGTTCGAGCACCCCGATCGCCCGCCGCATCTCGTCGAGGGAGGAACGCGCCACTCCGGCGATCTGGCCCACCGCCTCGCGCGCTCGGTCGGGATCCGCGTCGAAGATGGCCCTCGTGCCGTCGGCCAGCCGCACGATCACGCTCAGCGAATGGGACACGATGTCGTGCACGTCACGGGCGATGCGCGACCGCTCGGCGAGAGCGGCGAGCTGCGCCTCCTGATCACGCTCGTGCTCCAGGATCCGCGCCCGCTCCACGAGCGCCGCCACATACCGGCGGCGGTTTCCCGCGTTCTGCCCCCACAGCAGTGCGACCAGGAGCAGCAGCAGGTCGAACGCCGCCCAGGACAACGCCGTGTCCAGCCGCGAGCCCGAACGGTTCACCGGAGCGAACCCGAACCCGGTGAGCAGATGGACACCGCCCAGCGCCAGCGTCACCGCATAGGCGACCGCGCCGGCGATCCACGCGCGGGACATCCGGTCGTACACGGCGATCGCGAACACCGCGTAGGCGACGGCGAACGCCCCCACATCCAGCCAGAACGGCAGCAGCACGAGCGGCAGCGTCAGTGTCACGAGGTACAGCAGCATCGGGTTGCGCCGGCGGAACAGCACCATCATGGTCGCGACGATCGCCACGACCACGAGTCCCAGGCCGATGCCCCAGACTCCGCCGGGCCGCACGACGACCGGGTCCCCCGCGGGGGCCGTCCCGAGCATCGGCACGACCGTCAGCACGACCCAGCTGAGCGTCGTGAGGGCGTCGGCCCAGTGCGGATGGCGCTGCCAGCGCGACGCGGCGCGATCCAGGGCGCGCGCGGAGCCGTCGGTCACGTCGCCAGTCTCCCACGGTCCTCCGGGTCGGCCGAGGCCGCCCGCTCCGCGGTCGTGCGCGACGAGCGTGACGCGGGCTCGCCGGCGCTCAGCGGCAGCACGGCGACCGTCTCCGCCTCGGACGACGCCGGATCCTGCCCGGTCTCGAACACCTCGACACCGGCGCTGCGGCGTTGGCGACGGGCCTCGCGACGCTCCCTCCGCGCCTGCCTGCGATCCCCGCGGCGCTCGTAGAGCACGACCAGCGCCGGCACCAGCAACAGGGTGAGCACCGTGGACGAGACCAGACCGCCGATGACCACGATCGCGAGCGACTGCGAGATGAATGCCCCGCCGCCGGTGATGCCGAGGGCCATCGGGATGAGCGCGAAGATCGTCGCGCACGCGGTCATGATGATCGGCCGCAGGCGCAGGCGCGCCCCGTGCACGACCGCGTCGTCGAGTCCCGAGCCATTCCGGCGGTACTCGTTGATGAGGTCGATCAGCACGATCGCGTTCGTGACCACGATCCCGATCAGCATGAGCATTCCGATGAGCGCCGGGATCCCGAGCGGGGTCCCCGTGATCAGCAGACCCGCGATCGCCCCCGTCGCCGCGAACGGCACCGAGACCAGCAGGAGGAGCGGCTGCACGAGGGAGCGGAACGTCGCCACCAGCACGATGTAGACCAGGGCGATCGCCGCGAGCATCGCGAGCCCGAGCTCGCCGAACGATTGCGCCTGCTCGGCGGCGGCGCCGCCCTCGTCCAGGTTCACGCCGGCCGGCAGGTCGACTCCCGCCACCGCCGTCTGCACACCGTACGACGCCGTGGAGAGGTCGGCCCCTTCCGCGGGCGTGGCCGAGATCGTGACCGCGCGAGCGCCGTCGATCCGGGTGATCGTGGCGGGAGCCGAGACCACCTCCACGGCAGCGATGTCGCCGACGCGGATCGGCGTCGCGCGCAGGTGCTCGAGGTCGCGCTGCGCCTGCGTGAGCCGGTCGGTCTCGGCCTGCTGGCGCGACCCGTCGGCGATCGCGGTGCGCGCCGCGGAGATCTGCTCGTCGAGGCCCGTCAGCCCGCTCTCGGCCCCGGCCACGGCCTGGGTGAGCTGCTGCACGAGCTTCTGATACTCGAGTGCGCTGAGCTGGCCCTGCGTCGCCGGCTGGGGGTCGGCGGGCGGCGGCGAGGCGAGCAGCTGCGCGAGCTGCTCGCGCAGCGCGGCCAGGTCCGCCGCCCCGGAGGAGCGGGCGTCGTAGAGCGCGGAGAGCTGCTCGTCGGCCTTGTTCTCCGCCTCGGTGCGCGCCTGGGCGGACATCGTCTCCTGCTCGCGCTGCAGTGCATCCGCCGCGTCCTTCTGCGTCTTCTGGGCCTGAAGGGCCGAGATCGGCAGAGTGAGCGCCTTGACCGCTTCGGGATCCGTCGCGGTCGACTGCGCACGGACCACCAGATCCGTGGCGGTGCCGTCGATGCTGACGGAGCCGAGTCGCTCGCCCTGGACGGCGGAGGAGATCGCCGCCCCCACCTCGGCGGTGGTGAAGCCCTGCGCCGCCGCGCGCGCGGGGTCGACGGATACCTTCAGCACGGGCAGATCCGCGGCGAGATCGCTCTTCACCGTGCCGATGCCGTCCACCTTGCCGAGAGCCGCCGTGAGCTTCTCGGAGGCGCTTGCCAGCGCCTTGTCATCGGGGCTCTTCACGATCACATCGATCGACGACGACGTGGTCTGCGTCGCCTGGGTGGACACGGTGATGCGGTCGGCATCCGGGAGCCCGGCCACCGCGGTGCGGATCCGCGGGAGCACGACGGCCGGATCCGCCTCCGGCGCGATCACGATGTCGAGTGTGACCGGCGCCCCCTGCTCCCCCGCCGTGGTGCGATACGAGGCGACCCCGTCGAGATCGCGGACCTTCTTCTCCAGCGCGGTCGCCGCCTTGTCCGACACCGCGAGCGTCGTGTCCAGCGGCATCGTCTGGGTGACGGTCACCGCGCGCTCGTCGGCGAAGCTGCCGAGCATGTCGGTCTTCAGGAAGGTCGCCGCCACGATGGTGCCGGCGAACACCACCACCGAGATCAGCACGACCGTGACCGGCCGGCGCAGCGCGAACAGCAGCGAGGGCAGATAGGCCCGCTGCATGCGCGTGACGCGCTCGGCGGGATCCTGCGCCGCCGCCTCAGCGCCCGCGGCGGTCACGCCCGACGTGCCGGCCTGATGCGGATCTGCAACGGCGGTATTCGCGGGATCCGTGCCCTCGACGGCGGTCATCGTCGCGTGCTCGGCATCCGCGGCCTCGGCCTCCGCGACGGCGCCCCTCTTCGGACGGCGCAGGAACCAGTACGCGAGCACGGGCACGATCGTCAGCGACACCAGCAGCGAGGCCAGCAGCGCGATGGTCACGGTCAGGGCGAACGGCCGGAACAGCTCCCCCGCCATGCCGCCGACGAGGGCGACCGGCAGGAACACCGCCACCGTCGTCAGCGTCGACGCCGTCACGGCGCCGGCCACCTGGCGCACCGCGGCCAGCACATCGCCAGGGGTGAGCGGCGCGGATCCGCGTCGCCGCGCGATGTTCTCGATGACGACGATCGAGTCGTCGACCACGCGGCCGACTGCGACGGTCAACGCGGCGAGAGTGAACACGTTGAACGAGAACCCGCCGACGCGCAGCCCGATCACCGCGATGAGCAGCGACAGCGGGATCGAGACGGCCGTGATCACGGTGGCCTTGGGCGAGAGCAGGAAGACCAGGATGATCAGCACCGCGAACACGAGGCCGAGGCCGCCCTCGACGGCGAGGTCGTGCGTCGACTTCTCGATCATCGTGGACTGGTCGAACAGCACCGAGCTCGCGGCGTTCGCGCCGAGAGAGGGCAGCGCCTTCGCGACCGCGGCCGTCACCGCATGCGACACCTGCACGGCGTTCGCCTCGGGCGTCTTGGTGATCGTCAGGCTCAGCGCGGGACGGCCGTCGGCGCGCGAGATCGTGCGCTGCGGGACGGGGGCGAGCTCGACCGTCGCGACCTCGGACAGCGGCACAGGCCCCTGCATCGTCGGGATCGGCATCGCCGACAGGCGCTCGATCGAGGTACCCTCCTGGCCGACCTCGATCGCCATGGCGCGCGTGCCGTCGCTGCTGGTGCCCGCCGGCACCACGACGCCGGCGGTCCGCAGAATCCCCGACACCGCGGCCGCATCGATCGAGCGCGCCGACAGCTTGGCCGGATCCAGGGTCACGAGCACGCGCTCGGAGGCGCGGCCCGACACCTGCACCGCACGCACACCCGGCACGTGCTCGATCGCAGGGACGAGGGTCTTGTCCACCCGCTCGGCAAGGGCGCCGACGTCGCCGTCACCCGTGATCGCGAGACTCTGCACCGGGATGTCGGCGGAACTGCCCGCGTAGACCTCGGTGTGCACGCCGTCCGCGGCGGATCCGGCGGCGGACGCGGCGGCCTTGAGATCGGCGAGGATCTTGGTGTCATCGCGGCCGAACGCCCAGTTCACGGTCAGCTGCCCGCTGCCGCTCGAGGTGCTCGTGCGCACCTCGTCCACCCCGGTCACGGAACCGAGCGCATCTGACAGCGGCTTGACCACATCGTGGTCGAGGGTCTCGGCCGAGGCACCGGGCTTCGTCACGAGGACGACCGCCGCGGGCTGCGACATCGACGGCAGCAGCTCCTGCTTCATGCTGCCGGTGGCCCACAGGCCCGCTCCGACGATGAGCACGGTGAACAGGGCCACGACGGCGCGGTTGGCGAGGCTGAGTCGGGTCAGCGGGGTCACGGATCCTCCAGGCGATCACGGGCGGGCGCAGGGGCACCGCGACTGCCGCGGGCTGCGACGAGCCGTACCTTCAGCCAACCGCGCACCACGAGGCCGGCACATCCGCTTCGGGGAGGATCCGGTCCGTCCCGGGGTGGTCCTCAGGTACCACATCCTCCGGCCGCGTCCGCAGACGACATCGCCCCCTCCGCACAGTGCGAAGGGGGCGATGTCGGCAGATCCGCGGGTCAGGCGTCGCGCGAGCGCAGCACCACCCAGGATCCGAGCAGGCCTGCGGCGACCCAGGCGCCGAGGGTGAGGAACGCCACGCCTGCGGACATCGGCGCGGTGTCGCTGGGCAGGATCGCGTTCTGCGCGGCCGACAGCGGCAGGTAGTTCGCCGCGTCGAGCACCCACTTCCAGGACTCGCCGGCGAAGGCGAAGAAGTTCGACATGATCGGCAGCACGAACAGCAGTCCGACCGTGGCAGCGATCGCACCGGCGCCCGAGCGCAGCATGAAGCCGAACGAGACGCCGATCAGCGCGCACACCGCCATCGTCGCGGCGGCGGCGAGCAGCGGCAAGATCACCTTGTCGGGCGCACTCCACTCGAGGCCCTGGCCGTGCGCGCCGAGGATCGCCGACACGAGGACGGCGGCGACCACGAACATCACCAGCGACGCGAGGAACAGGAACACCCCGAGCACCACGGACTTCGCCACCAGCACGCGCCCGCGGCGCGGGTCGGCGGTGAGCGTGGAGCGGATCATGCCCGTGGAGTACTCGCCGGTGACGGCGATCGCACCCAGAATCCCGGCCAGCAGCGCGGTGAACTGGATCGGCGTGACCACGGCCATGATGCCGTTGAGCCCGCGCGGTGCCTCACCGGAGGTGGTGAGGGCGAATGCGATCAGCACGGCGATGCCGATCGTGAGCGCGGCGGTGATCGCGATCGACCACCAGGTCGAGCGCAGCGTGGTCAGCTTGATCCACTCGCTGCGCAGGCTCCGCGGGAAGCTGAGACGGAACCGGCCCGGCAGGGCGGGGACAGTGGGGGCGACGGCGCTCATGCGACCACCTCCGGGATCGGGGCGACGGCTTCGGGCACGGCGCGGGTTCGGTATTCGACGGCCTCGCCGGTGAGGGCGAGGTAGGCGTCCTCCAGCGAGCCGCTGGTGGGGGTGAGCTCGTGCAGGGCGATGCCGCGCTCGGCGGCGAGGTCGCCGATCCACCATGCCTCGGGGCCGGTGACGTCGATCGTGTCGTGGCCCGAGGGGGTGATCAGGGCGCCGGCGGCGATCAGCAGATCGCCCAGCTCGGCGGCGCGGGGGCTCCGCACCCGCACCTGGGCGGTGGTCCACTGCTGCACGAGCTGCGACAGCGGTGCGTCCGCGAGCACCCGGCCGCGGCCCAGCACGATGATGTGGTCGGCGGTCTGCGCCATCTCGCTCATGAGGTGGCTGGAGAGCAGCACCGTGCGTCCCTCCGATGCGGCGTGCCGCACGAAGTTGCGCACCCAGAGCACACCCTCGGGGTCGAGCCCGTTGACCGGCTCGTCGAGGATCAGCGTGTGCGGGTCGCCGAGCAGGGCTGCGGCGATGCCGAGGCGCTGCCCCATGCCGAGCGAGAACCCGCCCGCGCGCTTGCGGGCGACGGATCCGATGCCGGCGATCTCGATCACCTCGTCGACGCGCTTCGAGGGCAGGCCGTGCGTGGCGGCGAGCGCGCGCAGGTGGTTGCGGGCCGAGCGGCCGGTGTGCACGGCCTTGGCGTCCAGCAGCACGCCGACCTCGGTGAGGGGCGCGTGCAGACGGCGGTACTCCTGCCCGTTCACGGTCACGCGGCCCGCGCTCGGCCGGTCCAAGCCCACGATCATCCGCATCGTGGTCGACTTGCCGGCGCCGTTCGGTCCGAGGAAGCCGGTGACGGTGCCCGGCCGCACGGTGAACGACACGTTGTCGACGGCGGTCTTGGGTCCGTATCTCTTGGTGAGGCCCTCTGCGGTGATCATGTCTTCGACGCTATGCGGCGGCTGTGCCTCGTCGCATCCCTCTGGAGGATGACTCCGGGGATCCCCGGGGATGATTCCGGAAACCCCGAACGTCGCCCGCCCCTGCCCGGGCTCCTCGCGGGTTCTCCCCTCACTCCGTTTCCCTCCCCTCACCTTGTTTCCCTCCCCCGGTCGGCGCCCGTGCGGGGAGGGAAAGTCGCGGCGGGGAGGGAAACCGTGCGATGAGGCAGGGCGGATCCGGGATCCCGTGGGCGTTTGTTATGCTGGCCAGGCGTCACCGACGCACGGGGCTGTAGTTCAATGGCAGAACTTCTGCTTCCCAAGCAGACAGCGCGGGTTCGATTCCCGTCAGCCCCTCCACTCCGACAAGGCCTCCGTCACCGACGGGGGCCTTCGTCGCGTCAGACGCCGTACGGATCCCGCTCCGGGGCTACTCCCGCACGCGCACGAACAGTCCCGGGTACTCGAGCACGAGCCCCGCGGCGTCGACGAGGATCTCCCGGCGGAAGTCGCTGTCCCGCGACTCGTAGAGGTAGCGCTCTCGGCTGAGGCACGTGTAGCGCTGCGGATCCGGCAGCACCTCGAGCGCGTCGGTGACGTAGGCGGTGACGATGTCCCGGGACTCGCCGGGTCTCAGCGCCAGGCGGCGGATCGGCAGCGTGTTCGTGAAGGGGCTGAAGGACAGGTCGATGTCGATCGCCGCACTCAGGTCGGGGCGCGGCACGTCGTTCACCCGCCATTCGCCCGCCGACGATCGGGCCAGGCGCAGGGTTCCGACGCGGTCGTCCTCGACCGTGAGATCCGCGAACTCCCACCGCTCCGTCAGCCGGGCGGCATAACGGATCACGCGACCAGGGCTCTCCACGACCGATGTCGCATCCACGCCGCCCGTCGCGACGGACAACTCCAGCGTCTCCGTGCTCCCCGTTTCGACGCCTCGCCAGCGGATCCGCATGACGCCGTCAACCGATCGATTCGGCGAGGGAGACGATGATGCCCTCCGGACCGCGGACGTAGGCCATCCGGATGGCGTGCTGCCATTCGCCGACGCCGCCGACCAGCGCGTATCCGTCGCCCACGACCTGGTCGATCATCGCGTCGAGGTCGTCGACCATGAAGGCGACGTTGCGGATGCCGAGCTCGTTCGCCATCGGAGCCGGCGAGCCGGGCTCGTGATCGGGGCGGGTGAAGCTGGACAGCTCCAGCGTCGTGCCGCCGGAGGGAGCGCGCAGCATGACGATCCGAGTCCGGGCGTCGGGGATCCCGATCACCGTGTCGAGGAATTCGCCCTCCACGGCCATGGGATCGCCGAGAACCTCCAGCCCGAGGCCGGCGAAGAACGCTGTGACCGCCTCCAGGTCGGCGACCGTGATTCCGACGTGATCGAAACTGCGCACCCGCGGCGCACCAGCAGGGTCAGACAGGGGCTTCTGCGTGCTCATCCTCGAACCTCGTTCCTGTGGGGGGTGCGGGTCGCTGCCCGCGGGCTGGATGGCTTGCGGGAAGTCGAAGAACCGGTGCGGGTCGTAGCGCTGCTTGACGCCGGCAAGACGGTCCGCGTTGGCGCCATGGTAGGCGGAGAGCGGATCCTCGAGCAGAAGGTCGGGGAAGTTCGGATACACCCGTCCGGATCCGGCTTCATGGGCGGCGTTCCAGGAATCGTCGATCCACCGGTCGCCGGGGTCGCCGACATGCTCCAGCAGGAAGCGGGTGCCACGGTGCGCGAACGCGGTCTCACCCGAGGCCACCCGGTTGTACGCCCCGCCCATCGCCGTGTACGAAAGCCTGCGCGGCCTGCTGCGGTCCGCGTCGGCGAGCAGCGACTGGATCCGTTCCAGGATCGGTTCTTCGATCGTGTGCTCGAAGAACTCCGACCGCAGGCGGACCGGACGCTGCGGCAGCGAACGCCGCTCGTCGGCGTGCGTCTCCTTCACGGTCGAGTACGGCACCGGTTCACGGTCGAGTACGGCACCGGATCTTCCACCCGCAGCCGCGCCGACCCGGCTCTGCCCAGGAGCTCCCGCAGCCACGCGTTGGTCACGGACGCGGGAAGGCTCGAGGCTCCGACCGCGCGGACCTGCAGACCGGGGACACCCGGCTCCAGCTCAATGACCAGATCGACGGTCAGGCCGTCGGGTGCATCGGGGGCGTGCTCCTGCCAGGCCGTCACAAGAGCACCGAGGTCGACATTCCCCGGTATCGCGACCTCGACACGGGAGACCATGGGCTCGGGCACGGTCGCGAACCGGAACGTGCTGACCACCCCGAACTGGCCCCCTCCCGCGCCGCGCAGCGCCCAGAACAGATCCGGCTCGCGATGCTCGTCGCAGTCGACGATGTCGCCGTCGGCGAGCACGACCCGGGCGCCGATCAGCCGGTCGCAGGTCAGCCCGTGCTGCCGTCCCAGCAGACCGATCCCGCCGCCGAGGGTCAGGCCCGCGATGCCCACGGTCTCCCCGCATCCCGCCGGCAGCGTGCGTCCCACCGCATGCAGTGCGCCGTACACCCGGCCCAGCCGGCACCCTGCGCCGATCGTCGCCGTACCCGACGGATCGACGCGGACCTGATCCATCGCGGCGAGGTCGAGCACGATGCCGTCGGTGGTGGATCTGCCGGCGAAGCAGTGGCCACCGCCCCGCGGCACCAACCGCATCCCGGTCGCCGCGGCGTGGCCGATCTCCCGTGCGATGTCACGCTCCGACGCGCACGCGACGACCAGCGACGGCCGCAAGCCTGACGACGCGGTGCGATGCTGCTCTGGTGCGGACATGACTCGACCGTACGAACCACGTAGGCGCTGAGGATTGAACAGAACGCGCATCGTCCAGCACTCCGAGGGGGCCCGCCGGATGCTGCCGGCGGTGCCGACGTGTCGAACACCGCACGAGGATCGCCGGCCGGCTCACGCACCACGGTACGGCATCAGATCCCGCTGTCAGTTTCCTATGGGTGTCTGTTGCTGTTCGGATGCGGCCTCTAGGCTCTCTGGCGAGCGCGGCACATCCGAGCCGAGCCGGAGCGAAGGAGTTCCCTATGGCCGACTGGGCCGCTGACGTCAAGATCTACCGTCCCGACGCCGATGATGCTGCGATCGCGGGTCTGCTCAAGACCTACCGACTCGTCATGGACAGCCAGGACTCGGCGTACGTCGCATTCTCCGACAAGGACGAGGTCGAGACCGTCAAGACCAATTTCCTCAAGAAGAAGCTCGGCCTCACGGAGTCGGACGCGGTCCTCGACGCCGCGCTCGACGAGGTCAAGGAGACGATGAAGGCAGACCGCACCAAGAGCCGCATCACGGTCTACTACCTGCTCGCGGAGAAGTTCGGAAAGCTCGGCCTGTTCCACTGAGCGCCCGCTTCGATCACCAGAAGGACCCGCATCCGCTACGGAAGGTGCGGGTCCTTCTGCGAAGCACGAGACTCCGCCATGGAGCCGTCGACCCCCGGATCATCGACATACTGGCGGGATGACCTCTCCCGAGTATCGCGCGCGCTTCGGCTTCGACATCGCCTTCGCCAACGGCGGCGGGATGCACGGCGACGGCTTCCGCCTAGACCTGCCCTCCCCCGATCTGGACGCCGAGGCGATCGGCGCGCTCCTCATCCGCCACCTCGGTCTCGCACTCGTCGAGTCGGTCGTGCTGCATCGCCTCGAGATCGTCGCCGAGCAGCACCGCGGCAGCCGCGGGGTCGAGGCGACGACGCCCGCGCCTGCCCGCCGCATCGTGGATCTGTCGCACTCGATCCACGCCGGCCTCGTCACCTACCCCGGCCTGCCCGCGCCCGAGATCACCCCGTTCCTCACCAGGGAGGACTCGAGGGCGAAGTACGCGCCCGGCACCGAGTTCGCGATGGACGTCATCACGATGATCGGCAACACCGGGACGTACATCGACTCGCCGTTCCACCGATACGCCGACGGGGGCGATCTCTCCTCGCTGCCCTTGGAGAAGCTCGTCGATCTGCCGGCGGAGGTCTTCCACCTCGCCGATGCGTGGTCGCCCGACCGTCGCGGGATCGGATCCGCAACGCTGGCCGACCGCGACCTGCACGGCGCGGCCGTGCTGCTGCACACGGGCTGGGACCGGCATTTCGGCACCCCGGCGTACGGCCGCGGCGCGCCGTTCCTCACCGAAGGCGGGGCGCAGGCCCTCGTCGGCGCCGGGGTCGCGCTCGTCGGCATCGACTCGCTCAACATCGACGACACCGAATCGGGAGGCGAGCGCCCCGCGCACTCGATCCTGCTCGCGGCAGGGATCCCCGTCGTCGAGCACCTTGCGAACCTGGGCTCGCTGCCTGCGCGCGGCGCCCGGTTCACTGCCGCTCCACCGGCCGTCGCGGGTTTCGGGACTTTCCCGGTGCGGGCGCACGCGATCGTCTAGCCCGGCCGCGCACGCGACAGGGCGGCCCGCCGTCAGAGACCCTCGATCGACCCCTCGAACCCGAGCATCGTGTCCACCTCGGGCGGCGGGATCAGGCCGTCGTCGTCCTCGTCCCGGGGTGGACCGTTCTCCGCAGCCTTCTGCTCGTGGACCGGCGCTTCGACCTGGTCGTCGTCGTTGTCGTGCCCCATCTCATCCTCCTTCACGAGGGAGCCGGTCAGCGACGCCCTCATCTGCATACCCGCCCGCGGCGGGCCTGATCCCGCCCTGTTCTCCGCAGGGTATGCCGCCGTGCAACGCGTCACAAGGGGACGGTCCTCTTCGGTCCGCGGCGCCGGTCGCGACCGCGTTGTCCGGACCTGCGGGTAGCGTGACACCCATGTCCACAAGACCCGCTGTCACCCTCCGCGCTCGCACAGACGCCGACCTCGATGCGCTCTACAGCATCGCGACGGATCTCGACACGTGGGAGGAACGCAACCCGGGCCGCCCCGCGGTTCCGCCCCGCACCGCGTGGGAGGAGCGTCTCACGGCGCGAGAAGCGGATCCGGGCAGCAACCGGGGCTTCGTGATCGACGTCGCCGGCGAAGCCGTCGGCAACGTCGGCCTGTTCGAGATCGACGAGGTCGCGCGGCACGCCGAGGTCGGCATCGCGCTCATCCCGTCCGCCCGGGGCAAGGGCATCGGCACCGAGGCCATGCGGCAGATACTGGAGTTCGGGTTCGTGCGCGGCAACCTGCGCCGGGTGCATCTCGAGGTGATCGCGTCGAACGCCGCGGCGATCCGCTCCTACGAGAAGGCCGGCTTCGTCGTCGAGGGGCGCCAGCGCGAGCACGCCTGGGTGCGCGGGCGCTATGAGGACATCGTGCGGATGGGGCTGCTCCGCGACGAGTGGCGCGAGAACCGCGCGGCCGACTGAGCCCGCCTCGCCGGCGTTCCGGCCCTCGTCGAGCGCGACGGCCATCCGCACGCCGACCGTGAGCCCACGCGGGGGGATGGCGTAGCGTCGGATCAGACCGCGATCGAAGGGGATCCGCATGGCGACGCACACCGTCACGAACCAGGCGCCGCCGCGGGAGGGCGTGGACGAGTTCGCACTCGACCTCCCCCTCGTCGAGGGTGTGCGACGGCACGGCGCCTCCTGGGCCGAGCCGGAGCTCACCGCGACTGGGCAGCTGGTCGGATCCGCCGCCTTCCAGCACGACGCCGAGCTTGCGAACGTGCACGAGCCGGAGCTCGTCGCGTTCGATCGCTGGGGACGCCGCATCGACGAGGTCGAGTACCACCCCGCGTACCACCGGGTGATCGGCGCCGCGATCGCCGCCGGAGCCCACACCTCCGCCTGGGCGGATCCGCGCCCCGGCGCGCAGGTCGCCCGCGCCGCGCAGTTCCTGCTGTTCGCGCAGATCGAGCCGGGGCACGCCTGCCCCGTGTCCATGACGCACGCGGTTGTCCCCGCGCTGCAGCAGTTCGGGTCGGCGGACCTGCAGGACGAGTGGATGCCGCGGCTGCTCTCGCGGGACTACTCGCCCGCGCTCACCCCCGGCAAGACGTCCGCCCTGTTCGGCATGGCGATGACGGAGAAGCAGGGCGGATCCGACGTGCGCGCGAACCGCACCTCCGCGGCGCCGACCGGCGACAGGTCCTGGATCCTCACCGGGCACAAGTGGTTCTGCTCGGCGCCCATGTCCGACGGCTTCCTGGTGCTCGCTCAGGCGCCGGCCGGGCTCAGCTGTTTCCTCGTGCCGCGCGTGCTGCCGGACGGATCCCGCAATCCGTTCCTCATTCAGCGGCTCAAGGACAAGCTCGGCAACCGCGCGAACGCCTCGAGCGAGGTGGAGTTCGACGGCACCCTCGGCTGGCTCGTCGGCGAGGAGGGTCGCGGCGTCCGCACGATCATCGAGATGGTCAATCGGACCCGGTTGGACTGCATGCTCGGCACCGCCGCCGGGATGCGTCAGGCGACCGCCGAGGCGATCTGGCACGCGCAACACCGATCGGCCTTCGGCGCCCTGCTCGCCGACCAGCCCGCGATGACGCAGGTGCTCGCCGATCTCGCCGTGGAGGCCGAGGCCGCGATCACCTCCTCACTGCGGGTCGCCGCGGCCTACGAAGCCGACGCGCCTGCCGAGGACGAGCCGTTCCACCGGCTCGCGACGGCGGTGCTCAAGTACTGGATCTGCAAGCGCGGGCCCGGCCACGCCTACGAGGCGCTGGAGTGCCTGGGCGGCAACGGCTACACCGAGGCGTTCCCGCTCGCCCGGCGCTACCGCGAGCAGCCCGTGATGGCGGTGTGGGAGGGATCCGGCAACGTCATCGCGCTGGACGTGCTGCGCGCGATCGCCCGCGAGCCGGAGACCGCCGACGCGCTACTGGCGGAGGTGCGCCTCGCCGCTGGGGCGGACGAACGTCTGGACGCGCACATAGCCGGCACGGAGCTGCTGCTGCGCGCAGCGCAGCGCGATCCTGCGTCCGCCGACGCGCAGGCCGGAGCGCGCCGGCTCACGGAAGCCCTCGCGGTGGCGCTGCAGGGCTCGCTGCTGATCCGGCACGCACCGGTCGCCGTCGCCGACGCCTTCGCCGCGTCCCGCCTCGGCGATGCACGGGGCTTCCTCTACGGAGCCGCACCCGCAAGGGCCGCCGCCGCGATCGTCGTCCGCCACGCCGGCGCGCTATGAAGGCTTTTCGCCGACCCGGCCCTTCGACAGGCTCAGGGACCGAACGTTGACACGACGGCCCGGTCGCTCACTCGGAGCGCCCGGGCCGTCGTGTCCGTGCGCGGGCCGGCTCTCGAGGAGGCCGGCCCGCGTGTGCCGGTCGGGCGTCAGCTGCAGCCTCCACCCTGTCCGAGGTGCTTGCCGCTGTTGCCGGCGCAGTACGCCGGCTGGACGATCGTGCCGGTGGCCGGATCCAGCGTCAGGTTCGCATCCTTGCGCGGATGCGAGAGGTCGAGCAGGTTGCCGAGCGAGCCGGCGACCGCGTCCAGAGACCCGTCGCCGAGCCGGCCGAGGCCCCAGTTGTCCTCGATGAACCGCAGGATCGACGACTGCTGCGTGACGGTGTGGTCGACGAAGTCCTTCTTCGCGAACGGGGAGATCACCAGGAGCGGCTGACGCGGGCCCGGGCCGCAACGATCGGCGTAACCGCCGAGGATCGGCGTGCCGGAGGCCGACGCATCGAGGCACCAGGCCGCATCGTTCTGCGGATCGTTCGACGCGTTGGTCACCGTCGCCGCGACGTGATCGTACCAGCCGTCGGAGTCGTCATAGGCGAGCACGATCGCCGTCGATCCCCAGTTCTTGGACTTCTGAATGGCGTTGATCTCGTTCACGACGAACGTCTGCTCGTCGATCGGATCCGAGTACGACGCGTGCCCGTCCTGGTAGTTCGGCGCCTTCAGGTACGAGACCGCCGGCATGTTGTCGGTGTCGACGACCTTGTTGAAGTCGGTGATGTCGTACTGGTGGTTGGCCTGGCCGGCGCGCCCGATCTCGGCGTCGGAGGCCGGGGCGAGGTGGTGCGGGTTGGCGGTCGACGCGAAGTACTGGAACGGCTCGTGATGCGGGTTGTAGTCGGTCGACGAGACACCGGCCACGTTCGTGTGCGTGGTCGTGCACTGCGCGTAGTCGACGCCCTTGATCGTCTTGGTGCTCTGCGGCGTGAAGCCGCCCTGGAACCAGCCCCACGACACGTTCTTCTCGTTCAGCAGATCGCCGATGTTGCGACCCCGCATCGCGGCGAGCGCATAGCTCTTCGCGTGGCTGCCGTCGGAGCAGTCGTCGAAGGCCGGATCCGGGTCCTCCGTCATGGTGCCGACACCCTGCGCGTCCGGACTCTTCACCGTGTACGGGTCGGGGGTGGCAGTCTGCGCGCCGGTGAACGGGTCGACGCTGATCACGCCGTGCGTCTGCCCGGAGACGAGGTTGAGCGCACCGGGGCTCGACGGGCCGAAGGTGTCGGAGAAGCTGCTGTCGCTGAGCGCGTAGTGCTGGGCGTAGTTCCACAGGCCGGTGACGGTGTTGCCGTCGTAGTAGTCCATGGTCATGCCCGGGGTCGCATACCGGGGATCACCGGGGTTGCCGCAGGTGTCGGTGCTGGTGTTCTCGACGAAGCGGTCCATCGCGCCGCCGTTGTACGCCTTCTGCTCGGCAAGGTACTCGTGGTCCTGGTCGCAGGTGACGGCCTGACCGGGGGTGAGTCGCTTCGGCTGCACGGTGTTGGGGTTGTTCGGCGCGAGCAGGCCGGCGTTCGCGAGGGTCGCGATGTCGGTCGGGGTGTCCTTCGCGGCGGTGAACGCGGAAGCCGGCGCCCCCGTGCCCTGGACCGTTTCGCCCGCGATGTTCGCGGCATTCGGGTAGGTCGCGAAGTAATGGTCAAAGGAGACGTTCTCGCCGAAGATCACGACGACGTGCTGGATCGGGGTGGACGTGGCGGCAGCGGGACGCGGAGCAGCGGCGGCCGGCAGCGCGCCGGC